>NZ_QWFA01000131.1 GCF_003501885.1 Streptomyces globisporus
GGTCCCTGGTGCGGGGCCGGAACCGCCTGGTGAGGCGCTCCGGGATGCGGGGCGGGCCCACCGGGGTGGGGGGCCTGCACGGGCTGCGGGGTCGTCTCGCTCACTTCGCTCACTCGCTCCAGGTTACTGAGCGCCCCTCCGGCCCCCGGTCAGGGGGTCGCCGCCGATACGACATACACGACGGGGCTGGCCGGATCGGTCATGTTGACCGTGATGTTCTGGGTGGGGCGCGGCTTCTTGTTGCTGTGCGTGGTGCCGGCCCAGTGCTCGCCCGGGCCGAAGGACCAGCCGGTGATCTTGATGTCCCGCGGGCTGATGGTGATCCTGTCCGGCTCCAGCGCCGCACGCCCGGTGCCCATTCCGGTCAGGAAGCGGTCGAGACCGGCGGAGGTGGTCCGGAACTTCGCGTACATCCGGCTGGCTTTCCAGTTGTTCGTCTCGTAGTACTGGACGCCCTGTCCGTTGCCGGGGATCGGGATCTCGAAGATCCGGCGCTGCATCTTGGAGGGCCAGCCCTCGCGCAGCCCCTGGGCGGCCGCCTCGGTCTCCTTGTCCATGCCCGAGCGGCGGCTCTGGCCGGCCGAGATGAGCAGGTAGCCGGCCGGGATTCCGATCAGGAGCACGATGATCGTGGCGGTAATGAAGCGCCGCTTGAACACCCGCCGGCGGTCCTCGGGCGGTTTGCCCTCGCCGTCGCCCGGAGACTCCGACTGGTGCGGCACCACGGGGTGCTCGGCTGCGATCATGATCAGGTGGTCCCTAGGTGCTGCGGCGACGTGACGAGGCGTACGGAGGGGTGGACGCCGAAGAGGGCGGTCGCGGTTCAATCGACGGTGCGGGTGGACCGCGTGTTGCGGATGGTGCTCGCCGCCTGGTCGTAGATCTGGGCGTACCGCTCGTAGCGCTCGACGCGCCGCCGGTTGGTCCGGCGGAAGCGGCGGGCGACCAGCCGCGCCAGGTCCGCGGCGCCGACCATACCCGCCTCGGGGCCCAGCTGCGCCTTGGCGATCCTCGCCTCGGGGCGGTAGCCGCGGCCGGTGAGGTGGCGCTTGAAGGCGTCCCGGGCGGGGTTGATCAGGAGGTCGTCGGCGGCGCTGACACCGCCTCCGATGACGAAGCAGGAGGGGTCGAGCGCGGCGGCCAGATTGGCGATGCCGATGCCGAGCCACTGGCCGATGTCCTGGAGGAGTTCGATGCACATCGCATCGCCCTCGCGGGCCAGTTCGGTGATGAGCGGCCCGGTGATGTCGGAGACGTTCCCCTTCACGCGGTCCAGCAGGTAGTGGGCGACCGGGGAGTCGGCGGCGGCCAGCTCCTTGGCCTCGCGGACGAGGGCGTTGCCGGAGCTGTACTGCTCCCAGCAGCCCCGGTTGCCGCAGGGGCAGCGGTGGCCCGAGGGCACGACCTGCATGTGGCCGAACTCACCGGCCACGCCGTACTTGCCGCGCTTGACCTGGCCGTCCTCCAGGATCGCGCCGCCGATGCCCGTACCGAGGGTGATCATGACGAGGTGGTCCTCGCCGCGCCCCGCGCCGAAGCGCCATTCCGCCCAGGCGGCGGTGTTGGCGTCGTTGTCGACCATGACGGGGACGACGAGGCGGGAGGCGATGGCGTCGCGCAGGGGTTCGTCGCGCCAGGCGAGGTGCGGGGCGAAGAGGACCTTGGAACGGTCGGCGTCGACCCAGCCGGCCGCGCCGATGCCCACCGCGTGGACGTCGTGCCGGTCGGAGAGGTCCAGGACCAGCTCGACGATGGTGTCCTCGACGACCTTGGGGCTCTTGGACTTGTCGGGCGTCTCGGTGCGGACCTTCTCCAGGATGTTGCCGTCGGCGTCGACGACGCCCGCCATCACCTTCGTACCGCCGATGTCGATCCCGACCGTGGGGACGCGGGGCGCGGACAGGTGCGAGCGGCGTTCCTTGGTGCCGACCGTCTTGAGGACGGTGGCGCGGGCGGAGCCGCGGTGGGCGAAGTCGCGGTACGTGCTCATCGTCCCTGCGGGGTCTGAGGGGCCGGGCCGCAGTCGCGGCCGGCGGCGGACGGCGCCCGCCGCGCTCGATTCTGCCACTGCCCGGCCCCGGCGGGCCGATGGGCGGGGTCGGCCGCGCCGGGGCGGGCCTCCGGTCAGGACCCTTCTTCGGTCGCCGCGGGAGTGCCCGGGAGGGTGGGCGCCGGGGTGCGTTCCAGCTCGTGGCTGAGCTCCTCCAGCTCGCTGCCGCCCGCCATCTGCCGGGTCAGCTCGTCGAGCGTGATGTCGTCCTTGGTGTGGCTGCCGGACATCACTCCGCGCTTGAGGAGGACGAACCGGTCGCCGACGAGGTGCGCGTGGTGCGGATTGTGCGTGATGAGGACCACGCCGAGGCCTGCGTCGCGGGCGGCCGCCACATACTTGAGCACGACACCGGACTGCTTGACGCCGAGCGCGGCGGTCGGCTCGTCCAGGACGAGGACCTTGGCGCCGAAGTAGACGGCGCGGGCGATGGCCACGCACTGGCGCTCGCCGCCGGACAGGGTGCCGATGGGCTGGTCGACGTCGCGCAGGTCGATGCCCATGCGGAGCAGTTCGGTACGGGTCGTCTCGCGCATCTTCCGGACGTCGAGGCGCTTGAAGGGGCCGACGCCCGTCGTGGGCTCGGAGCCGAGGAAGAAGTTCCGCCAGACCGGCATCAGCGGGACGACGGCGAGGTCCTGGTAGACCGTGGCGATGCCCCGGTCCAGGGCATCGCGCGGGTTGGCGAGGGCGGTCTCCTCGCCCTCGATCAGGAAGCGTCCGGCGTCGTGTCCGTGCAGCCCCGCGATGATCTTGATGAGGGTGGACTTGCCGGCGCCGTTGTCGCCGAGGACGCAGGTGATCTCGCCCGCGTGGACCTCCAGCGAGACGTGTTCCAGGGCCTTGATGTTGCCGTAGAACTTGGACACGTCGTCCAGCTCGACGAGCGGTCCCGAGGTCTCTTCAGGGGTGGCCGTCATGACGTCGCCTCCGCGCGCTTGCGCACCCACGCGTTGAGCAGGGTGGCCAGGAGCAGCATCGCTCCCAGGAAGAATTTGAACCAGTCCGGGTTCCACTCGGCGTAGACGATGCCCTTGCTGGTCATGCCGAAGATGAAGGCGCCGACCGCCGAGCCGATCGCGGAGCCGTAGCCGCCGGTGATCAGACAACCGCCGATGACGGCGGCGATGATGTACGTCAGCTCGTTGCCGACGCCCTCGCCGGACTGGACGACGTCGTAGCTGAACAGCAGGTGCTGGCCGGAGATCCAGGCGGCGAAGGCGACGCCGAGGTAGAGGCCGATCTTGGTGCGGACGACCGGGACGCCGACCGCGCGGGCCGCGTCGGCCTCGCCGCCGACGGCGAAGATCCAGTTGCCGAAACGGGTACGGAGCAGGATCCAGGTGGCGAGGGCGACGAGGGCGATCCACCACAGGATGGTCACCTTGAACTCGACGCTGCCGACGGTCAGCGTGGAGGCGAACAGGGCGTGGGCCGAGTCGAAGCCCTCCATGTCGCCGATCGCCTTGGTGGAGACGGTGCCGCTGATGAGCTTGGTGAAGCCGAGGTTCAGACCGGTCAGCATCAGGAACGTGCCGAGCGTGATGATGAAGCTCGGCAGTTTGGTGCGGGTCAGCATGAAACCGTTGAACGCGCCGATGGCGAGCGTGACCAGCAGGGACACGAGGACGCCGACCCAGACGTTGGCCGTCATCTGGTAGCTGAACATCGAGGAGATCAGCGCGGAGCTGGTCACCAGGACGCCCGCGGAGAGGTCGAACTCGCCGCCGATCATCAGCAGGGCGACGGGGGCGGCCATGATGCCGAGGACCGAGGCCGCGTACAGGACGGTGCCGAAGCTGGAGGCCTGGAGGAAGCTGTCGGCGACGATCGCGAAGAACACGAAGACGGCGACCGCGCCGACGACCGAACCCAGTTCGGGGCGGCCGAGCAGCTTGCGGAGCGGCGAGGTGTGGACGAGGCGCTCGTCGAGCTGCGCGGACTTCTCCGGTGCGGCGGTGGAGCCGCTCATCGGGTGCCCCGCTTGGTGTAGTCGGCCAAGGCGTCGGCGTCGTCCTTGGTGATGACCTGCGGGCCGGTGAGGACGGGCTGGCCGCCGCCGAGCACGTTGCGGTTGTAGCGGTAGAGCCAGAGCAGGTCGACGGCCTGGTACCCCTGGAGGTAGGGCTGCTGGTCGACGGCGAAGCCGAGCTTGTCGCCCTGGAGGCCGGTGGCGACCTTGGCGTTGAGGTCGAAGGTGTCGATCTCGGCCTTGCTGCCCGCCGTCTGCTTGGCCTGGACGGCCGCGTCGGCGAAGGGGGCGCCGAGGGTGACGACCGCGTCGATGCTCTTGTCGGACTGGAGCTTGGCCTCGATGGACGCGGTGACGTCGGGCATGTTGGTGCCGTCGACGTACAGGTTCTGCATCGTGCCGTCGAAGGTCTTCTTCGCGCCGGCGCAGCGCTGCTCGTGGCCCACGTTGCCCTGCTCGTGCAGGACGCACAGGACCTTCTTCCGGTCTCGGCTGTTCAGCTCGTCGCCGACGGCCTCACCGGCGATGGTCTCGTCCTGGCCGATGTGGGTGAGCGCCCCGAACTCCTTCGACTCGGCGGAGCCGGAGTTCACGGTGACGACCGGGATGCCCGCCTTGACGGCCTTGGCGACCACGGCCTTCATCGCGTCCGGCTTGGCCAGCGAGACGATCAGCCCGTCGACCTTCTTGTCGATCGCGGTCTGGACGAGCTGGGCCTGCTGGTTGGCCTCGTCGTTGTGCGAGTAGAGGAAGTTGATGTTGTCCTTGACGGCCGCCTGCTCGGCGCCCTTCTGGACGATGTCCCAGAAGGTGTCGCCGTCTCCCGAGTGGGTGACCATGGCGAAGGTCCAACGCGGGGTGTTCACCGCGGCCCGCCCCTCGGCGGCCTCGGCCGCGCGTTCTTCCGCCCGCTTGCCGCCGGTGCTGCTGCATCCCGCGGCTGCCAGCATCACTGCCAGCACGGCGCCCATCGCGCGTACCCCTGTCCGAACCCTTGCCACGACACCGTGCCCTTCTTCTGCTGCTGTGCGCTTCGCTCGGCCGTGCCGGGTGTACGGCCCCGGGCCGGCTGCCCAGTATCCCCGAGCCCTGCCCAGGGGCCTTGCGCGGGTGGCCGACGGTCACAGGAGCCTGGGGCACGGAGCCGCCGAGCGCAACCCGTGTGCCGGGACCTGTATCCAGCCCGTCACGCGCGCCCGGGCGGGCCCGCGCCCCTTGGAGTGGGCAACCGGGAACGGACCGGAGGGGGCGCCGGACGGGCTGGAATGGCACCGGCTACGGGCGGACCAGGAGCTGGAACTCGAACGCGTATCGCGCCGCCCGGTAGACGTGCGACCCGAACTCCACCACCCGCCCCGTGTCGTCGTACGTCACCCGCTCCATCGTCAGCAGCGGCGCCCCCGGCTCCTCGTCCAGGACCCCCGCCTCCCCCACCGTCGCGGCGCGCGCCCCCACCGACTGGCGGGCGCTGTGCAGCGTGATGCCGCCGGCGCGCATCAGCCGGTAGAGGCCCGTGGCCTCCAGCTCCTCGGTGCGCAGGGGCACCAGCCCCGGCGGCAGGTGGTTGCGCAGGAGCGCCATCGGTTCGCCGTGCGCGCTGCGCAGCCGCTCCACGAGGTGGACCTCGCTGCCCTCGGCGACCCCGAGCGCGGCGGCGACCTCGGCCGTGGCCGGTTCCGTCGCGTTGCGCAGGACCTCGGTGGCGGGGCGCTGGCCCGCCGCCTCCAGGTCGTCGTAGAGCGAGCTGAGCTCCAGCGGGCGGCGGACCTGGCTGTGGACGACCTGGGTGCCGACCCCCCTCCGGCGGACCATCAGGCCCTTGTCGACGAGCGTCTGGATGGCCTGGCGGACGGTCGGCCGGGACAGGCCGAGCCGGGCGGCGAGGTCGATCTCGTTCCCGAGCAGGGCGCCGGGGGCCAGCCGGCCCTGTTCCACGGCCGCCTCCAGCTGCTGCGCCAGCTGGAAGTAGAGCGGCACCGGGCTGGTGCGGTCCACGCTCAGCGGCAGCGGCCGGTCGGTTCCATGTGCGGTCACGGGGCGAGCGTAGTTCGCTTGTCCGGACAAAGCCATGGCACGACCGGGGCGGGAACCCGGCCGACGCGGCCCCCGTTTGTCAGGACAAACGCTTGACATGACGACGGGGCGAACGCCACCTTGGGGCCCATGCGCATCGGACTGATCGGAACGGGACGGATCGGCACATTCCATGCGGAGGTGCTGAGCCGTCACCCCGCCGTGGACGCCCTGCTGCTGGCGGACGCGGACCCCGAGCGGGCGGCCGCCGCGGCCGGTCGGACGGGGGCCACGGCCGTCTCCGTGGACGACCTGTTCACCGGGGCGGGCGAGGCCCGGGGCCGGCCCGACGCCGTGGTGATCTGTTCGGCGACCGCCGCCCACGCCGGGCTCATCGCGCGGGCCGCCCGCGCCGGGCTGCCGGTCTTCTGCGAGAAGCCGATCGCCCTGGACCTGCCCGGCACGCTCGCCGCGCTGGCGGAGGTCGAGGCGGCGGGGAGCCTGCTCCAGCTCGGCTTCATGCGGCGCTTCGACGGCGGGTACGGCGAGGCCAGGGCCGCCGTACGGGACGGGAGGCTCGGCCGGCTGCACACCGTGCGGGCGGTCACCTCCGATCCCACGCCGCCGCCCGCCGCCTACCTCCCGCTCTCCGGCGGGCTGTACCGCGACTGCCTGGTCCACGACTTCGACATCCTGCGCTGGGTGACGGGCCGCGAGGTGAGCGAGGTGTACGCCACCGGCTCGGACAGCGGGCCCGCGATGTTCCGGGAGGCCGGGGACGTGGACACCGCCGCCGCCCTGCTCACCCTCGACGACGGGACGCTCGCCACCGCCACCGCGACCCGGTGCAACGGCGCCGGGTACGACGTACGGATGGAACTGGCCGGCGAGCTGGACCAGATCGCCGTCGGCCTCGACGACCGTACGCCGCTGACCTCTGCCGAGCCGGGCGGCCCCGGCGCCCCGGCGAAGCCCTGGCCGGGCTTCCTGGAACGGTTCGCCCCGGCGTACGAGGCGGAGCTGGACGCGTTCCTGCGCGTGGTCCGCGGCGAGTCGGCCAATCCGTGCGACGGGCGGGAGGCCCTGCACGCCCTGCGGATCGCCGAGGCGTGCGAGGTCTCCCGCCGCGAACGCCGGCCGGTGGCGATGACCGAGATCCCCGGCGGCTGAGCCTCCGGAGACCACCCGCTACCAGGCGACCGGCAGGCTCAGCGGGCCCCGCATCAGCATCCCGGCGCGCCAGGTCAGCGTCTCCGGGTCGGCGGTCAGCCGCAGCTCCGGGCAGCGCTCCAGCAGCGACCGGATGGCGGTCCGGGCCTCGATGCGGGCCAGCGGCGCGCCCAGGCAGTAGTGGATGCCGTGCCCGAAGGCGATGTGGCCCCGGGCGTCCCGGGTGATGTCGAAGCGGTCCCCGCCGGGGTAGCGGTCGGGGTCCCGGTTGGCGTCCGACATCGCGACCAGGACCAGTTCGCCGCCGCCGGGGATCACCGTGCCGCCCACCTCGATCGGTTCGGTGGTGAAGCGGTACGTGGGGGTCTCCACCGGCCCCTCGAAGCGCAGGATCTCCTCGACGGCGTTGTCGATCAGGGAGAAGTCAGCCCGCAGGGCCGCCAGTTGACCGGGGTGCGCGAGCAAGTTGTGGACGCCGTTGGTGATGAGGTTGACGGTGGTCTCGTGCCCGGCGACGAGCAACAGCCACGCCATGCCGATCAGTTCCTCGCCGGACAGCCGGTCGCCTTCCTCGTCGGCGGTGTGGATCAGCGCGCTCAGCAGGTCGTCGCCGGGCTTCTCCCGCTTGTCGGCCAGCAGACCGGTGATGTACGCGGTCATGGCCTGGGTGGAGGAGGCGCGCACGGACGGGTCGATGGAGGAGACCGCCTGGCCCGACCAGGTACGGAAGTCCTCGCGGTCCAGGAACGGCACGCCGAGCAGTTCGCAGATCACCGACATGGGCAGCGGGAAGGACAGCGCCTCGACGAGATCGGCCGAACGGTCCGGGGCCGCGAGCATCGCGTCCAGCAGCTCGTCGGTCATCTCCTGTATCCGGGGCGCAAGTTGCTCCATACGGCGCGGGGTGAACTCGCGGGCGACCAGCTTGCGCAGCCGGGTGTGGTCGGGGGCGTCGGAGCCGAGCATCGAGGCGCCCGCGGACACCTTGCTGACGCCGAGCGCGGGCGAGGCGTTGTCCCAGTCTTTGGAGAGCCGCTGGTCGGCGAGGAGGGCGCGGCCCGCCTCGTATCCGACGACGAGCCAGGCGTCCGCACCCTCGGGGATCCGGACCCGGTGGACCGGTCCCTTGGCGCGCAGGGCGGCGTAGGCGGGGTAGGGATCGCGGGTGAACTGCTCGCCGAGCCCGGCGAGATCGACCAGGGGTTCGGAGGTCAACACGGTTCCCTTCAGGAGGCGTTGCGGCGACACTTCACGGCGTTGCGGGGCCCCTCACCAGCGCACCGGCAGACTCCGGGTGCCGCGCATCAGCAGGCCCGGGAGCCAGTCCGGTTCGCCGCCGGACGGGTAGTGGGCGAGACCGGGGCAGCGTTCCAGCAGCGCGCCGATCGCGATGCGCGCCTCCATCCGGGCGAGCGGTGCGCCCAGGCAGTAGTGCGCACCGTGGCCGAAGGCCAGGTGGCCCTGGGGCTCGCGGCGGATGTCGAAGGCGTCCGGGGCCGGGAAGCGGGTGGGGTCGCGGTCGGCGGAGGCCAGCGCGACGAGCACCGCGGCGTCGCGCGGGATCACGGTGGAGCCGATGGCCACCGGCTCCCGGGCGAAGCGGAAGGTGGCGGTCTCCACGGGCCCGTCGTAGCGCAGCATCTCCTCCACCGCGCCGTCGATGAGCCCCGGTTCGGCGCGCAGCAGGGCGAGCTGGTCGGGGTGGTCGAGCAGGGCCCGGACCCCGTTGGCGATCAGGTTGACGGTGGTCTCGTGTCCCGCGACGAGCAACAGGAATGCCATGCCGACCAGTTCGGCGGAGGAGAGGCTGTCGCCGTCCTCGTCGGTGGTTCGGATCAACGCGCTCAGCAGGTCCTCGCCGGGCGAACGGCGTTTGTCCGCGATGAGGTCGACGAGGTAGGCGTTCATCGCGCCGGCCGGGTCGGCCTCCCGCTGCTCCCGGGTGGGCGTGACGATGCCGTTCGAGAGCGCACGAAAGGCGTCCCGGTCGATGTCCGGGACGCCGAGGAGTTCGCAGATCACGGTCATCGGCAGCGGGAAGGCGAGCGCGTCGACCAGGTCGGCGGAGCCCTGGGGCACCATCGCGTCCAGGAGCCGGTCGGTGATCTCGGTGACGCGCGGGCGCAGCGCCTCGATGCGCCGGGCGGTGAACTCGCGGACGACGAGCCGGCGCAGCCGGGTGTGGTGCGGGGCGTCGAGCTCCAGCATGTTGGCGCTGAGCTGGGCCTCGGACGCCTCCCAGCGTCCGGTGGTGCGCCAGTCCTTGCCGAGCCGCTGGTCGGCGAGGGCGGCGCGGCCCTCCTCGTGTCCGACGATCAGCCAGATCCGCTCCATGTCCTCGGTGCGCACGGTGTGCACCGGCCCCTCGGCGCGGAGCTTCGCGTAGTACGGGTAGGGGTCGGCGGTGAAGTCCGGCAGGTCGCGCAGATCGAGCTCGGCCATGGTGGGCGGCCCCTCTCCCGTCGCGGCCCGCTCCGTTCCGGGCCGTTCCCCTTCACCCTAGGTGGATCCCACCGCTGTCGTCCGTGTCGAGGAGCCCCGCATCGTGGACCAACAGGGCGATCTGGACACGGTTGTTGAGTTCGAGTTTGGCGAGAATCCGTGAGACGTGGGTCTTGACTGTGGCGACGCTGAGGTAGAGGGAGGCCGCGATCTCCGCGTTGGAGCCGCCGCGCCCGACGGCGACCGCGACCTCCTGCTCCCGCTCGGCGAGTTGGCCGAAACGCCTGCGTGCGCGGTGGGCGCGGTCGGCCCGGTCGTCGCGCCCGCCCCCGGCCGCGCGGGCCATCAACTGACGGGTGACGGCGGGTGAGAGGACCGGGTCCCCGGCGGCGACCCGGCGGACCGAGTCGACGATCCGGGCCGGCGGGGTGTCTTTCAGGACGAATCCCGCCGCCCCGGCCCGGATGGCGCGGAGCACCTGTTCATCGGCGTGGAAGGTGGTCAGGACGACGACTTCGGGGGCGTCGGGCCGGCGGCGCAGCCGCTCGGTCGCGGTGAGTCCGTCCATGACCGGCATCCGGATGTCCATCAGCACGACATCGGGGCGCAGCCGCTCGACCAGCTCCTCGACCTCGTCGCCGTCCGCGCCCTCCCCGACGATGTCGATGCCCTGGTCGCCGCCGAGCATCAGCGTCAGTCCCGCCCGGACCAGCGGGTCGTCGTCGACGATCAGCAGACGGACGGGCGCGGAGAAGGCCGGGGGTGTCGGGGACGCCGGGGTGTTCATGACGGCCACCGTAGCCAGCCGGCGCGCGGCGCCGGTACCGCGGGCGTCGCTCCTTCCCGTACGGCGGGCGTCACCCGTTCCCGTACGGCGGGCGTCACCCGTTCCCGTACGGCGGGCGTCGCTCGCTCCCGTACGGCGGCGATCACGCGGCGGGCCACGGCAGGCGGGCCCGGACCGCGAAGCCGCCGTCCTTCGTAGGGCCGTGCTCCAGCTCTCCCCCGGCGAGGGTGGCGCGTTCGGTGAGGCCGATGAGCCCCTGGCCGGAGCCGGGGACCCGTTCGAAGGGTTCGGTGGGGGCGGGGTTCACCACCTCGACGGTCAGGTCCTCGCCGGGTCCGCCGGTCACGGTGAGGGAGACCTCGGTGCCGGGCGCGTGCTTGCGGGCGTTGGTCAGGGCCTCCTGCGCGATGCGGTAGACCGTGCGGCCGGTGGCGGCGGGGGCGTCCTGGGGTTCGGTGATCCGGTTGTCGACGGCGACCTTCATGCCCGCGAGCCGGGATTCGGCGACGAGGGCGTCCAGCGTGGCGAGGGTGGGCTGCGGCCGGTGGGCCTCGTCGGTGTCGCCGGGTCCGCGCAGGACGCCGATGATCTCGCGGAGATCCTGGAGGGCCTCGTGGGCGCTGTCCCGGATGACGCCGGCCGCCCGGCCGACCTCGGCGGCGGGGGCGTCGGGCCGGAACTCCAGGGCCCCGGCGTGCACGCTGAGCAGGGTCAGCCGGTGGGCCAGGACGTCGTGCATCTCGCGGGCGATGGCCTCCCGGGCGAGGCGCTGGGCCTGTTCGGCGCGCAACTCCGCCTCGGCCTCGGCGCGTCGGGCACGTTCGCGGAGGCTGACGACGAGCTGGCGCCGGGACCGTACGGCCATGCCCCAGCTGATCACCAGGAGGATCAGCAGGACGCCGAAGAGGACCGAGGCGAGGAAGGACGTCGTCGGGTCGGGGCGCAGGAACGGCTGCACGGGTACCAGGGCCAGCGCGAGCGCCCCGACCATCGCGACCGGCTTGAACGGGCGGTGGACGGCCAGGCTGAAGAGGGCGACCAGCAGGGCCCCGGCGGCCACCGGCTCCACGACGGACACGAGGGTCAGGGCGACGGCGAGGGCGACGGGCCAGCGGCGTCGGAGCCAGAGGGCGCAGCAGGCCAGCGCGCCGACGATCGAGTCCACGAAGACGACGACGTCGGCCGTGGTGTCGTCGGCCTCGATCGTGCCGAGGGCCAGCATGCCGATGCCCGCGGCGATGAGGAAGGCCGTGATGTCGACGGCCCAGTCCCGCACGGTCCGCCGCGTCCGGACCCGGTCGTCCGGCAGCTCGGGGTCGGCCATCGCCGACGGAAGCAGCCAGCGGTACTCGGTGCGCGTCATATCGACAAAGTTACGCAGCCTGACGGCCCGAAAGGACTCCGAGCGGCGCGGGAGCTACCAAAGTCGCGCCCTGCGCTACTTTCGGCGCGGCGGACGGGACCGGTGGCCGACGCGGCGGGCGCGGGGCGGGCGGGAGGCTCGGCCCATGAAGAAAATCGTCGAGACGATCGGGTTCCTCGTCTTCGTCCAGGGCGCGGGCGGGCTGCTGTACGAGTGGACGGGCTGGTTCCGGTTCTGGACGCTGGTGCACCACATCGACTTCCTCAGCGACCGCACGCTGTTCGTCAACATCGTCCTGATCGTGGCGGGGGCCGCCGTGATGATCGCGGCGGATTCGATCAAGACCTGACCAGGGGGTGTCCGGCGGATCAGGGCCGGACGCCCCCGAGGGCGGCGCGCCGTCCCCACCCGGTGCCCGCCAGCACGAGCACGGCCCCGGCCACCCCCAGGGCGCCGAGGTGGTCCCCGCCGAGACTGATGCCGACGGCGGCGGCCCACAGCGGTTCCGTACCGAGCAGCAGGCTGACCCGGGACGGCGAGGTGCGGCGTACGGACCACATCTGTACGAAGAACGCGAACAGCGTGCAGAACACCGAGAGGAAGACGAGGCCCGCCCACTCCCGGGCGCCGAAGCCCACGGCCGTGCTCCACGGTGAGGCCCCGGTGCCGGGGAGTGCGGCGAGCACGGCGAAGACGGCGACCGCGCCGCCGAGTTGGACGGTCGTCAGGGAGAGCGAGTCGGCGTCCCGTACCGCCTTGATCCGGGCCATGGCCAGGACGTGGACCGTACGGGCGAGAGCGGCGAGGAGCATCAGGAGGTCGCCGGCCGACGGGCTGGTGAATCCGCCGCCCTGGGTCAGCAGGACCACTCCGGCGACGGAGAGTCCGGCCGCGGCGACGAATCCGGCCGACGGGCGGACACGGGTCACGGCGGCCTCGGCCAGCGGTGTGAAGATCATGGTCAGGCTGATGATCAGCCCGGCGTTGGTGGCGGAGGTGTGCACCACCCCGTACGTCTCCAGCAGGAAGATCCCGCTCAGTACCAGACCCAGCACGCCGCCGCCCCGCCACTGCGCACCGGTCAGCGCCCGCAGCTTGCGCCATCCGACCGCCACGAGCACCGGCAGCACGATCGCGAAGCGCAGGACGAGGACGGCGACGACGGTGTGCGTGGTGGTGATGCCCTTGGCGGCGAGATAGCTCGCGCCCCAGACGGCGGCGACCGCCAGCACGGGCAGGTCGGTGACCCAGGCGCGGCGCGGGGAGATGCTCCCCGCGGCGGGCACGACGGCAGCGGACACGCGGTTCTCCCGGATTCTCCACGGAACGTGATGTGGAGACCTCACCGGCTCGCACGCGGAGTGATCACGCTACCCGCCGGGTTCCCGGAAAGGGAACACCTGTCTCAGCGGTCGGATCACTCCCGGGCATCTCCCGCCGCTCCCTAGACTGACGCATCGGTAACGCTGAGGCACGGAGTGGTCACATGGCGTCGGTAAGAGCGGACGGGCGGGTCGAGCGGGGCAACCAGACCCGGCAGTTGGTCCTGGGCCGGGCGGTGCAGATCGCCTCGGTCGAAGGGCTTGAGGGCCTGTCGCTGGGACGGCTGGCCACCGAGTTGGGGCTGAGCAAGAGCGGGGTGTTCGCGCTGTTCGGCTCGAAGGAGGGGCTCCAGCTGGCCACCGTGCGGGGAGCGGTGGCCGTCTACGTCGACCACGTGCTGCGCCCCACCCGGTCGGTGCCGCCGGGGCTCGGGCGGGTCTGGCGGATGTGCGAGGCGTGGATCGCGTACTCCCGCGAGCGGGTGTTCCGGGGCGGCTGCTTCTTCTACGCCGCCACCGCCGAGTTCGACGCCCGCAGCGGCCGGGTGCACGACGCCCTGGCGTCCGCGCAGACGGGCTGGGTCACCTTCGTGGAGGAGACGATCGAGGAGGCCAGGGCCGCCGGGGAGCTGGCCGGGGACACCGACGTGCGCCAGTTGGCGTTCGAGGTGATCGCCCTGCTGGAGCTGGCCAACGCCGAGTCGGTGCTCCAGAACAACAACCACGGCTACGACAAGGCGGCCCGCGCCATCCTGACCCGTCTGCGAGCGGCGGCGACGGACCCCGCGCTCCTGCCGTTACGGTGAGCGTCCCCGGGCCGTCGTA
This sequence comes from Streptomyces globisporus, assembly GCF_003501885.1. Taxonomy (GTDB): domain Bacteria; phylum Actinomycetota; class Actinomycetes; order Streptomycetales; family Streptomycetaceae; genus Streptomyces; species Streptomyces globisporus_D. The sequence continues at coordinate 13,945 of NZ_QWFA01000131.1, forward strand.
GGTGTCCGATACCCGCCGGTGCGCGGGTCCCGGCGCGCGTTTGCTGGGGGATGCCGTCGGAGCGACGGCGTCCCCGTCAGCGAGGAACAGCCATGTCCAGGACCGCTTCCAGCACCCCTTCCGGAACCCTGCCCGCCACCGCTTCCGCCGCCCTCCCCTCCGGCCTTCATCACCGGGCCGCCCTGGTCACCGGGGGCAGCCGGGGCATCGGCGCGGCGATCGCGCTGCGGCTCGCCCAGGACGGCGCGGACGTCGCGGTCACCTACGTCCAGGACGAGGAGGCGGCCCGTGCGGTCGTCGCGAAGATCGAGGGCTTCGGCCGCCGGGGCATCGCCCTGCGCTGCGACGCGGCGGACGCCGACGCGGCCGCCGACGCCGTGCACCGGGCGGCGGACGCGCTCGGCCGGCTGGACATCCTGGTCAACAACGCGGGCATCGGCGTCCTCGGCCCGATCGCCGCGCTCGCCGGTCCTGACGTGGACCGAACGCTGACGGTGAACGTACGGGCGGTCTTCCTCGCCTGCCGGGCGGCGGCGGAGCGGCTGGCCGACGGTGGCCGCGTCATCTCCGTGGGTTCCGCCCTGAGCCGGTACGCGGGCGGGCCCGGCTCCACCCTCTACGGGCTCAGCAAGTCCGCCCTGACCGGGCTGACCAAGCCGCTCGCCAGGGAGCTGGGGCCGCGCGGCATCACCGTGAACGTGATCCAGCCGGGGGCCGTGGACACCGATCTCAACCCGGCCGACGGTCCGTTGGCCGAGGGGCAGCGCGCGGCGAACGCGCTGGGTCGCTTCGGCACGACGGAGGAGATCGCTTCGCTGGTCGCCTACCTCGTGAGCGCCGAGGCGGGCTTCATCACGGGCACCGAGCTCGTCGTGGACGGCGGCCACGCGGCCTGAGCGCCGCCGCCCGGGCGTACGTGGGGGCATCCTCCCGGCTCACCCCTGGCCCGCCGCGTGGGCGTGCGCCGGGGGAGGCTCCCCCGGCGGGCGCGTCCGGCTGCCCCGTACCGGCCGCGCCCCTACGCTGGCCGGGACGGGGCAGCGACGGGAAGGACAGGACCAGCACATGTCCGGCACACCGGTTCACACGCTCAACGACGGCACCCGGCTCCCCGCGGTGGGGCTCGGCACCTATCCGCTGGACGACGCGGCGGCCGAGGAGGCCGTCGCCGGGGCCCTGGAGCTGGGCTACCGGCTGGTCGACACGGCCCTCAACTACGGCAACGAGACCGGCACCGGCCGGGGCATCGCCCGCAGCGGCGTCCCCCGCGAGGAGGTCGTCGTCACCACGAAGGTGCCCGGCCGGCATCAGGGGTACGAGGAGACGCTCGCCTCGTTCGAGGAGTCACGGGCCCGCCTGGGCGTCGACTACGTCGACCTGTATCTGATCCACTGGCCGCTCCCCCGCGTCGACAAGTACGTGGACACGTGGAAGGCGATGATCCGCCTCCGCGAGGACGGTCTCGTCCGCTCCATCGGCGTCTCCAACTTCACCGCGGCGCATCTGGAGCGGCTGGAGCGGGAGACGGGGGTGCTGCCCTCGGTGAACCAGATCGAGATGCATCCGCTCCTTCCGCAGGAGGAGCTGCGGGCGGTGCACGCGGCGAAGGGCATCGTGACGGAGAGCTGGAGCCCGCTGGCCCGGGGCCGGGAGGTGCTGGAGGACCCCTCGATCGTGGCGATCGCGGACGACCACGGGGTGACGCCCGGCCAGGTGGTGCTGCGCTGGCACACCCAGCTGGGCGCGGTGCCGATCCCGAAGTCGGCGGATCCGGGACGTCAGCGCGAGAACCTCGATCTGTTCGGGTTCGAGCTGACGGCGCAGGAGCTGACGACGATCGCGTCCGGGCGACAGCGCCGGTTCGGCGGCGACCCGGAGTCCCACGAGGAGTTCTGAGCTCCTGCGGCACCTGCCTTCGCGCAACGACCGGCCGGGCGCACCGCGATCCCCCTGCGATCGTGGTGCGCCCGGCCGTGTCCGCTGTTCGGGGTCAGCCGCCGAGCTCCCGGTGACGGGCCGCCAGGGCCGCCGCGCCCTCGTCGGTGAGCGATCCGTACAGCCGCAGCCGGGAGATGCCGCCGTCCGGGAAGATGTCGATCCGTACGTGGGTGGCCCGGACGGTCCCGTCGAGCACGAAGCGGTGGTTGGTGTCGGGCTGGAGACGGGTCCGGGGCAGGATCTCGGTCCAGTCGCCGTCCTCCCCGTCCCGTACCGAAAGGCTCGCCCAGCCCGCCGAGTTGCCCTTGAGGTAGGCGGTGTCGATCTCGACGGCCCGGATCCCCGACTGTGCGGCGAGCCGGTAGCTGATCCAGTCGTTGCCCTGGTCGCGCCGGCGCCGGGTCTCCCAGCCGTCGTCCATCTTGCGGGAGCGGCCGGGCTGGATGGTGTTGGTGGCCGGGGAGTAGAAGCGGTCGGATGCGTCCTCGACCTGGCCGCCGTTCTCCAGGGCCGCGAGGTCGAACGTACCGAGAGCGGCGAGCCACGCGGGGTCCGGGGCGACCTCTCCGTACACGCGCAGCCGGGCGATCCCGCCGTCCGGGTGCTGGTTGACCCGCAGATGCGTGAAGCGCTGCTCGGCGTCGACGGCGAACCCGTTGGCCGCATGGCCGCCGACCGCCGTACGGGGGACGAGGGTCGTCCACTTCACGTCGGGGGCGAGGAGGTCCTCGGGGGACGGGGAGCCGGGCAGGGCGACAGCCTCGACGGAGACCGCCTGCGGGTAGTTGCCGCGGAAGTGGGCGGTGTCCAGGACGATGCCCCGGATGACGCCGGGCGCGCCGAGCCGGACGAGGGCCCAGTCGTGGTCGTCGGCGGTGGGGTGGGGTTCGGCGGCGCTGACGCCTCGGCGGCGGCGGGTCTCCCAGCCGTCCATGATCTTGCCCTTGTGACCGAAGTGCTCCGGGTCGAAGACGGCGGGCTCGGGCTTGAGGAGGTTCTCGCGCTCGGCGAAGAACTCGTCGTTGGCCGCGATGACGCCCGCGCCGAGGCGGCGGTCGGCGAGGTCGACGAGGTGGGTGAAGGGGAAGGCGGCGGTGCGGTGGTCGGCGTACGGGTCGCCGCCCGCATACGGGCTGGCGTCGCCGGTGAAGCGGGGTATCGAGGCGTCCGTCATGGTCAGGGGGTCCTTTCGGGCACGGGCGGTGGTCGCGTTCCGCGTTCACGGAGGGGGCCGGGGGAACCGGTTCAGCGGTCCCGTTCCAGGAGGCGGCCGGTGGGCTCGGCGAGGACGCCGTCGGAGACGATGCGGACGCCGCGCAGCCAGCTGGAGCGGACCACGCCGTGCAGGGTCTTCCCGGCATAGGCGGTGACCTGGTTGCGGTGGAAGAGCTCGGCGGGGTCGACGGTGAAGGTCGCCTCGGGGGCCAGGACCGCGAAGTCGGCGTCGCGGCCGGCCTCGATGGCGCCCTTGCGGGTCAGCCCGGCGAGTTCGGCGGGGGCGGCGGACATCCAGCGGGCCACGTCGTCGAGGGTGTGGCCGCGCCTGCGGGCCTCGGTCCAGATGGCGGGCAGGCCGAGCTGGAGGGAGGAGATACCGCCCCAGGCGGAGGCGAAGTCCGGGGTCTTGAGGTCCGTGGTGCACGGGGAGTGGTCGCTGACGATGCAGTCGATGGTGCCGTCGGCGAGCCCGGCCCACAGGATGTCCTGGTTGGCGGCCTCGCGGATCGGCGGGCAGCACTTGAACTCGGTGGCCCCGTCCGGGACTTCCTCGGCGGTGAGGGTGAGAAAGTGCGGGCAGGACTCGACGGTGACACGGACGCCCTCGCGCTTCGCGGCGGCGATCAGCGGCAGCGCGTCGCTGGAGGAGAGGTGCAGGACGTGGACGCGGGCGTTCAGCCGCTTGGCGTGGGCGATGAGCCCTTCGATCGCCGTGTTCTCGGCGTCGCGCGGGCGGGAGGCCAGGAAGTCGGCGTAGGCGGGGCCGGAGCGCTGCGGGGCGTCGGCCAGGTGGTGAGGATCCTCGGCGTGGACGATGAGCAGTCCGCCGAATCCGGCGATCTCCGCCATGGAGCGGGCCAGCTGCTCCTGGTCCAACTCCGGGAACTCCTCGACCCCGGAGGGCGACAGGAAGCACTTGAAGCCGAAGACCCCGGCCTCGTACAACGGGCGCAGGTCCTTGACATTGGACGGGATCGCACCGCCCCAGAAGCCGGTGTCGACGTGCGCCTTGGGGGCGGCGACCTGCTGCTTGGCCCGCAGGTGGTCGACCGTGGTGGTCGGCGGGAGGGAGTTGAGCGGCATGTCCAGGAGCGTGGTGATGCCCCCGGCGGCGGCCGCGCGGGTGGCGGTCCAGAAGCCCTCCCACTCGGTGCGGCCGGGGTCGTTCACATGGACGTGGGTGTCGACCAGGCCGGGCAGCAGGACGTCGTCGCCGAAGTCCTCCAGTCGGGCGCCCGCGGGCACGTCTGCGTCGTACGGCAGGACCGCGTCGATCGTCCCGCCCGCCACGGCGACCGCCGCCGGGCGGGTGCCCTCGGGGGTGACGACGCGCGTCGAGCGCAGTACCAGGTTCACGTCCACACCGGACACCTGTGCTCCTTCACTCCAGGATGATCACCACAGCAATTCAACGAACTGTTGAAGCTCCGATGGAGTCTTCACTCGGGAAACCCCCTCGTCAAGACCCACCTTCCGGCACGGGCACCCGACGGGCCAGCCCTGCCGCCGCGCCTGGAGGTTTCCACAAAGTAAAAGTCAGATTTCGAACTGCGGAACGTAGCATGGGCCAGGAGGGGCGGCGCCGAGCCGTCCGAACCGACCGGCGGCACCCGGACAAAACAGGCTCTGACCGGCACGGACGCCGACCGGGGAGCTGTGGGCCGTACCGGAACCGCCGGGTAGGCTGCTGCCTTGCCTTCCGCTTCGAAAGGACCGTTGACGTGCCGCCGTCCCACGCCAGCACAGCCGACTCCAAGCCCTCCGGTACCAGCGGTGGGGTGCAGTCCCTTGAGCGCGCCTTCGATCTGCTGGAGCGGATGGCCGACGCCGGGGGCGAGGTCGGGCTGAGCGAGCTGTCCGCGAGCAGCGGTCTGCCCCTGCCGACCATCCACCGGCTGATGCGCACCCTGGTCGTCTGCGGGTACGTACGCCAGCAGCCCAACCGCCGTTACGCGCTGGGCCCCCGGCTGATCCGGCTCGGCGAGTCCGCCTCCCGGCTGCTGGGCACCTGGGCGAGGCCCTACCTCAGCCGGCTGGTCGAGGAGACCGGCGAGACGGCGAACATGGCGCTGCTGGACGGGGACGAGATCGTGTACGTCGCCCAGGTGCCGTCCAAGCACTCCATGCGAATGTTCACCGAGGTCGGCCGGCGCGTCCTGCCCCACTCCACCGGCGTGGGCAAGGCCCTCCTCGCGCACACCCCCGCCGACGAGGTCCGCGCGCTCCTGTCCCGTACGGGCATGCCTGCCGCCACCGAGAAGACGATCACCACGCCGGAGGGCTTCCTCGACGCCCTGGAGCAGGTGCGCCGTGCCGGATACGCGGTGGACGACAACGAGCAGGAGATCGGGGTGCGGTGCCTCGCGGTCTCCGTGCCGAACTCCCCCACCTCGGCCGCGATCTCCATCTCGGGCCCGGCGGGGCGCGTGACGGAGGCGGCCACGGAGCGGATCGTGCCGATCCTCCAGCAGGTCGCGGGCGAGCTGTCGGAGGCGCTGGCGAGCAGTGGGACGAACGGGGGCTGAACCCCCGGAACGCCGGACCGCTGGGACGAGGGGCGGTGGGACACGGAACGCCGTGTCCCACCGCCCCTCGTCTCACACCCCGGCCGGGACCGTCAGCCGTCCGTCGTTCATCGTCACCGTGCGGTCCGCCCGGTCCAGATGCGCCCGGTCGTGCGTGACCAGCACCGTGGCGGTGGCGCGCTCCCGGGTCAGGGTGACCAGCAGGTCGAGCACGGCCCCGCCGCGTACGTGGTCGAGCGCGCTGGTCGGCTCGTCGACGAGCAGGACCGCCGGTTCGTTCATCAGGGCCCGCGCGATGTTGACGCGCTGGCGCTGACCTCCCGAGAGCTGGTGCGGCCGCCGGTCGGCGCGGTCGGCGAGCCCCACCGCGTCGAGCAGCCCCAGTGCCCGGCGCCGGGCACCTCGGGCGGATCCCCCGGACAGGTGGCACATGGCCTGGAGCTGTTCGGCGGCGGTCAGCGAGGGCAGCAGGTTGGGCTGCTGGAAGACGATGCCGATCCGGTCCCGGCGCAGCGCCGCCCGCCCCGCGCGGCTCAGCCCGGCCGTCGGCGTCCCGGCCACCACGACCTCGCCGGAGTCCGGGGTGACCAGGGTGGCGGCGGCCGCGAGCAGGCTCGACTTGCCCGAGCCGGACGGCCCGACGACGGCGGTCAGCGTGCCCGCCGGTACGTCCAGCGAGACCCGGTCCAGGGCGGTCAGCCGGCCATCGCCGTCCGGGTAGGTGAGGGTGACGTCGGTCAGGGTGAGCGTCATCGGGCACTCCCGAGTGCGGTGAGCGGGTCGACGGCGGTGATCCGCCGGACGGACAGGGCGGCCCCGAGCGCGCCGAGGGCGATCATCACGGCGGCCGGGACGAGGACGGTCGCCGCGTCCAGGACGAACGGCACGGCTCCCCCGCCGATCAGGGCCCCGGCCCCGGCGGCGAGGGCGGCGCCCAGTCCCGTACCGAGGACGAGCATCACGAGGGCCTGCCCGAGCGCGTCGCGCAGGAGGTACGGGGTCGACGCGCCGAGCGCCTTCAGTACGGCGACGTCGCCGCTGCGCTGGATCGTCCAGACGGTGAAGAACGCCCCGATGACGAGCGCGGAGATGGCGAAGAGGAAGCCGCGCATGAGTTGCAGCGAGCCGTTCTCCGCCTGGTAGGAGCCGATCGCGGTGAGGGAGTCGTCGAGGGTGAGCGTGCTGGTGCCCGCCGCCGCGTCCCCCGCCGCGAGGTCCACCCCGCCGGTGGTGGTCAGGGCGATCACGGTCGCCTGTCCGGCGGGCCCGGCCCCGTCGTGGCCGACCTGCTGCCAGTCGTCGAGGGTGGTCCAGACGACGGGCGTGTGGCTGTACGAGGCGTCGGTGGCGACGGCGGCGACCTCGCGTTCGGTCCGGCCCAGCGCGATCCGGTCACCGGCGGCGGCGCCCAGCTCCTCGGCCGCCTGCTCGGAGAGAACGACCCGTCCGGGGCCGATCCCTGGCGGCCCCAGCGTGCCGTCCGGTTCGACGCCGAAGGCCGACACGGGAGCCGTCGGGCCGCCCGCCACCGTGGCGTTCAGGGTGCGGATACCGACCGGCTGCGCGGCCTCGACCCCGGGCCGGGCGGCCCAGGCCCGCCAGTCGTCCTCCCGGACGGCCGATTCGGCGAACGACTCCGGCTGCCCGTCCGGGGGCGCGGCGAAGGCCAGGTGGTCGGCGTCGAGCCCGGTGACGGCCGAGGTGTTCTCCCTGGCCAGCCCGGCGGTCAGGCCGGACAGCAGGCCCACGAGCAGCGTGATCAGCACCACGACCGAGCCCATGAGCGCGAACCGGCCCCTGGCGAAGCGAAGGTCTCTCCATGCGACGAACATGGCCCCACCGTCGTCCGGCGCGGACGGGAAAACATCGCGCGGCGGACGGGCCCGGGATCAACCTTTCGATTGACCGAGTCCGGGGTCTCCGCGGCTACGCTGGACGAATCATGGATTCGCGTTCGCACACCCACGTCACGGCTGCCCTGCGGCTCTGTCTGCACGCGCTGCTGGCGGGGCTGCTGGCCCTGGTGGTGGTGCGCGCGGTGAGCGAGGGCGCGCCGGACACGGCGGCGGTCGTGTCCGTGACGCTGCTGACGGCGGCCCTGTACGCGGCGGGGGCGCTGTGCTCCTCCTCCGTACGGCCGGGAACGCGGGCGGGGGCGTGGTGGCTGGGCGGGCTGTGGGCGCTGTGGGTGGCGCTGCTGGTGCTGTCGCCGGACGCCCTGTGGGTCGCCTTCCCGCTCTACTTCCTCCAGCTCCACTTCCTGCCGATGCGCTGGGCGCTGCCCGCCGTCACGGTCACCGCGGCCGCCGCCATCGCCGGCTTCGTCGCGCACGGGCAGGAGATCGGGCCGGGCGCGTTCATCGGTCCGCTGATCGGCGCGGCGGTGGCCGTCGCCACGGTCCTCGGGTACGACGCCCTCTTCCGGGAGAGCGAACGGCGGCGGGAGCTGATCGTGGAGCTGGTCGCCACCCGGGCGGACCTCGCCGAGGCGGAACGTACGGCCGGGACGCTCGCCGAGCGCGAGCGCCTGGCCCGGGAGATCCACGACACGCTGGCCCAGGGGCTGTCCAGCATCCAGTTGCTGCTGCGCGCCGCCGAACGCTCGCTGCCCGACAACGCCCCGGCCGCCCCGCACGTACGGGCCGCCCGTGAGGCGGCGCAGGCCAATCTGGCCGAGGCCCGCTCCTTCGTACGGGCGCTGACCCCGCCGGACCTGGAGCACGGGTCGCCGGCCGCCGCGCTGGAGCGGCTCTGCGCGCGGACGACCGCACCGGAGCTGACGGTACGGTTCGCGGTCAGCGGCACCCCGGTGGAGCTGCCGACCCCGTACGCGGTGGCGCTGCTGCGGACCGCCCAGTCGGCGCTCGCCAACACCGTGCGCCACGCGGAGGCCCGGCGGGCGGAGATCACCCTGAGCTTCATGGACACCTCGGTGGCGCTGGACGTCGTGGACGACGGGCGGGGCTTCGACCCGTCGGGGGCTCCGGTCCACGAGAGGGGCGAGGGCGGCTTCGGGCTGCCGGCCATGCGGGCGCGCGCCGGATCGCTGGGCGGCGCGCTGAGCGTGGAGTCGGCGCCCGGCCAGGGCACGGCGGTGGCGCTCACGCTGCCGCTGCCCGTCGCGGAAGCGGAGCGTGCGGCGTGACCGGGGGCGAGGGCGCGGACGCGATCCGGCTGCTGCTCGCGGACGACCATCCGGTGGTCCGGGCGGGGCTGCGGGCGGTCCTGGACACCGAGCCGGGCTTCCGGGTCGCCGGTGAGGCCGCCACCGCCGAGGAGGCCGTCGCCCTGGCGGCGACGGGCGGCTTCGACGTCGTCCTGATGGACCTGCAGTTCGGGGCGGGGATGCACGGTTCGGAGGCGACGGCGACGATCACCGCAGCGGCGGACGGCCCCCGGGTCCTGATCCTCACCACGTACGACTCCGACGCGGACATCCTGGCGGCGGTCGAGGCCGGGGCGAGCGGCTATCTGCTGAAGGACGCGCCGCCGCAGGAGCTGGCGTCCGCGGTGCGCACGGCGGCGGCGGGCCGCTCCGCGCTGGCGCCCTCGGTGGCGCACCGGCTGATGGACCGGATGCGCACCCCGGCCGAGGCGCTGACGCGGCGGGAGCTGGAGGTGCTCCAGCTGGTCGGGGAGGGTCTGTCCAACCTGCGGATCAGCAAGCGGCTGTTCCTGAGCCAGGCCACGGTCAAGTCCCACCTGGTGCACATCTACGCCAAGCTGGGCGTCGACTCCCGTACGTCGGCGGTCGCGGCGGCCACGGCCCGCAGGCTCATCCGCCGCTGACGGGACACGCCCGGCGGGTCACCCGGTCGGAGTTCCGCGGGGCGTTCACCCGCGCGGGGGCTCGCCGAAGAGGTCGACCGCGTTACGCACCTCGCGCAGGGCCGCCGCCACCGCGCTCACCGAGCCGATCGCCCCCGCGATCAACAGCAGGGAACGGCGCATCCGGGGGATTTCCGGGACACCGCTGACGGCCATGGCGTCCAGGGCCGCCAGCTCGTCCTCGGCGATCGGCCGGTCGGGGAAGTCGATCCGGAGACCGGCCAGCTCCCGGCGCAGCCGTGAGACGGCCATCCGCAGCTCGGCCACCCTCGGGTCCTCGCCGCTGCCGGTCAGCCGCTTCTGTCCCGCGCTTCGCAACACAGCACTCCCCCTCGCACGTCCGTGTGCCGGTGTCTCCCCCGAATCCGGGGTGGTGGCCAAATCCCCGGGTTCGCCCGCAAGTTAACGCCATAACAGGCAGTGCGCGCCAGCCCACGGAAAGAAATCGGGGTTACCCCTGAGGGTGACATGCGTGTCGCGTGTGCGAACGACTCAGTGGTATCCAGACCTCATGGTTGAGGACATGGCGACGGACAGCCCGCGCAGGGCGAAGAACCCCGAGGTGGCGGGGGTGCTGCTGGCCGCCGGAGGGGGCCGTCGGCTCGGCGGCCGCCCGAAGGCGCTGCTGGAGCACCGGGGCCGCCCGCTGATCGAGCACGCGATGCGCTCCCTGCGCAACGGCGGCTGCGGCCCGCTGCACGTGGTGCTGGGCGCGGCGGCCGAGGAGGTGCAGGCCCGGGCGGATCTCACAGGCTGCGAGGTGAGCGTCAACCCGGGCTGGGAGGAGGGCATGGGCTCCTCGCTCCGGCTGGGTCTGGCGGCCCTGAACGCGACGGGCGCGGATGCGGCGCTCGTCCTCCTGGTCGATCAGCCGGGGATCGGCGCCGAGGCGGTGGCGCGGGTGCGGCTCGCGTACCGCTCGCGGACGAGCCTGGCGGCGGCCGCGTACGGCGGGGAGCGGAGCCATCCGGTGCTGTTCGGGGCGGACCGGTGGGCGGACATCGCGGCGGCGGCCGTCGGCGACCAGGGGGCGCGCACCTATCTGCGGGAGCACCGCGATGCGATCACGCTCGTGGAGTGTTCGGATGTGGCCGAGGCGTACGACATCGACACCTCGCAGGACCTCAGGCACCTGGAGTGACCGGAGCCGCCGCCCTCGGCGGGGTGGCCCTTGAGGGCGGCCAACAGTCCGTGGCCGCGCTGGCACGCTGCGCCGCCGTCGGCCCGTTTCTGTCGACCCGGAGAATCTCGACATCAACAAACCATTGAACTTCCACCATGAGGAAACTACTATCCACTGGTCAGAAGCCCTCTGAACCTCAGACGGCACCCACGGCCGTATCTCGGAGCCATGGCACGCCGTGCCGTCTCAGGCGACCCGGCGGCCGTCGAGACGCCGCCGCCCGCTGAAGGAGTGACAGCTCATGTCCGCACCAGCGCCGTCCACGCTGGCCATCGTCGATGCCGAGCCCCTGCCCCGGCAGGATGAGGTCCTGACCGACGCGGCCCTCGCGTTCGTGGCCGAGCTGCACCGGCAGTTCACCCCGCGCCGCAATGAGCTGCTCGCCCGCCGCGGTGAGCGCCGCGCCGAGATCGCCCGCACGTCCACGCTGGACTTCCTGCCCGAGACGGCGGCGGTCCGCGCGGACGACTCCTGGAAGGTCGCGCCCGCCCCGGCGGCGCTGAACGACCGCCGGGTGGAGATCACCGGTCCGACCGACCGCAAGATGACCATCAACGCCCTGAACTCGGGCGCGAAGGTCTGGCTCGCCGACTTCGAGGACGCGTCCGCCCCCACGTGGGAGAACGTCGTCCTCGGCCAGCTCAACCTCACCGACGCCTACGAGCGCCGCATCGACTTCACCGACCCGAAGTCCGGCAAGTCGTACGCGCTGAAGTCCGCCGATGAGCTGGCCACGGTCGTCATGCGCCCGCGCGGCTGGCACCTGGAGGAGCGCCACCTCCAGCTGGACGGCGTCTCTGTGCCCGGCGCCCTGGTCGACTTCGGCCTCTACTTCTTCCACAACGCGCAGCGCCTGATCGACCTCGGCAAGGGCCCGTACTTCTACCTGCCGAAGACCGAGTCGCACCTGGAGGCCCGCCTCTGGAACGACATCTTCGTCTTCGCCCAGGACTACGTCGGCATCCCGCAGGGCACGGTCCGCGCGACCGTCCTGATCGAGACGATCACCGCCGCGTACGAGATGGAGGAGATCCTCTACGAGCTGCGCGACCACGCCGCCGGGCTGAACGCCGGCCGCTGGGACTACCTCTTCTCCATCGTCAAGAACTTCCGTGACGGCGGCGCCAAGTTCGTCCTGCCGGACCGCAACGCGGTGACGATGACCGCCCCGTTCATGCGGGCGTACACCGAACTCCTGGTCCGCACCTGCCACAAGCGCGGCGCGCACGCGATCGGCGGCATGGCCGCCTTCATCCCCTCGCGGCGCGACGCCGAGGTCAACAAGGTGGCCTTCGAGAAGGTCAAGGCCGACAAGGACCGCGAGGCGAACGACGGCTTCGACGGCTCGTGGGTCGCCCACCCCGACCTGGTCCCGATCGCCCTGGCGTCCTTCGACGCGGTCCTCGGCGAGAAGCCCAACCAGAAGGACCGGCTCCGCGAGGACGTCTCGGTCGCGCCGGGCGACCTGATCGCCATCGACTCGCTCGACGCGAGCCCCACGTACGACGGCCTGCGCAACGCCGTCGCGGTCGGCATCCGCTACATCGAGGCCTGGCTGCGCGGCCTGGGCGCGGTCGCCATCTTCAACCTGATGGAGGACGCGGCCACCGCCGAGATCTCCCGCTCCCAGATCTGGCAGTGGATCAACGCGGACGTGGTCTTCGAGAACGGCGAGCACGCCACCGCGGACCTGGCCCGCAAGGTCGCCGCCGAGGAACTGGCCGCGATCCGCGAGGAGATCGGCGAGGAGACCTTCACCGCCGGCAAGTGGCAGCAGGCCCACGACCTCCTGCTCCAGGTCTCCCTGGACCAGGACTACGCGGACTTCCTGACCCTGCCCGCGTACGAGCAGCTGCGCTGACCCGTCCCGTCACGACGGACGCGAACCGCCCCCGGCACCGCACAGCGCCGGGGGCGGTGGTGTTTCCCGGGCCGGTCGCCCGCCTCACTTGCCCCACCGCGCCGCCCCGCTCGGCTCGTCGGGCGAAGACCTCGTCCTTGGCGTCCGCCCATTCCCGCAGGGCCGCCTGAAGCTCCCGCCGGGCGAGCCGGTCCAGACAGAGACGCCCGTGCAGATGGTCCGTCTCGTGCTCAAGACACCGGGCTAAGCAGCCCCGGCCCTCGATCGCCAGTGGTGCGCCGTCCAGGACCGGGGCCCGGATCTGTCGCCGCCCGCTCCGAGAACGAGCAGCACGACGTCGGACTCCTTCCCTGCGTGGTGCGGGCCGTGCCCACCCGGTCCCGGGGGGGCCACTGAGCAGAGGTGCCTGCGCAGCCCGGTCACCACATCCCGGAAGGGGCTGATGACGAAGAGTCCCGCGCCGGGTTCAGCCCCTGGCTGCCGGCAGGGCCACCATGTGTTGGCACACTCCCCCTCGTCGGAAGACCACCTTCCCATCGGGTCGTCGCACCGGCGGTGGACGCGAAGGGGTGAGCGCAACTACCGACACGCCATAGATCAACCACACGATATGTATTTGTTGTGAAGAGCCAGGTGAATGGCGGGAAACAGTCCGTTCCTGGCCTGAGACCAGCCGCCCGGCGAGCCCCGCACGCCCGCCCCATCCCGGCCGGCCCTTCCGGGGTCAATGGACCACAGGGTGTGCGGGGGGCACGCCCGGGAGGCGGATGCCGAGACCGGTTTCAGTCCGTCAGGACCACCGTCCGCTGGGCCGAGAAGTCGCCCCACTTGCCGTCCGGGAGCTTGGCCCTGAGCTTCACCGAGTAGCGGGTGCCCGCCGGGTCGGGGAGGTCGAGCCGGTAGGTGGCGCGGCCCTTGGGGGGCGTACCGCCCCAGACGACGGTGGTGGTCAGCTTGCCGTTCATGTACAGCTCGTAGGCGGGGATGGTGCCGCCCGTGTCGGGCTGGTCCCATGAGAGGTCCAGGGTGAACAGGCCGCCCTCCTTGGCGACTTCGGTTCGCAGACCGGTGGGGGCGGTGCTCGCGGGGGCGCCGGGGGCGGAGGCGGTGGTGAGGTCGAGGGTGTTGCTGTCGGCCGAGGACTTGTCGGAGGCGTCCCGGGCCCGGACGGTGAAGGTGTAGACGGTCCCCGGGCGCAGCCCCGTGAGCTTCGCCGTGGTCTCGGAGGCGGGGACGCTGTGGATCCGGGAGCCCTCCTGGTAGATGTCGTACGAGGTGACGCCGACGTCGTCCTTGGCCGCACCCCAGGTGAGCGTGGCTCCACGGCTTCCGTCGGCGCGGCCCGTCAGCTGCGCCGGGGTGGTGGGGGGCTCGTCGTCCTTCGGCGGGGTGGCCCGGGTGGTGA
>NZ_QWFA01000132.1 GCF_003501885.1 Streptomyces globisporus
GATTTCCCCCGGCTCCCCTCGGTCCCCGTTTTACTGCTCCCCCGCGGCCCCCGCCTCCCCCGAAGCGGAGGGCCCTGCCTCAGGCCACCAGCTCGCCGAAGGACTCCTGCTCGTCACGTCCGAAGCTGAGGACCTCGTCCTCGCGCAGCCGGCGCAGGGAGCGCCAGATGCTCGACTTCACCGTGCCGACACTGATGTCGAGGATGGACGCGATCTCCGGGTCGGTGCGGCCCTCGTAGTACCGCAGGACCAGCATCGTGCGCTGGAGTTCGGGCAGCCGGGCGAGCGCCTGCCACAGCACCGCCCGCAGCTCCGTGCCGCGCATCGCGTCCGTGTCGCCCACCGTCTCCGGCAGCTCCTCGGTCGGGTATTCGTTGAGCTTGCGCCTGCGCCAGGCGCTGATGTGCAGGTTGGTCATGGTGCGGCGCAGATAGCCGCCGACGGCCGCCTTGTCGCTGATCCTGTGCCAGGCCCGGTACGTCGAGAAGAGGGCGCTCTGGAGGAGGTCCTCGGCCTCGAACCGGTCGCCGGTCAGGTGGTAGGCGGTCGCGTACAGGGAGGCCCGTCGCTCCTGGACGTAGGCCGTGAACGCCGCTTCGGCGTCCGCGTTCTCCGCCCCCGTGGTGCGATCCCCCGTGGCCTTCCCGTACGCGCTTCCCCCGTTGCCCCCCACATCCCCCGTGGGCGCGTCAACCACCGTCATGTACGTCGAACGCGGCTGCTCCGCGGTCGACTGCGACGGCAGATGCTGACGCCCGGTGCTCCGGACACACCCCCGTACGCCCCCCAGCTCTCGGCTTCGCTCGAGCAGGGAGGTACCCCCGGTCACACCGGACTTCTCCGGGCTCCGCCCGATGTCGTGGAGGCGCGTGACAACTGCGCTTGAGCTGGTGCTGTGCAGTGCGTTCATCTCGCGCCCCCTATCGGTGGAGTCCGTTCGTTCCTTGCTGACCAAGAGCTTGCCGGGGCAGTTTCATGGCGCTGTCCCCCGACTGTCACAGGCCTGTCACAGGGGCGGTTGCGGCCGTGCCCGGACAATCGGACGGGACCACAGGTCGAACTGAAGCGCCACCATGGGCCAGAATGGCGCTCGTGCCTTTCCTGTTGCTGATCGAGGACGACGACGCCATCCGCACGGCCCTCGAACTCTCGCTGTCACGCCAGGGCCACCGTGTGGCCACCGCGGCGACGGGAGAGGACGGCCTGGAGCTGCTGCGCGAGCAGCGGCCCGACCTGGTCGTGCTGGATGTGATGCTGCCCGGGATCGACGGTTTCGAGGTGTGCCGGCGGATCCGCCGCACCGACCAGCTGCCGATCATTCTGCTGACCGCGCGCAGCGACGACATCGACGTCGTGGTGGGACTGGAGTCCGGCGCGGACGACTATGTGGTGAAACCCGTCCAGGGCCGGGTGCTGGACGCCCGGATCCGGGCGGTGCTGCGCCGCGGGGAGCGCGAGTCGACCGACTCGGCGACCTTCGGCAACGTGGTGATCGACCGCTCCGCCATGACCGTCACCAAGGACGGGGAGGATCTGCAGCTCACGCCGACCGAGCTGCGGCTCCTGCTGGAGCTGAGCCGCCGGCCCGGACAGGCCCTCTCCCGGCAGCAGTTGCTGCGGCTGGTGTGGGAGCACGACTACCTGGGCGACTCCCGGCTGGTGGACGCCTGTGTGCAGCGACTGCGCGCGAAGGTGGAGGACGTGCCGTCCTCGCCGACCCTGATCCGTACGGTGCGGGGCGTGGGCTACCGGCTGGACTCGCCTCAGTGACCGAGACCGCCAAGCGGTCCCTGCGTGCGGGGCTGCGCTGGACCAGCCTGCGCCTGCGGCTCGTCGTGGTGTTCGCGCTGGTGGCGCTGGTGGCGGCGGTGTCCGCCTCGGGGATCGCGTACTGGCTCAACCGCGAGGCCGTGCTGACCCGTACGCAGGACACCGCGCTCGACGACTTCCGGCGGCAGATGCAGGAAACGGCGGCGGCGCTGCCGACGCGGCCCACCAAGGACGATCTCCAGCGGGCGGCCGGGAAGATGGCGTCCAGCAGCCCGGGCTACAGCGTGCTGCTGGTGGCCGAGCGCGAGCGCGGCAAGCCGATCGTGGGCTACTCCGACCTGGACACCTTCACCCGGGCCCACGTACCGGACTCGCTGCAGGAGCAGGTGGCCCGCAAGCAGCCGCTGACGTCGAGCAACGAGCACGAGTACCACCTGTTCTGGCAGCGTACGAGCATCGCGGGCACCCCGTATCTCGTCGCCGGTACGCGGATCATCGGCGGCGGCCCGACCGGTTACATGCTCAAGTCCCTCGACCAGGAGCGGCAGGACCTCAACTCGCTGGCCTGGTCGCTGGGGATCGCCACCGCCCTCGCGCTGGTCGGCTCGGCGCTGCTCGCGCAGGCCGCCGCGACGACGGTGCTGCGCCCGGTGCAGCGGCTCGGCGACGCGGCCCGCAAGCTCGGCGAGGGCAAGCTCGACACCCGGCTCGTGGTCTCCGGCACGGACGAACTGGCCGACCTGTCCCGTACGTTCAACAGGACGGCGAGCTCGCTGGAGAAGAAGGTCGCGGACATGAGTGCGCGGGAGGAGGCGAGCCGCCGGTTCGTCGCCGACATGTCGCACGAGCTGCGTACGCCGCTGACCGCGATCACCGCGGTGGCCGAGGTGCTGGAGGACGAGGCGGACACCCTCGATCCGATGATCGCGCCCGCCGTGCATCTGGTGGTCAGCGAGACGCGGCGGCTGAACGACCTGGTGGAGAACCTGATGGAGGTGACCCGCTTCGACGCGGGCACGGCCCGGCTCGTCCTGGACGACGTCGACGTGGCCGACCAGGTGACCGCGTGCATCGACGCGCGGGCCTGGCTGGACGCGGTGCACCTGGACGCGGAGCGCGGCATGATGGCCCGGCTCGATCCGCGCCGGCTGGACGTGATCCTGGCCAATCTGATCGGCAACGCCCTCAAGCACGGCGGTTCGCCGGTGGGCGTACGGGTGCGGACCGAGGGCGAGGAACTGGTCATCGAGGTACGGGACCACGGTCCGGGCATCCCCGAGGATGTGCTGCCGCACGTCTTCGACCGGTTCTACAAGGCGAGCGCCTCCCGCCCGCGGTCGGAGGGCAGCGGGCTCGGCCTCTCCATCGCCATGGAGAACGCGCACATCCACGGCGGTGACATCACGGCGGCGAACTCTCCGGACGGCGGTGCCGTGTTCACGCTGCGGCTGCCGCGTGACGCCGAGAGGATCGTACGGAACGACGAACCGGGTGCGGGCGCCCCGGACGAGGACGGGGCGACGTGAAGCACGGCGATGTCACGTACCGGAGGCGGAACCCGCTGCGCGGGCGGTCGGCCGCCTCCCTGGCGGGCCTGCTGGCGGTCGCGGCGCTGGTCTCCGGGTGCGGGATCCGGACGACGTCGGTGCCGGTGGACGCGGGGGCCGCGCCCTCCCGGGTGCCGTGCCGGCTCTCCGCCTCGGACGTCGCCACCCGGTCGCCGGACAGCGTGGGCGCCGAGGTGTATCTGGTCTGCGCCTCGCAGCTGGTCACCGTGGACCGTCCGATGCCGCCGGACGCGGTCGGCGGCAAGCCGGTGGAGGTGGCCCGCGCGCTGCTGGCGGAGGTGCAGCGGGCGCCGTCCGCGGGCGAGCGGCGGGCCGGGTTCACCACCGCGGTTCCGGCGGGGCTGCGGGTGGATCCGTCGCGGGGCGGCGATCCGGCGGGCACCCTGCGGCTGAGCAGCCAGCCCGAGGACCTGTCGGCGGAGGCGCTGGCCCAGCTGGTGTGCACGTACGCGGAGAGCGAGTCGTTGGTCCGGGACGGTTCGGTGGTGCTGGGCGGGCCCGGGGACTACCCGCCGCGCGGCTATCTGTGCACCTCGCAGACGAAGTCCCGGCCTGGTGACCTGGCCACGCCGGAGGCGCTCCCGCTGGACTGACGCGGGTCCCGCCGGGGCCGAGCGGGGGCGTCCGTGCGCAGCCGCCCTCGACCGTACGGAACCGATCCTGCCGGTCGTGGCGTCTTGGTGGGCGTGCGTCACAGTTCGGACGGCCAGACCGTCATCCACTTCCGCGCGGCGGGCGTCACTCTCCTGATCGCACATCTCCTGTTCGTCGGGTGGCTGACGCTGCGCCCGCTGGACGTCCCCTGGATCACGGCGGCGAATTTCGAGCCGCTGGCCGGGATCAGGGCGGACCTCGCGCTGGGACCGGCCGAGGCGGCCCGTCGGATCGGCGGGGCGTTGCTGCTGCTGGCCCCGCTCGGGGTGCTGCTGCCGATGGCCGGGGGCCGGATCTTCGTCTCCTCCTGGGTCTCGCTGCTGCGCACCGTCGCCGCCGGGGCGCTGATCTCGCTGGCCATCGAGCTGGGGCAGACCGGGGTGCCGGGGCAGGTCGTCGACATCGACTCGCTGCTGCTGAACACCACCGGGGTGGTCCTGGCACATCTGCTGGTCGTTCCGGTCTGCCGGGCGCGACTGCGCCGCCGGGGGCTGCCGGGCGTCCGGGATCTGCCTCACTACCGCCACGAGACCCGACTCAGGGACGAGGCCCCTCAGGGATCGACCCCGACGATTACCGGGGTCGGCCTCGCACCGTAGAGCGATGCTTTGCCCCCCTTCGCGGCGGCACCATGGATACATCGGGGAGCAGAGAAAGCTGCTCCTCCCGCTACGGTTCGCGAAGGAGCCCACCATGGCCGCACTTGTCCGCCCCCGCGAAGGCCGCATGATCGGCGGAGTGTGCGCCGGCCTCGCCCGGCGCTTCGGTACGTCGGCGAGCACGATGCGCGTGATCTTCGTCGTGTCCTGCCTGCTGCCCGGCCCGCAGTTCCTGCTCTACCTGGCGCTGTGGGCGCTGCTGCCCTCGGAGAAGTCCGCCTCCTCCGCGACGGCCTGGTGACACGCCGGACCACGGGGAGCGTGAAGACCGACGAGAACGCGCCGTGGGGCGCACACCCTGGACCAGGGTGTGCGCCCCACTGACGTGTACGGGTGCGCGTCGGCATCACCGGCGCGCGGGTGCGGGTCAGCCGCCGAGCGGGATCCCGTTGGCGGTGAGGCCCTGGGTGGGCAGTCCGCCGAGCAGGCCGGTGACCGGGGCGGCCGCGTCGGTGGCCTGGCCGCCGAGGACCTTGCCGACGGTGTCCTGGACCGGCGCGTTCTGGACCGACTGCGCGACGGTGTCCAGCGCCATCGTCGAGACGGGGAGCGCCCCGGCCGCGGCGTCCAGCGGCAGCGCGGGAGCGGCGGAGGCGCTGCCGGCGGCGGCAGCGGCGAAAGCGGCACCGAGAGCGGCGACACCGAGAGTCTTGGCAGACTTCTTCATGGAGAATTCATCCTTGGGGAAGGGGATGTGAGCGGCTCTGCAAACTAGCCAGCCCGCCGCCCGATCCGCAAACATCCCGACACGCGGGAAAAGGGCCGGGAAACTGCTTCCCGACCCTTTCACCTGATGCGCCCCTCAGCTCCCGGAGACCGTAGAACTGCTGGTCACAGCGGTCTGACGGAAAAGCCACTCCGACTTCAGCTCGGCGTATCCGGGCTTGATGACGTCATTGATCATCGCGAGACGTTCGTCGAAAGGAATGAAAGCTGATTTCATCGCATTGACTGTGAACCACTGCATGTCGTCGAGCGTGTATCCGAAGGTCTCGGTCAGCTGCTCGAATTCCTGGCTCATGCTGGTCCCGCTCATCAGCCGGTTGTCCGTGTTCACCGTGATGCGGAAGTGCAGCTTGCGCAGCAGTCCGATCGGGTGCTCGGCGTACGAGTCGGCGGCGCCGGTCTGGAGGTTGGAGGTCGGGCACATCTCCAGCGGGATGCGCTTGTCCCGTACGTAGGAGGCGAGGCGGCCGAGGGAGACCGAGCCGTCCTCGGCGACCTCGATGTCGTCGATGATCCGCACCCCGTGGCCGAGCCGGTCGGCGCCGCACCACTGGAGGGCCTGCCAGATCGACGGCAGGCCGAAGGCCTCGCCCGCGTGGATGGTGAAGTGGTTGTTCTCGCGCTTGAGGTACTCGAACGCGTCGAGGTGGCGGGTGGGCGGGAAGCCGGCCTCGGCCCCCGCGATGTCGAAGCCGACGACGCCCTGGTCGCGGTAGCTGTTGGCCAGTTCGGCGATCTCCAGGGCGCGGGCGGCGTGCCGCATCGCGGTGAGGAGGGCTCCGACACGGATGCGGTGGCCGTTGGCGCGGGCGATGCGCTCGCCCTCACGGAAGCCCGCGTTGACGGCCTCGACGACCTCTTCGAGGGTCAGGCCGCCCTCCAGGTGCTGCTCGGGGGCGTAGCGGATCTCGGCGTAGACGACACCGTCCTCGGCGAGGTCCTCGGCGCACTCGGCAGCCACCCGGAACAGCGCGTCACGGGTCTGCATGACGGCGCAGGTGTGGGCGAAGGTCTCCAGATACCGGGGCAGGGAGCCGGAGTCGGCGGCCTCGAGGAACCAGATGCCGAGCTTGTCGGGCTCGGTCTCGGGGAGGGAGTCGTAACCCTGCGCGCGGGCCAGCTCGACGATGGTGCCCGGCCGCAGGCCGCCGTCGAGGTGGTCGTGGAGCAGCACCTTGGGGGCGCGCCGGATCTGGTCGGAATCAGGGACATTCGGGGTCTGGCTCGTCATCTTCGCACTCTAGCGCCTACGCGCGTAGAGCGCCGGTTGTCGATGCTGAACAGTGACCGGAAAGTCGGGTGGAGTACACCTGCTCTTCTGAGACTGTTCTGTCATGGGACAGCGCGCACTCCCCCTGCCCGCAGCCAGGCTGGGACGGGCCGTTCGGACGGCCGGAGCAATCGACGAGGTCAGCGGCGTGGTTCTGCTGCTCCCGGACGGTGAGGCCGACTCGCACCGCCGCCCCTCCGCCCTCTCGTACGCGATACAGCTGCCGTTCGCCCGCGCCCTGGCCCGCGCCGGGGAGGGCGACGGGCTCGCGGTGCACGTGCTGCGCTACCGCCGCCGGGGCTGGAACGCGGACGACGCGCATCCCGCCGAGGACGCCGCGTGGGCGGCCGACGAGGTCCAGCGGCTCTACGGCGACGTCCCGGTCTGCCTGGTCGGCCACGGGATGGGCGGGCGGGCCGCGTTGCGGGCCGCCGGGCACGGTGCGGTCACCGCGGTCCTGGCGATGGCACCGTGGCTGCCGGAGCGGACGGCGGCCGAACCGGAGCCGGTGAAGCAGTTGATGGGGCGTCGCGTGCTGATCGTGCACGGCACCAACGACGAGCGCACCGACCCGGAGCTGTCCTACCGGCTGGCCGAGCGGGCGAAGAAGTCCAATCGGGACACCTGTCGCTTCGAAGTCCACTCCGACGGGCACGCGTTGCGCCAGCACCGTTCCGAAGTGGTGGCGCTGGCCGCCGACTTCGTCCGGGGTTCGCTCTTCGCCCGGTCCTACGCCCGCCCGGTCGCGGACGCGCTCGCCGCACCGCCGCCGCTGGGGCTGCGGATGCCGCTGGCCGCCGGGTTCGGGCGGTCGTTGCGGCGATGAGGAGGCGTCGGGCCGGGGTCGGTGTCAGGCCCCTGGTCGCCGCGCGAGTCCTCGTAGCAGCAGCGTCGTTGCCGTCCATACCGCCGCGCATCCGGCGGCGGCGAGCAGCAGGGCGAGCCACACGGTGTCCGTCGCGACGGCGGCGGTGACGGCGAGGCCGGCGGCCAGCAGGGTCGCCGCCATCACCACGACGACCTGGGCCGTGGGGGTGTCCGTGGCGCGGGTGGCGCGGCGGCGGTGCAGCCACCCCGCGCCCCGCAGGAAGGCGGTCCCGACGATCAACAGGGCGAGCCCCATGGCCAGTCGGACGGCGGGCTCGCGGTCCGGCGTCTCGACCGTGTCCTGGCGCAGTTCACCGCTGCCCAGCTGCCACACCAGGTCGCGCCAGGTGAACACGGTGACCCGGTCGCCGGGCGCGAGTTCCTTCCACACCGGACCGTCCCCCCGCATCCGTATCCGGAACGACGGTTCCTCGGGGCTGAGATCGACCGTGACCCAGTTGGTGACGGCCTTGTTCGACCGGCCGGTCTCGGTGGAGACGACGGTGGCGGCCCACTCGGAGAGACAGTCGCCGTTCTCGGGCGCGGAGACCTCCGCGCACGGCCGCGCGGCCCGGAAGTCGGCGGCGTCGGAGAGCGCCCCGGGCAGCAGCGCGAACAGGACGGCGGCGGCGAGCACCAGCACCGAGCCGACGACGGACGCGAAGATGACGCCCTTCAGGCTCGGGAGCCCGGGCGGCTGCTGCTGCGGCCAGGGAGAGGGGGACCGATTCACCGGGCCATTCTCGCTCGCCTGTTCCCTCAGTCCGGCAGCAGGTTCCCCCTCCGCGACAGCAGGAAGCGCTTGAAGGCCGCGACCGGCGGGGTGTCGGGGTGTCCGTCCAGCCAGGCGACGCCGATCTCGCGGGCCGCGCGCGGTGCCGTGACCGTCAGCTCGACGACTCCGGGGCGGGCGACGGCGGGCGGCGGCAGCAGCGCCACCCCGAGCCCGGCGGCGACCAGCCCGCGCAGGGTCTCCGCCTCCTCGCCCTCGAAGGCGACGCGCGGGGTGAAGCCCGCCTCCGCGCACAGGTCGTCGGTGATCCGGCGCAGCCCGTAGCCCGGCTCCAGCGTCACGAACGTCTCGTCGGCGGCCTCCGCGAGGCGGATCCGGCGGCGGGAGGCGAGGCGGTGGTCGTCGGGGACCACCAGGCGCAGCCGCTGTTCGTCGAGGCGGCGGGTGACCAGGTCGGGGGCGTCGGGCACGGGCGAGGTGAGGCAGAGGTCGAGGCCGCCCGCGCGGAGCCGTTCGATCATGGCCTCGCCGTAGTTCTGCACGAGCTGGAAGCGGACCCTCGGGTGGTCGACCCGGAAGGCACGGATCAGGGCGGGCACGGTCTCGGAGCCCATGGTGTGCAGGAAGCCGAAGGAGACCCGGCCCGCCGTCGGGTCGGCGTCCGCCCGGACCGAGTCGGCGGCCTTCTCGACCTCGGCCAGGGCGCGTTCGGCCGAGCCGAGGAAGGTGCGGCCCGCCGGGGTGAGGGAGACCGTGCGGCCCTTGCGGGCGAACAGGGCGACGCCCAGGTCCGCTTCGAGCCGGACCATGGCCCGCGAGAGCGTGGACTGCGGGACCCCCAGCTCGTGTGCGGCGCGGGTCACATGCTCGTGCCGGGCGACCGCCTCGAAGTACGCGAGGCGGGGCGCGAGCACGGCCCGGATGTCTTCTTCGTAACTGCTTGGTGACAGCCGAGGCCCTGAGCTGTGTTCATGCACCATGGGATTGATTATGGCAGTTTCGTGCATTGGACGCATGAAACCTGCGGGTCTAATTTCGATGTATGCCTCCCGCCGATACCGGGGCATCCACCGTCGTGGTGGGTGCCTCTGCCCCGTCGTCCCCCGTCACCACCACCGCCGCGCCGGCCTCCACCCATGGGCGCCTGGAGCCCGGCCGCCCCGGCTACCGCCGGATGAGCTTCGCCCTCTTCGCCGCCGGTGTCGCGGCGTTCGCCCTCCTCTACTCCACGCAGGCCCTGCTGCCCGCCGTCTCCGCGTCGTTCGACGCCACCGCCGGACAGGCGAGCTGGACGGTCTCGGCGGCGACCGGGGCACTGGCTCTGTTCGTGCTGCCGCTGAGCGCGCTCTCGGAGCGGTTCGGGCGGCGGCAGATGATGACGGCGTCGCTGGCGATCGCGGTGCTGGTCGGACTGCTGGTGCCGTTCGCCCCGTCGATGGGCGCGCTGATCGCGCTGCGCGCCGTCCAGGGTGCGGCGCTGGCCGGGCTTCCGGCCTCCGCGATGGCGTACCTCGCGGAGGAGGTGCGGCCCAAGGCGCTGATCGCCGCGATCGGGCTGTTCGTGGCGGGCAACAGCATCGGCGGGATGAGCGGCCGCATCCTCACCGGCTGGGTCGCCCAGGCCTGGGGCTGGCGCGCGGCGCTCGCGGCGGTCGGGCTGCTCGCGCTGGCGTGCGCCGTAGCCTTCCACTTCCTCATCCCGAAGGCGAAGAACTTCCGCCCCGGTTCGCTGAACCCGAAGGCCCTGGCGAAGACCGTCGCCATCCACCTGGGCAACCCGCTGCTGGTCCGGCTGTACGCGATCGGCGCCCTGTTCATGACGGTGTTCGGCGCGGTCTACACGGTGATCGGCTACCGGCTGGTCGAGGAGCCGTTCAGCCTGCCGCAGGGCGTCATCGGCTCGATCTTCCTCGTCTACCTGGTGGGGACCGTCTCCTCGGCCGCCGCCGGACGCCTGGTGGCCCGCCTCGGCCGCCGGGGCGCGCTCTACCTGGCGGTCTCCACGACCGCCGCCGGGCTGCTGCTGTCGCTCGCGGACCGGCTGGCCGCCGTCCTGCTGGGCCTGGTGCTGATCACGGCCGGCTTCTTCGCCGGGCACGCGGTCGCCTCGTCCTCGGTGAGCCGGACGGCGACGGAGGGCCGGGCGCAGGCGTCGGCGCTGTACCAGTCGGCGTACTACCTGGGCTCCAGCGCGGGCGGCACGCTGGGCGCGGTCGCCTTCCACGCCGGGGGCTGGGCGGCGACGGTGGCGCTGGGCCTTCTTGCGGTCCTCGGCGTCGTCTCGATCACCCTGTACGGGACCCGGGTGGCGCGGGCGGAGCGGCGGGCGCTGGTTCCGGCGACCCGCTGAGCACACGGGTCCGGGCGGCAGATGCCGCCCGGACCCGTACTGCTTCGGCCGTCAGCGGGCCATCAGCGCGAAGACTCCCCAGCCGACGTACTCACGCTGATACCGCGCGTAGCGGGCGGGACCGGTGGTGAGTTCGGCCCGCACCTCGGCGGCCATCCCGTCATCGGGATGCGCGTCGAGCCAGCGGCGGAGGTTGAGCCACTGCGCCGCCTGGTAACGGTCCCAGCTGTCCTGGTCGGCCAGCACCATTTCCACGACGTCGTACCCGAGATCCCCGAACCGCTCGATCAGCTCCGGCAGGAGCAGGAAGTCGTCCCCGCCGCGGGCGTGGCAGCCTTCGGCGGTCTCCTGATCCGGCACTTCGCGGAGCCAGTACGGCTCACCGATCAGCATCAGACCGCCCGGGCGGAGGCTCCTGCCCAGCAGTTCGACGGTGCCGGCCACGCCCCCTCCGATCCAGGTGGCGCCGACGCACGCGGCGAGTCCGACCGGCTCGTCCGCGACGAAGCCGGAGGCATCGCCGTGCACGAAGGAGACCCGGTCCGCGACGCCGAGTTCGGCGGCACGGGAGCGGGCCTTGTCGGTGAACACGGTGCTGATGTCCACCCCGGTCCCGGTGACGCCGTGGTCCCGGGCCCAGGTGCACAGCATCTCGCCCGACCCGCTGGCGAGGTCGAGCACACGGGTTCCGGGCGGCAGGCGCAGCGCACGGCCCAGGGCGGCGAGCTTGCCCGGGGTGAAGGGGTTGTGGATGCGGTGGCTACTTTCGCGCAGGGTGAAGATGCGGGGCAGATCCACGAGAGGTGTTCCTTGCGTTCGATGAGGTCATGGCTTCTACGGAGGGCTGCCGGGTGGAATCGGCCGCCACTGCTCGGACCGTCATCGAAAACACCTCGTCGGGAACGCGCGGATCGTGAACCAGGCGAACCTACGGCCTTCCGGTCGGTCGTTCCACCGGTTTTCGCGACGCAACCGAGACATACCGGCGCGCAACCACCGCTCCCCTTCGCGCGTCTACCAGGCGTAACCACAAAACCACTGTGGGCGAAGGGGAGTTGCCGCATGGGAGACATGGCGAAGACATCCGGCAGACGGCTGCGACGCGGGGTGGCGCTGTCCGTCGCCGGGCTGGTGGCCGCTCCGGCCCTGGTCCTGGGCAGCGGCACCGCCGCCCAGGCGGCGTCCTGCACGAAGTCGGTGGGACCCCACCAGAAGCAGGTCGAGAAGTTCCTCGAGCGGCCCGTGGACGGCAAGCAGTCGACGGCCGACTGCAAGGCGATCCAGAAGTTCCAGAAGGCCCACGGGATCACCCCCACCATCGGCTACGCCGGTCCGCTGACCTGGCGCACGATGAACACGATGCTCGCCCAGAAGGCGGCCGGGAAGAACCCCAACAAGGCGGGGAAGTGCCCCACCAACAAGGGGCGCATCGCCTGTGTCGACCTGACCCGGCAGCTGAGCTGGATCCAGGACGGCAAGAAGCTGAAGTACGGCCCGGTGCCGGTGCGGACCGGGCGGGACGGCGCGGAGACCCGGACCGGGGCCAAGAAGATCTACTGGCGCACCATCAAGCACTGGTCGACGATCTACAAGGTCTGGATGCCGTACTCCCAGTTCTTCGACGGCGGCCAGGCGTTCCACTCGGTCACCAAGTCCATGTACAACCCGCCGGGCTCCGGCGGCTGCGTCAACATGCGGCCCACCGACGCGAAGGCATACTGGAAACTGCTGAAGAACGGCGACGACGTGTACGTGTACGGGCGCAAGCCCGGGACCTGAGCGAGGCGCTGGGCGCACCCCGAGGGGTGCCGGACGGATGCTCCCGAGGGGTGCCGGACGGATCGTGGCCGGAGCCACGGCCTCCGGTACCCCTTGTTCGCTTTCCGCCCCCGACTGTCAGTGGCCTGCGGTAGCTTCCGACGTACCGGGTGACGGATGCCACAGCGCGAGGGCGCGCGACAGGGGTGGAGCGATGAGCGATCTGACCACGACGACGGCCACGGAAGCGGCGGACGGCGAGAAGCCGGATGCGGCCGGGATCGACAGCCGTCTGGAGGGGCACCGGGTCGAACTGACGGGGTACTGCTACCGGATGCTCGGATCCGCCTTCGAGGCCGAGGACGCGGTGCAGGACACCCTGGTCCGGGCCTGGCGCAACTTCGACAAGTTCGAGGGCCGCTCCTCGCTGCGCTCCTGGCTCTACCGGATCGCCACCAACGTCTGCCTGGACATGCTGAACGCCGGCAACAAGCGGGCCCGCCCGGTCGACCTGACCGGCCCGACCCCGCTCGCCCAGGCCGCGCTGAGCCCCCGCCCGGAGAACGTCTGGCTGGAGCCGATGCCCGACGGCCGGATCCTGCCGTCGGTCCAGGACCCGGCGGAGGCGGCCGTGGCGCGCGAGTCGGTGCGCCTGGCGTTCGTCGCCGCCCTCCAGCACCTGCCGCCGAAGCAGCGGGCCGTGCTGATCCTGCGCGAGGTGCTCGCCTGGAAGGCCGCCGAGGTCGCCGAGCTGCTGGAGACCTCCGTGGCCTCGGTCAACAGCGCCCTGCAGCGGGCCCGCGCCACGCTGACCGAGACGGAGGGCCGGGCGGGCGATGCGGCGGACCCGCTCGACGAGGAGCAGCAGAAACTCCTGGAGCGCTATGTGAAGGCGTTCGAGGGGTATGACATGGCCGCCCTGACCGCGCTGCTCCACGAGGACGCGGTGATGACGATGCCGCCGTTCGACCTGTGGCTCCAGGGCACCGGGGACATCACGGGCTTCATGACCTCCATCGGCGCGGCCTGCGCGGGCTCCAAGCTGGTGCCCGTCTCGGCCAACGGCTCCCCCGCCTTCGCGCACTACAAGCCCGCCGAGGACGGTTCCGGGTTCGTGCCGTGGGCGGTCCAGGTCATCGACGTCCAGGACGGGGCGATCACCGGGATGCACTGCTTCCTGGACGTCCCGCGCTGGTTCCCGCTGTTCGGTCTGCCGGACCGGCTTCCGGCGGACGCGCGGGAGGCGTAGGCGGACGGGTTGGCCGGTCGGGTGGGGAGGCGGGCGCGTACGGCGTCCGCCTCCCCACCCGCGTACGTCACAGCGGTCCCGGTACCCGTTCCTCCGGCCCCTCCTCCAGGCTCACCACATCGGCCAGCCCCACCAGGTCCAGCAGCGCCCGGAGTTCGGGGGGCACCCGGCGCAGCCGCAGGGTGTGTCCGGCCCGACGGGCGACGAGCCCCAGCCGGGCCACCGCTTCGACGGCGGTCAGATCCGGCCGGATCATCCCGCCCACATCGCAGTCCACCGCCGCGCCCGGGGTGAGGGCGGCGCCGCAGGGATCGGCGAGGGCGCGCTCCAGCTCGGCGCAGAGGTCGGCGACGACGGCACGGCTGACCCGGCCGGTCACGGTCAGGGTGATCGGATTTTCGGCATCCACACCAGGCAGACCGGACCGGCGGGCGAAATTCATCGGCCCGACCCCGGCGAGGCTCTCGCGCGGGGGCTCTTTTGCGTCATCTCCGGCCTTCTGTGCGGATCCTGTGAACCAACGTGCCCGGCTTTCCCTCTAGTTCGGTGAACCGACGGCCGCAGCCGTCCTTTCTGCGTATCTGCGGGCCGACGGGTTGAGGAACCATCGAGTTCTCCAGGGGGAGAGTTGCGCAGACACGTGAGAAACGCGTGCATACCGGCGGTCGCCGCGGCGGTGGCCGTGGCGCTGGCGGCGGGCATGACCCAGACCGCCGTCGCCCAGCCGGACCCGAAGGGGGCGTACGGCGCCCGGGCCCAGGACCGGGACCGGGAGATGCGTCACCTGACGCTCGTCACCGGTGACCGGGTCACCGTGGACGCCCAGGGCCGACCGGTCGCCTTCCGGCCCGCGAAGGGCCGGGAGAACATCCCGGTCCAGCGGATGAGCCACAAGGGCCACACCCTCGTCATCCCGGCCGACGCCCACCGGCTGATCGTCTCCGGCAAGCTGGATCGTCGGCTCTTCGACGTCACCGAGCTGAGCCGTCCGGAGAACCTCCGGGCCCAGAAGGACGGTCTCAAGCTGATCGTCGGCTACCGGGGCAAGCAGGCCGCAGCCGCGAAGGCGCTGGTCCGCGACGCGGGCTCCACCGAGGTCGGCCGCAGCCTCACCTCGCTGAATGCCGAATCGGTGACCACACCGACCGCCGACGCGCCCGACATCTGGAAGGCGCTCACCGACCGGGGCACGGGCGGTGAGCGGGTCACCACGGCGGCCGGCATCGACCGGGTCTGGCTGGACGGCGTGCGTAAGGCGAGCCTCGACAGGAGTGTCCCGCACATCGGCACCCCGGCGGCCTGGAAGGCCGGGTTCACCGGCAAGGGCGTCAAGATCGCCGTTCTGGACACGGGGACGGACTCCGGCCACCCCGACCTCAAGGGCCAGATCCTCGCGGAGAAGAACTTCAGCGCCGCGAAGGACACGAAGGACCGGGTCGGCCACGGTACGCACGTCGCCTCGATCGCGGCGGGCACCGGTGCGAAGTCGGGCGGCAAGCTCAAGGGCGTGGCCCCGGATGCCAAGCTGCTCTCGGGCAAGGTGCTGGACGACGAGGGCTACGGCGAGGACTCCGGCATCCTGGCCGGCATGGAGTGGGCGGTCGCGCAGGGCGCCGACATCGTCAACCTGAGCCTCGGCGGCATGGACACCCCCGAGGTGGACCCGCTGGAGGCGGCGGTCGACAAGCTGTCGGCCGAGAAGGGCGTGCTGTTCGCCATCGCCGCGGGCAACGAGGGCGACGGCGCGGGCACGGTCGGCTCGCCGGGCAGCGCGGACGCCGCGCTGACCGTGGGCGCGGTCGACGACAAGGACAAGCTGGCGGACTTCTCCAGCCGGGGCCCGCGGATCGGCGACGGCGCGATCAAGCCGGATGTGACGGCCCCCGGCGTGGACACCACGGCGGCCATCCCGCCGGGTTCGCTGATCGCCCAGGAGGTGGGCGAGAAGCCCGCCGGTTACGCCACCATCTCGGGTACGTCGATGGCCACCCCGCATGTCGCGGGCGCGGCCGCGCTGCTCAAGCAGCAGCACCCCGACTGGAAGTACGGCGAGCTGAAGGGCGCGCTGACCGCGTCCACGAAGCCGGGGGCGTACAACCCGTTCCAGCAGGGCTCCGGCCGGATCCAGGTGGACCGCGCGATCGGCCAGACCGTGATCGCCGAACCGGTCTCGGTGAGCTTCGGGGTGCAGCAGTGGCCGCACGCCGACGACAAGCCCGCCACCGAGAAGGTCACCTACCGCAACCTCGGCACGAGCGACGTCACCCTCGATCTGAAGGCGACGGGCACCAACCCGCAGGGCAAGCCCGCTCCGGCCGGCTTCTTCACGCTCGGCGCGGACAAGGTGACCGTTCCGGCGGGCGGCACGGCGGAGGTCACGCTGACCTCCGACACCCGGCTCGGCGGCACCGTCGACGGCACGTACTCCGCGTATCTGGTGGCCACCGGTGGCGGGCAGACCGTGCGCACGGCCGCCGCGGTCGAGCGTGAGGTGGAGAGCTACGACGTCTCCATCAAGCACCTCGGGCGGGACGGCCGTCCGGCCGCCCACGTGGACAGCACGCTCTTCCGCTTCGGCATGGAGTCCGGCTACCCGTTCCTGAGCCCGCAGGTCGTCGACGGCACGGCCAAGATCCGGGTACCCAAGGGCACGTACGTGGCCAACTCCACGGTGTACAAGGACCCGGACGACGTCACCAAGGGCGCCGACTGGATCGCGCAGCCCAAGGTCGCGGTCACCAAGAACACCTCGCTGACGTTCGACGCCCGCAAGGCGAAGCCGGTGAAGGTCGCGCTGCCGGACGCGAAGGCGAAGGGTGAGCTGTTCTCCCCGGACTACGTGGTGGAGGCGGCGAACGACGCGGTCTCCTTCGGCTGGGTGATGGAGTCGCCGGCCGGGCTCCGTACGCTCCACGTCGGCCCGAAGATCACCGACGGCTCGCTCGCCCAGCACTGGACGGGCACGTGGAGCAAGGGCGCGTCGACCGAGTACGACATCGCGGTCGGCGGCACGGTCAAGCAGCTCGCCACCGGCTTCGACCGGAAGTTCACCACCGCGCAGCTGGCCAAGGTGAAGATCGCCATGGGCTCGGCCGCACCGAAGAAGAAGGGCTCGGTCTCCGCCGTGGGCTTCCTGCCCACATCGGGCGGCGGCTGGTCCACGGCGGTCGAGCAGAAGCTGCCCGGCACCCGCACGCTGTACCTCTCCACCACCGACAAGGTGAGCTGGGGCTTGGAGTTCAGCCAGCTGGGCCCGGTCGACCAGGACGGCTGGCCGACGTACGAGGCCGACTACCAGATCAGCGATGAAGCCACGTTCAAGGCGGGCAGGACCTACAACAAGTCCGTGAACACCGGGGTGTTCGGCCCGCTGGTGAGCAAGGACCACGGCGTGGTCCGTGAGGGCAACGAGATCTTCGGCATGCTCCCCCTGCTGGCGGACGGCGCCGGCAACGCGGGCGGCATCGAGTACACGTCGGCCAAGACCGTCCTGTACCGCAACGGCAAGAAGATCGGCCAGAACAACGACCCGCTGAGCGGCGGCGAGGGCTTCAAGGTCCCGGCCGGATCCGCCGCCTACAAGCTGTCGACCTCGGTCAAGCACAGCGCGAAGGTCAACCCGCTCTCCACCCGGGTGGACGCGTCCTGGACGTTCAGCTCGAAGAAGACCGAGTTCACGATGCTCCCGGTCTCCACGGTCCGGTTCACCCCGGCCGTCGGCGCCGACGGCCGGGCCAAGCCGGCTGGCAAGACCGTCTCGGTGCCGGTGAAGGTGCACGGCGCGGCCGCGGGCAAGAACCTGAAGTCGCTGAAGACGTACGTCAGTTACAACGGCGGCAAGACCTGGAAGAAGGTCACGGTGAAGAAGGGGAAGATCACCGTGAAGAACCCGGCGAAGAACAAGGCGATCTCCTTCTCCGCCAAGGTCACCGACAAGAAGGGCAACACCTCGTCGGTGAAGATCTACAGCGCTTACCTGGGCAAGTGACGGGCGCTCGCGGGTAGTTCACCCCACGCATGACGGCGGCCCGCCGCACGGAGAGCATCCGTGCGGCGCGGCCCACCGCACGGAGAGCATCCGTGCGGCGGGCCGCCTGTGTGTCCTGAGCCATTACGCGATACGTTCCCGCACCACCGGCAGCGGCGAGAACGACGTGCCGGCCGGGGCGATGTCGTACGCCTCGGGCAGGGCCTTGAGCGCGTAGTCGAACTTCTCCGGGGTGTCCGTGTGCAGCGTCATCAGGGGCTGGCCCTCGGTGACCGTGTCGCCGGGCTTGGCGTGCAGTTCGACGCCCGCGCCCGCCTGCACCGGGTCCTCCTTGCGGGCGCGGCCCGCGCCGAGGCGCCAGGCGGCGACGCCGACGTCGTAGGCGTCCAAGCGGGTCAGGACGCCGGAGGCGGGGGCGGTGACCACGTGCTGTTCGCGGGCGGTGGGGAGGGTGGCGTCCGGGTCGCCGCCCTGGGCGGAGATCATGCGGCGCCAGACGTCCATCGCGGAGCCGTCGGCCAGGGCCTTCTCGGGGTCGGCGTCCTTGAGGCCCGCCGCGTCCAGCATCTCGCGGGCGAGGGCGAGGGTCAGGTCGATGACGTCCTGCGGGCCGCCGCCGGCCAGGACCTCGACGGACTCGCGGACCTCCAGGGCGTTGCCCGCGGTGAGGCCGAGCGGGGTCGACATGTCGGTGAGCAGGGCGACCGTGCGCACCCCGCTGTCGGTGCCGAGCGCGACCATGGTGGAGGCCAGCTCGCGGGCGTCCTCGATGGTCTTCATGAAGGCGCCGGAGCCGACCTTGACGTCCAGGACGAGCGCCCCGGTGCCCTCGGCGATCTTCTTGGACATGATCGAGCTGGCGATCAGCGGGATGGCCTCGACGGTGCCGGTGACATCGCGCAGCGCGTACAGCTTCTTGTCGGCGGGGGCGAGACCGTCACCGGCGGCGCAGATGACCGCGCCGGTGCTGTCGAGGACGTTCAGCATCTCCTCGTTGGAGAGGTGGGCCCGCCAGCCGGGGATGGACTCCAGCTTGTCCAGGGTGCCGCCGGTGTGGCCGAGGCCCCGCCCGCTGAGCTGCGGCACGGCCGCGCCGCAGGCGGCGACCAGCGGGGCGAGCGGCAGGGTGATCTTGTCGCCGACGCCGCCGGTGGAGTGCTTGTCGGTGGTGGGGCGGGAGAGCGCGTCGAAGTTCATCCGCTCGCCGGAGGCGATCATCGCGGCGGTCCATCGGGCGATCTCGGTGCGGTTCATGCCGTTGAGCAGGATCGCCATGGCGAGGGCGGACATCTGCTCGTCGGCGACCTCGCCGCGGGTGTAGGCGTCGATGACCCAGTCGATCTGCTCGGGGGTCAGCTCGCCTCGGTCCCGCTTGGTGCGGATGACGGAGATGGCGTCCATGGGAGTCCTTCCGGCCGGGTGCGTACGCAAGAGTCCTCGTTGACTCTACGCGCATAGAGAGGGGAAAGAGCGGTGGCCCTTCCACGAGGGAAGGGCCACCGCCGGAGAATGCGGGTTCAGCCGAGGTGCTGCGGGCCGAACGACTGCGGCAGCATCGCGTCGAGCGTACGGAGGCCGTCCGGGGTCTCCAGGAGGAGCTCCGGGCCGCCGAACTCGTACAGCAGCTGCCGGCACCGGCCGCACGGCACCAGGATCGCCCCGGTGCCGTCCACGCAGGTGAAGTGGGTCAGCCGGCCGCCGCCGGTGGCCTGGAGCGTGGAGACCAGACCGCACTCGGCGCAGAGCGAGAGGCCGTAGCTGGCGTTCTCCACGTTGCAGCCGGTGATGGTGCGGCCGTCGTCCACCCGGGCGGCGACACCGACCGGGAAGCCCGAGTAGGGGGCGTACGCCCGGGACATGGCGTCCCGGGCGGCCGCCCGCAGGGCGTCCCAGTCGGCCTCACCGAAGGCCGGGGCGGGCGGGGGTGTCACTTGCCCTCGCCCTTGCGGTACGGCACACCGTTGGCCTTCGGCATCCGCAGGCGTTGTGCGGAGAGCGAGAGGACCAGCAGCGTGGTGACGTACGGCGCGGCGTCGACGAACTGGCTCGGCACCTGGTCGGTCAGGAAGTACCAGGTGAACAGCAGCGCCGAGACGACCGCCGCGACCGCGGCCGAGACGTACTTCTTCTTGTACAGCTGCCAGAACACCGCGATGACCAGCAGGATCGCCAGCAGGAGCAGCATCGCGTGGACGTTCTCGGCGCCGCCGCGCAGCTTGAGGCTGTCGGTGAAGCCGAAGAGGCCCGCACCCAGCGCCATGCCGCCCGGCATCCAGTTGCCGAAGATCATCGCGGCGAGACCGATGTAGCCGCGGCCGCCGGTCTGGCCCTCCTGGTAGATGCCGGTGGCGACGATCGCGAGGAACGCGCCGCCGAGGCCCGCCAGACCGCCGGAGACCGTGACGGCGATGTACTTGTACTTGTACACGTTGACGCCGAGGGTCTCGGCGGCCACCGGGGACTCGCCGCAGGAACGCAGCCGCAGTCCGAACGGGGTGCGCCACAGGATCCACCAGGTGGCGGGGATCAGCAGCAGGGCGACGACGGTGAGCAGGGACAGGCCGGTGACGAGCCCGCCGATGATGCCCGCCAGGTCGGAGATCAGGAACCAGTGCTGTTGCTGCAGGTCCTGCATCCAGTCCGAGAGTCCCGGAACGGTGATCCGGTCAATGGGATCGATGCGCGGGGACTGCTTCGAGGAGCCGCCCTGGACGCCGTCGAAGGCGAAGTTGGACAGGTAGCGGGTGACGCCGACGGCGAGGATGTTGATGGCCACACCGGAGACGATGTGGTTCACGCCGAAGGTGACGGTGATGACCGCGTGCAGCAGACCGCCGATGCAGCCGCCGAGAATCCCGAAGAGGACACCCACCCACGGGCCCCACTGGAACCCGGCCCACGCGCCGAACCAGGTGCCGAGGATCATCATGCCTTCGAGGCCGATGTTGATGACGCCCGCGCGTTCGGCCCACAGACCACCGAGTCCGGCGAGGCCGATCGGCACGGCGAGTGACAGGGCGCCGCGGACCTGGCCGACGGAGGTGATGTCGTCGGCGCCGCTGATGACGCGGACCAGTGAGACCAGGGCGAGACCGCCCGCGATGATCAGCAGGAGGACGGGCAGGGAGAGCTTGCGGCGGCCGTTGCCCTTCTGGGGGGCGGGGCGTGCGGCG
The DNA here is from genome assembly GCF_003501885.1 of Streptomyces globisporus. Classification (GTDB taxonomy): domain Bacteria; phylum Actinomycetota; class Actinomycetes; order Streptomycetales; family Streptomycetaceae; genus Streptomyces; species Streptomyces globisporus_D. Next base: position 20,766 of record NZ_QWFA01000132.1, read on the forward strand.
GTGGTTTTGCTGGTGCTCACAGGGCCGCCTCCTTCTCGGTCGTGAGGGCGTGTCCGGCGGCGAGCTCCTCGCCGACCTTCTGCTGCTGGCGGCGGATGCCGTAACGGCGGACCAGCTCGTAGGAGACGACGACCGAGATCACGATCAGGCCCTGCATGATCGTGGCGATCTCCTTCTCGTACCCGTACTGGTCGAGCGAGGCCGAGGACTTGTCCAGGAACGCGATCAGCAGGGCGCTGAGGGCGATGCCGAGCGGGTTGTTCCGGCCCAGCAGCGCGATGGTGATGCCGGTGAAGCCGATGCCCGTGGGGAAGTCGAGGCTGTAGGTGTGCGTGTCGCCGAGCAGGGTCGGCATGCCGGCCAGGCCCGCGACCGCGCCGGAGATCAGCATCGAGGTGAGGATCATCTTCTTGGCGTCCACACCGGAGGCCTGGGCAGCGGTCTCACTGGCGCCGGTGGCGCGCAGGTCGAAGCCGAACCGGGTGCGGTTCAGGACGAACCAGTACAGGACGCCGCATCCGGCGGCGACGAAGGTGAAGCCGTAGATCTCCCCGGCCATATCACCCATCGGCAGCCCCGGGAACCAGCCGGACTCCGGGATCTCGCCGGTGGTCAGGTTGTTGGAGCCGGGGGGCTGCTCGCCGAAGTTCTTCGGCAGGATCATCCAGGCGACGAGCGCGGTGGCGATCGAGTTGAGCATGATCGTCGAGACGACCTCGCTCACCCCGCGGGTGGTCTTGAGGAAGCCCGCGATACCGGACCAGAACGCGCCCACGAGCATGGCGACGATCACGATCAGCGCGATGTGCAGCGGCCCCGGCAGCTCGACGCTCGCGCCGACCAGCGCGGCCATCATCGCGGCGAGGCGGTACTGCCCGTCGACCCCGATGTTGAAGAGGTTCATCCGGAAGCCGACGGCCACCGCGAGCGCGGCGAGGTAGTACGTACCGGCCTGGTTGATGATCAGGACCTGGACGTCGGCGTAGGAGGCCGAGTCGAACATGATCCGGTACGGCTCGAAGGGGTTCTGCCCGGAGGCGAGCAGCACCACGGTCGTCAGCGCGAGGGCGACGACCAGGGCGAGCACCGGGCCGGCGAAGCCCAGGATCAGCCGGTCCTTGTCGAATTTCTTCATCGGGCCTCGTCCTCCGAGCCTTCGAGGTGACCGGTGGCGGCGCCGGTCATGGCCGAGCCCAGTTCCTCCGGGGTGATGGTGGCCGGGTCGGCGTCGGCGACCAGCCGACCGCGGTACATGACGCGCAGGGTGTCGGAGAGCCCGATCAGCTCGTCCAGGTCGGCCGAGATCAGCAGCACGGCGAGCCCTTCGCGGCGGGCCTCGCGGATCTGGTCCCAGATCTGGGCCTGCGCGCCGACGTCCACCCCGCGGGTGGGGTGGGCGGCGATCAGGAACTTGGGCGCGTGGCTCATCTCGCGGCCGACGATCAGCTTCTGCTGGTTGCCGCCGGAGAGGGAGGCCGCGGTGACGTCGATACCGGGGGTGCGGACGTCGTACTCGCGCACGATGCGCTCGGTGTCGGTGCGGGCCGCCTTGTTGTCCAGCAGCCAGCCGCGGCTGTTGGGCTTCTCGGTGACGTGGCCGAGGATGCGGTTCTCCCACAGCGGGGCGTTCAGCAGGACGCCGTGGCGGTGGCGGTCCTCGGGGATGTAGCCGATGCCGGACTCGCGCCGCTTACGCGTCGGGGCGTGCGAGATGTCGTCGGTGCCGAGGGTGATGACTCCGGCGTCCGGGTCGCGCATGCCCATGAGGGCCTCGATGAGTTCGGTCTGGCCGTTGCCCTCGACGCCCGCGATCCCCAGGACCTCGCCCCGGTGGATGGTGAAGTCGATGCCGGCGAGCACGTCGCGGACGGTGCCGTCGGGGTCGGTGACGGTGAGCTTCAGGTCCTGGACCCGCAGCGTCGGTACGTCGGTGACGGTGGACTCGCGGGTCTCCGGCGAGGGCAGCTCGCTGCCGACCATCAGCTCGGCGAGCTGCTTGGTCGTGGTGGAGGCCGGGTCGGCGGTGCCCACGGTCGTACCGCGGCGGATGACGGTGATGTCGTCGGCGACCGAGAGCACCTCGCCCAGCTTGTGCGAGATGAAGATGACGGTCAGGCCCTCGGCCTTGAGCTCGCGCAGGTTGGCGAAGAGCGCGTCGACCTCCTGCGGCACGAGGACCGCGGTCGGCTCGTCCAGGATGAGGATGCGGGCGCCCCGGTAGAGCACCTTGAGGATCTCCACGCGCTGCCGGTCGGCGACCCCGAGGTCCTCAACGAGCGCGTCGGGCCGGATGCCCAGGCCGTACGCGTCGGAGATCTCCTTGATCTTCTTCCGGGCGCCGGAGCCGATGCCGTACAGCTTCTCGCCGCCGAGGACGACGTTCTCCAGGACGGTGAAGTTGTCGGCGAGCATGAAGTGCTGGTGCACCATGCCGATGCCACGCTCGATGGCGTCACCCGGGTTGGCGAACGAGACCTGCTCGCCGTCGATCGCGATGGTGCCCTCGTCCGGCTTCTGCATGCCGTAGAGGATCTTCATCAGGGTGGACTTGCCGGCGCCGTTCTCCCCGACGAGGGCGTGCACGGTGCCCTTGCCGATGGTGATGTCGATGTCGTGGTTGGCGACGACGCCGGGGAAGCGCTTGGTGATGCCGTGCAGTTCTACGGCAGGGGGGCTGCTGGACGCGTTGATGACGCACTCTCCTTGGCCGGACAGGAGCGGGGGCGGAGGGGCTCGGGGGGCTCGGG
>NZ_QWFA01000133.1 GCF_003501885.1 Streptomyces globisporus
GGGGGGGGGGCGACCTGTGCCGCGGCGCTTGCTCGAGAAGGCCGGTCGGGCCTGCATAACGACGCTGTCGGGGGTAGCCGCCCCCCATGGCCGACGAACAGCGCAGTGAGCAGGGCTCCCCGCACGGGCCGGTCCCGGGGAGCCGCGGTGGAACGCAGCGGACGGAGGAAGGAGACAGGAGGGGGCCGAACGGGCCCGAGGCGCAGGTGGAGCGCGACGCGCCGGACGCGCCGACCGAACTGGGCCGGGCGTCGTGGTGGGCGGTCCTCAAGCGGACGGCGAAGGAATTTCAGCGGGACGAGCTGACCGACCGGGCCGCGGGGCTCACGTACTACGGAATCCTGTCGCTCTTCCCGGCCCTTCTGGTGCTGGTCTCGCTCCTCGGGATCGCGGGGGAGTCGACCACGCGGAAGGCGCTGGACAACGTCGAGAAGCTGGCGCCGGGAGCCGCCAAGGAGGTGATCACCAGCGCCATCACTCAGCTGGAGGGCAGCGGCGGCACCGGTTCGGTACTGGCGATCGTCGGCCTGCTGGGGGGCGCTGTGGGTCGCCTCGGGCTATGTGGCGGCCTTCATGCGTGCGGCGAACTCGGTCTACGACCTGCCGGAGGGCCGTCCGCTGTGGAAGGTGCTGCCGGTACGCGTCGGGCTCACCCTGGTGCTCATGATCCTGGCCTGCGCCTGTGCTCTGATGGTGGTGCTGACCGGGGGAATCGCCCGTGAGCTCGGCGCCCTGCTGGGTATCGGCGACACGGCGCTCCTGATCTGGTCGATCGCCAAGTGGCCCGCCCTCGTCGTCTGCGTGGCCGTGCTGCTTGCGGTCCTGTACTGGGCGGCCCCGAACGCGAAGGGGCGAGGCTTCGCCTTCGGCTCCCTGGGCAGTGTTCTGGCGCTGCTGATCTGGATGGCCGCCTCCGCCGGGTTCGCGTTCTACGTCGCCAACTTCGGCTCGTACAACAAGACGTACGGGGCACTGGCCGGCGTCATCGTCTTCCTGGTCTGGCTGTGGATCACCAATCTGGCGATCCTGCTGGGTCTGGAGTTCGATGCGGAGATGGCCCGCGAGCGCGCCATCCTGGGAGGTCACCCCCCGTTCGAGGAGCCTTACGTCGAACCTCGCGACACCCGTTCATGGACCGACGAGGACCGTCGGGCCATGGGTCGGACGGGCCCTACCAGCGACCTGCGGACCGACTGAACGCGCGACGCGGCCGTGGGCGTCAGGTGTGCCTCCGCGGTCGCCGTTCGGTGCCGGCCAGGGCGCGGTCCAGGGCGGCCACACCCAGCCCGGCCAGGACGATCTGGATGAGCCACTCGAACCAGTCGACGCCCCCCGTGTCGCCCACCCCCAGTACGGATGCCAGCAGAGAGCCCAGAAGTGCTGCCGCCATGCCGACGACGAGCGTCCACAGGATGCCGATGTGCTGTCGGCCGGGCAGGACGAGGCGCCCCAGCAGGCCGACCGCCGCCCCGATGACCAGAGCGCTGACGAGTCCGGAGATTTCCATGGCTGACTCCTTCGTGTTCGTGCCGGACGTGTCCGCTTCGCGTACCCCGGCGTGCGGATCACCACCATCGACTGCTCCGTTCGCGCATACGTCCGGATTGCAGGGGCAGGCGAATGTCAGCCATGGACGACGGAGACCGATCAGCAAGCGGTTATCCCCGGCGACAGGTGAAGGATGAGCACCGAGAAGAAGACCGATGAAGAGCACGACGGAAAGCGTGTCGGCGTTCCGACTGCCATGCGGAAGGCCTCCGCGCAGCTCACGGAATTGCTCCAGTGCGAGCCGGGATCTGTTTCCGCGGTGAAGGCCACCGATGACGGTTGGACGGCGGACGTGGAAGTGGTCGAGCTGGAGAGGGTGCCGGACACCATGAGCGTGATGGCCTCGTACCGGGTTCAACTCGACCCGCAGGGAACGCTGTTGTCCTACGAGCGACTGCGCCGCTATGCCAGGGGCCAGATCGACCGTCGCTGAATTCCGTTGTCGGACATAACGGGTCCGATGTAACTCGTCAGACGTAACGAAGATCACCGAAAGGAGTTCCCCATGACACTCGTTCAGCAGAGCAATGCGACGTCCGGTGGGAGCGGCTCGGGAAATCTCTACGACGTTCTTGAACTCATACTCGACCGAGGGCTCGTCATCGACGCGTTCGTTCGCGTCTCCCTGGTCGGTATCGAAATTCTCAAAATCGATGTGCGGGTGGTCGTCGCCAGTGTCGACACCTATCTGCGATTCGCCGAGGCCTGCAACCGGCTCGATCTGGAGTCCGGCCGCAAGGCGCCGAGTCAGCTCACCGATCTGGTCGGAGACATGACGGAGAACGGCGCCAAGGGCAAGTCCAAGGGCGCGCTCACCGGCGCCGTCGAGGCGTTCAGCGAGTCGTTGCAGGGCAAGCGCGAGGAGCCCGAGGAGGAGCCCCGTAAGCGCCCGGCCCGTAAGTCGACGTCCAGCCGTCAGACCCAGCGACGCGAGGAGTAGCGGTGCCCACCTACATCTACGCCATCACCGGCGCCGACCACCCGCTGCCCCTGAACGGCCTGCACGGCGTGGGCGATCCGCCCTCGGCCCTGCGCACCCTGCGCACCGACCGGCTGGCCGCCGTGGTCAGCGACGCGCCGGACGGGCTTCGTGCAAAGCGACGCGACGTCATGGCCCATCAGAGCGTACTGGAAGCGCTCATGGCGGGCGGTGCGACCCTGCCCATGAGGTTCGGCCTTGTGGGACCCGGCGACGACGAGGTCACCGCGGCCCTGGTCCGGGAGGCGGACGCGTACCGGGAGCGGCTGGCACAACTGGACGGCCGGGTGGAGTACAACCTCAAGGCCGGCCGCGACGAGGACGACCTCCTGCGGGAGATCATGACCGAGTCCGACGAGATACGTCAGCTCAATGAACGCACACGCGCCCGGGGCAGCCACGACGACCGGGTCGCCCTAGGGGAACTGGTGGCGCGGGAGGTGACCGCTCGCGGTCAGCGCGAGGCGGAGGACGTCGCCGCCCGGCTGGCGGACGCGGCCACCCACAGCTCACACGCGGAGCCCGCTCCGCAGCAGTTCCTCAACCTGTCCTTCCTCGTGCCCCGGACGGAGACCGACGGCTTCGTGGCCGCGGTCCAACGCGAGGCGGACCGGCGCGGCGACGCCTATTCGTTCACCCTGACGGGCCCGCTGCCGCCGTACAGCTTCGTCTGACCGCCGGGCCGAGGGACTCACGGAGCGGAGGTGACCTGGCCGTGGGCCTCATCAGCAACCTTCTGACCTTGCCACTGGCCCCCGTACGGGGAACGGTCTGGGTCCTTGAACAGGTCGTCCATGCCGCCGAGGAGGAGTACTACGACCCCGAGCCGGTACGCGCCCGGCTCGCGCAGCTGGAGCAGGACCTGAACAACGGCCTCATCGACGCCGAGGAGTTCGACCGCCGCGAGGACGAGTTGCTCGACCGGCTCGACGAGATCGAGGAGTACCGGCAGAACGCACGGCAGACGCCGTGACCATCAGCCACAACCACACGTGACCGGGGGAAGAGCAGAGGTGCATCGCACATGACGAACAACGCCAAGATAGGCGCCGCTCTGGTGGGGGGATACCTGCTGGGGCGCACGAAGAAGGCCAAACTCGCCCTGGGGTTCGGGATGTTCCTCGTCGGCAAGAAGTTCGATCTGGACCCGCGGCAGCTCGGCAAGATGCTGGCCGATTCCCCGGTCCTGGGGTCCCTCAACGACCAGGTGCGCAGGGAACTGGTGGACGCCACCAAGACCGCGGCCACCAAGGCCGTCACGCAGCGGGCCGGCAGCCTGGCCGACTCGCTCCAGCAGCGCACCCGGGCGCTCGAGGCGGGGCCCGAGGCCGACGAAGGGGAACCGGACGAGGTCGACCAAGCCGGGGCGGACCGGGACGAAGAAGGTTCGAGCGAGGGCGAGAAGCGCCAGCGCGCCCCCCGCAGGACCGCCGCCGCGTCCGACTCCAAGCCCGCTTCGAAGAGGCGGTCCTCGTCGGGCGGCGGCCGGTCCGGGGGAGCGAGCAAGACCTCCGCCTCCGCGCGCAAGAGCACCGGTGCCGCACGCAAGACCGCCGCATCAGGCGCCCGCAAGGCCCGAGGAGGCGACGATGCCTGATTCCGCATTCGGCGCCATCAAGGACGACGTGGTCAAGAACCCGGCCACCGACCGGCTCAAGGACGAGTTGCAGAACTACGTCCGGGCCCGTGCCGAACACGCGGTGACCCAGCTGGGGCACCGTCTGGGCGACTCGGTGTCCAAGCTCGCGGAGCCGGGTGGCGGGGCCGGAGCCCTCAAGAGCCTCGCCAAGGGCGGCCAAGCCCTCGGCGAAGGCAAATCCCCCGGTCAGGCCGCCCTGAGCGCGGGCGCCTCCCATCTCAAGGACACCGTCAAGGACAAGGTCAAGGGATTGTTCGGCAAGGGGCGCAAGTCCGGAGGCGGCAAGTCCAAGAGCGTCACCATCGTCGAGGACATCGACGTCGGCGTGCCGGTCCGCGAGGCCTACGACCAGTGGACCCAGTTCCAGGAGTTCAGCTCGTTCGCCAAGGGTGTCGTGAGCGTGGAGAAGGCCGACGACACCACCAGCAACTGGAAGGTGAAGGTCGCCAAGTCGACCCGCAGCTGGAAGGCGAACGTCACCGAGCAGGTGCCCGACGAACGCATCACCTGGACCACCGAAGGCGCCAAGGGCACCGTCAAGGGCGTGGTCACCTTCCACGCGATCACCGACGACCTGACCCGCGTCCTGCTGGTCCTCGAATACTTCCCCAAGGGGCTGTTCGAGAAGACCGGCAACATCTGGCGCGCCCAGGGCCGCCGGGCCCGGCTCGACCTCAAGCTCTACCGCAAGTTCATCATGATGCGCGGTGAGGCGACCGACAGCTGGCGGGGCGAGATCCGCGACGGGGAAGTCGTCGTCGGGCATGACGAGGCGCTGGAAGAGGAGGAGGCGCAGAACGACGAGGGCGCCGAGCCCGATGACGGCTCGCCCGACGACGCGTATGAGGACGAGCAGCCCCGCGACGAGGGTGACGGTCCCGAGGGCGAAGCTTCCGAGGACGACGATCTCGCGTACGACGACGAAGAGCCGCAGGACGAGGAGTTCGTCGACGAGGACGACGAGGACGACGAGGACGCCGAGCCGGCGGACGAGCTGGAGGAACCGGTGGAGGAGGCCGCGGACGAGGACGCCGAGGAACAGTACGACGACGAACCGGCAGCCGACGAGACGGAGGAGGAGCCCCGGCCGGCCCGCCGCTCCCGACGCCGTACGGCCACCGCCGACCGGTGACCGGGATCGCGCACAGACCTGCACCGACACCCCACGGAAAGGCGTGAGACACCGTGTCCGATTCACTCGCCGGCCGGCTGCCGGCCCCGCCCCGGGGGGCCGGCCCGGCATACGGGCAGCAGGGATCGTCGGCCAACCTCGCCGACATCCTGGAGAGGGTGCTGGACAAGGGCATCGTCATCGCCGGTGACATCCAGATCAATCTGCTCGACATCGAACTGCTCACCATCAAGCTCCGCCTGCTCGTCGCCTCCGTCGACAAGGCCAAGGAGATGGGCATCGACTGGTGGGAGCACGATCCCTCGCTCTCCTCACGGGCCCGCCCCGCGCGGGAGACCGAGACCGGCGCCGGGAGGGACTCGCTGGCCGATGAGAACGAGCAACTCCGTGCCGAACTGGCTCGTCTTCGGTCGGCTGCCGGGATCCCGGGCCCCGCTGCGGCCGACGCACAGGCGGTCCCCGCCGAAGAGGAGGAGCGACGATGAACACCGGACCGAACGCACCCCTGGGCGCCCCGGGCGGAGGCGTCGGGGAGATGAGTTACGTCTACGCGGTCGGCCGTGAGGGCCCCGCCCTGGACGGGCTCGCCGCCCGGCTGCCCGGCGTGGACGGACGGCCCCTGCGTCCCGTGGGCGGGGGCGGGCTGTGCGCGCTCGTCTCCGGCGTACCGTCGGACACGTTCGGCGAGCAGGGTCTCACCGCGCAGATGGAGGACCTGGAGCGGCTCGAATCGGTGGCCCGGGCCCACCACGCGGTGGTGGACGCCGCGTTCGCGGAGACCTCCGTGCTGCCGATGCGGCTGGCCACGGTGTATCTGGACGATGCCCGGGTGGCCGACATGCTGGTCAGGCAACGCAGCGAATTCCGGGAGCTGTTGGGCCGCCTGGAGGGGCACGTCGAGCTGGGCGTGAAGGTGTACGCCGATCCCCGTACGGCCGCCGCGCCGGCCCCGGCCACGGTGGCGCCGTCGGGTGCCGGGGCGGGGCGCGCCTATCTGCGGCGACGTCAGGCGGAGCAGCGTGACAGTCAGGACACCTACCGGACGGCATCCGAACTGGCCGCCCGTGCGGCGCGGTTGGCGGAGGGGGTGGCCGCCTCACGGGCGGTGCACCGTCCGCAACAGGGGCAGCTCGCTTCCCGGTCCGGGGTGAACGTCAGCAACGAGGCCTATCTCGTCCCCCGGGAGCACACGGAGCAGCTCCGCCGGGAGCTTTCCGCACTGGCCGAAGATGTACCCGGGGTCGCGGTCGAGGTGACAGGGCCGTGGGCGCCCTACTCGTTTGCGACCGCCGTGACGGCGGAGGGCGCGGACGGCGGTGGCCCACGGTGAGCACGGACGTCATCGGCGGCGTTCTCGGTGAGAGCGAGCCCCGGGGCGGCCCGCCCGTCGCCCTGATCGATCTCCTGGACCGCCTGCTGAACGGAGGGGCCGTCCTCACCGGGGACCTCGTCCTGTCCATCGCCGACGTGGATCTCGTCCACATCAACCTGCGAGCGGTGATCCGGTCGATCACCGGTGAGGAGCCGGGGCCGTGGTGAGGCCGTTCACCGGTTGCGCACCCGAGCGAAGCATCCCGGCGAGGAGGGGAACCCGATGACCGACGACAACCGAGCACGAAGCCCGGCGGGCATGCCTGCCGCGGCGGCCGAAGAGGTGGCACGAGCCGCGGCGCAGGCGTTCGGGCTCAGCCCGGCGCAACCGGACGGCCAACGCCCCTCGGCGGCGGCCCAGCGCCTGCACACCGACCCGGACACCGTGGAGCGGGACCTCGTCAAGCTGGTGCTCACCATCGTGGAGCTGCTCCGTCAGCTCATGGAGCGCACCGCGATCCACCGCGTCGATCAGGGCGATCTGAGCGAGCCCCAGGAGGAGCGGATCGGGATGACGCTGATGATCCTGCACGAACGCATGACGGAGCTGTGCGACCGCTACGACCTGACGATGGACGACCTCAATCTCGACCTCGGACCGCTCGGCTCACTGCTGCCGCACAACGGCGCCTGAACGAGCCGGACCCAGGTTTCATCACACGAGCCAAGGCAAGGAGGAGGCCATGACCACAGAAGACAAGGACGCAAAGAACTCCACCCCGAGCAAGGGGAGGACCACCACCGCCCGCAAGTCGGCCGCCTCGGCCCGCAAGACGGCCGGAGCCACCGCGGAGAAGGCCGGCAAGCAGGCCGAGGTGACGGCCGACGAGGCACGGTCCGTGGCCGAGGGCGCCAAGGATTCGGCGTCGGACAGCGCGCGGGCGGCCGGTGAGACCACCCGGCGTGTCGGCCGTGCCGCGGCCGCCGGTCTCCAGAGCGGGCAGCAGGCCGTGACCGCCAACGCGGCCAAGGCCGCGAGTGCGGCCACCACGGCCTGGGCGGTCGTCAAGCACCGGAAGGCGGTCGCCGCCGGAGCCGCCGCGGGCGTGGCCGGTGTCGCCGGAGCGGCGTTCGCCATCGGCCGTTCGACCGCGAAGCCTCCGACGGGCCCGCTGACCCGACTGGCGCGTGGACGGATCTGACAGCGGAAACGGAGAACGCCGGGCAGGGCCTGGACGTGGGGCGGGGCCGGAGAAGATCTTCTCCGGCCCCGCCCCACGTCCAGGCCCGCTGCGATTCCCGTCCACCCTGCCTCCCCATTCTCGATGCGAACAAATATGCGAACAAGAGGTTGGAGTGCTTCTTTCTCGTCCCGATGAATCGGGATGGGATGGCAGAGATCCGTAAAGGGGGGTCATGGGCAACAGGGGGTGTGTATGCCGTTTACGCACCTCCATGCGGCGAGCGGCTATTCGCTGCGCCACCGCGCACACCCCCCGACTCCGCGCCACGGCCCACGCGCTGCACGCCGCTCTGGGGCTTCAGCGGGCCCGGGTCCGCTCGCCGGCCCTGCGCGCGGGCGAACTCGGCGACGCCGCGTCCGCCTCCCGGCAGCTGACCTTCGGCCCCGACGACGACCGGGCCCGCCGCATCGAGGCCGCGACCGTCCGCGCCCGGGCCTGCTTCGGGGCGGGGGCGGTACGGCCTGCCCGCACGGCGGGGACGCGGTGAGCGGAGGCGTGCTGTGAAGGGCCTCAGCTGCCGAGGTGTTCCGCCCGGTGGGCCGCCCAACGCTGCATCAGCGAGCCGAGCTCCTTCTCCAGGAACAGGAAGAACTCCAGGGTCTCGTTGATCCGGCGGCCCTGCGGGGTGTCGAGTCCGAACTGCTCAACGCCCTCCCGCATCGTGGTCTGCCAGTTCCTCAGGAAGGCGTCCCGTTCGAGCAGTGCGTTGTACCACTGGTCGCCCTGGACGCGATAGCGCTCACGCCGGGACCCCGGCTCCCGCTCGCGGCTGACCAGGTTGACCTGGGCGAGATAGCGGACGGCTCCCGACACGGCCGCCGGGCTGACCTTCAGCTGCCCGCTCAGTTCGGCGGAGGTGAGTGCGCCCTGTTCCGAGGAGAGCAGGGCGGCGAAGACCCTGGCCGGCATGCGGGTCATGCCCGCCTGGACCAGCTGGGCGGCGAACCGCTCCACGAACCGGGAGACGGCCGCCGCCTCGGCGTCGCCGTCCGTGCGGTCGTCCGTCCGCCGCTCATCCATGTTCCGACCCCGGTCTCCGTGGTTCCCGGCGCTCGCGTGCCGACCGCGCCTCCTGCCAGTCTACGAGCGATTCATACGCTTCTTTAACTTCACACATTTCTGAAAGAAGCGTAGTTTCGAAACATGAAGAAGGCCATCACCGTCTCCGGACTCCACAAGTCGTTCGGCCCGACACACGCCCTCACCGGTCTCGACCTCGATGTGGAGGCCGGCGAGGTCCATGGCTTCCTCGGGCCCAACGTGGCGGGCAAGTCCACGACGATCCGCGTCCTGCTGGGTCTGCTGCGCGCCGACTCCGGAGGCGTCCAGCTCCTCGGCAAGGACCCGTGGAAGGACGCGGTCGAACTGCACCGGCGGCTCGCCTACGTCCCCGGGGATGTCGAGCTGTGGCCGGGTCTCACCGGAGGAGAGGCCATCGACCTGCTGGCGAAGCTGCGCGGCGGCCTCGACCGGCGGCGGCGTGACGAACTCATCGACCGGTTCGACCTCGACCCGCTCAAGAAGGGCCGCGCCTACTCCAAGGGCAACCGGCAGAAGGTCGCCATCGTCGCCGCGCTCGCCTCCGACGCCGAACTGCTCCTCCTCGACGAGCCCACGGCAGGCCTCGACCCCCTGATGGAGGTCGTCTTCCAGGACGTCATCCTCCAGGCGAAAGCGGCGGGGAAGACGGTGCTGCTCTCCAGCCACATCCTGGCCCAGGTCGAAAAGCTCTGCGACCGCGTCAGCATCGTCCGCCAGGGCCGCACCGTGCAGTCGGGCACGCTCGGCGAGATGCGCCACCTCACCCGGACGACCGTCGAGGCCGAGACCGAACGCCCGGTCACCGGACTCGACACCCTGCCCGGTGTCCACGGGCTGACGGCGGCGGACCTGAGGGTGCGCTTCGCCGTGGACGGAGCCCACCTCGACGCGGCGATCCGCCGGCTCGGCGAGTTCGGCATCCGGAGCCTGACCAGCCACCCGCCGACGCTCGAAGAGCTGATGCTGCGTCATTACGGCGACGAGCTCGCCTCCTCCGCCACCTCGGGGGGAGTTGCCCGATGACCGGTCTCGCCACACCCCTCGACGCCCCCGGCAGGTCCACGTCCGCCAGGATCCGGCCCGCCGCCTTCACCGGCACCGGGACTCTTCTCCGGTTCAACCTGCGGCGCGATCGCGTCCGCATGTCCGTATGGCTGCTCGCCCTCACCCTGGGCACGCTGGCCACGGCGGCCGAGTACAAGGCGCTGTACTCCACCCCCGAGGAGCGCGCCGCGGCCGTCAGCTCCATGGACAGCCCGGCCGCGCTCGCCATGACCGGCCCCCGCCCCTATCTGTCCGACTACACGGCGGGCGCGATGCTCGGCCACCAGATGCTCGGCTTCATGGCCGTCCTGGTGGGCCTGATGAGCGTCCTGACCGTCACCCGGCACACCCGCGACGAGGAGGAGACCGGCCGAGCCGAACTGGTCCGCTCCACCGTCGTCGGCCACCACGCCCACCTCGCCGCCGCCCTGGCCGCCGCCGTCGTGGCCAACCTCGGCCTCGCCGTGCTGCTGGCCCTGGGCCTCACCGCGACGGGCATCGACGGAATCGGTCCTGGCGGGGCGGTGCTGTACGGCCTCGCGCACGCCGCGATCGGGCTCGTCTTCGCCGGTGTCGCCGCGATCACCGCGCAGCTCACGGCGCACACCCGGGGCGCATCGGGCCTGGCGCTCGCGGCGATCGGCGTGGCCTACGTACTGCGGGCCTCCGGCGACGTGGGCAACGGCGCCCTGTCCTGGCTGAGCCCGATCGGCTGGATCCAGCGCACCTACGTCTTCGTCGACGACCGGTGGTGGCCGCTCGCCCTCTGCCTCCTCCTCGCCGCCGCGACCGCCTCCTACGGCTTCGTCCTGAGCACCCGGCGCGATGTCGGCGCGGGCCTGCGCCCCGCACGGCTCGGCCGGCGTACGGCGTCCGACGCGCTCACCCGGCCTTTCGGCTTCGCCCTGCGGCTGCACCGGGCGACCTTGCTCGGCTTCGCCGCAGGGCTCTGCCTGATGGGCGTCATGTACGGCTCGATCCTCGGCGAGGCCGCCGACATGGTGGAGAGCGTCGAGCAGCTCCAGGAGGCGCTCAAGGACATCGGCGGCGCCACCGTGGCCGAGTCGTTCGCGTCCATGGTGATGGTCGTCGTCGCGGTCGTCGCCGCCGTGTACGTGGTGATGGCCGCGCTGCGGCCGCGCGCCGAGGAGAACGCCGGCCGCGCCGAACCGCTCCTGGCCACCGGTCTCTCCCGCAACCGCTGGCTCGGCAGCCATGTCGCCGTCGCCCTGGCCGGCGGTACGGCGCTGCTGGTCCTGGCCGGGCTGTGCTTCGGCGTCTCGGGCGCGGCGTCGGCGGGGGACGGGAGCCTGGTCCTCGAACTGACCCTGGCGGCGGCCGCGTACGCCCCGGCCCTGTGGGTCACCGTCGGCGTGGCCGTCCTGCTCTTCGGCTGGTTCCCGCGGGCGGGGGCGGCGGCCTGGATCGTGCCCGTGTACGCCTTCCTCGTCGGATACCTGGGACCCGTCCTCCAGCTCCCGGACCGGCTGACGAACCTGTCACCCTTCGGCCATGTGCCCCGGCTCCCGGCCGCCCCCATGACCTGGACGCCCCTGCTGGCCCTGACCGCCGTCGCGGCCGGACTGATCGCGCTGGGACTGGCGGGCTTCCGCCGCCGGGACCTGGACACCAAGTGAGGGCCGCTCACCGCGGACCCGACCTCACCACCCCGTCCACAGCAGGTGGTTGACGAGCAGGGCCGGAACCGCCGAAGCGACCAGCCACCACCGCACGCCCCGGCGGGGCAGCAGCGCCGCCGCCGGCAGCAGCCACAGCAGGAACGGCTGCCAGATGCGCTCCGTCTCCGCCTTGCTCATCCCGGAGAGGTCGGCGACGAGCAACGCCACCAGCGCCGCCAGGACGAGCAACGCCAGCCGCCCCTCCGGAGAGACCGCCCCGGGGCCGCCCTGCAGGGCCCGTACGGCGCCGGGCGCGGCCACCGCGCTCCGGCGCAGCCCGGCGACGGCGGCCAGCCCGGCCGCGACGGTCGCGCAGGCCAGGTTGGCCCAGACCCAGTACGCGTACGGGCGGACGCCGCCCGCGCCCTGGTGGTAGCGCTCGACCAACAGATGGTAGGCGGTCCACCAGTTGAACCCGGCGAGGGTGAAGGCCACCGGGACCACGAGCGCGCCGAGCAGGAACACCGGCACCGGGCGCGCGGTCCGGGCGAGCACCAGGACCGCGAGCAGGACGGCCGCCATCAGCCCCAGCCCGTAACTCAGGTAGCAGGTCCACCCGAACAGCAGACCCCCGCCGGCCGCCGCCAGGGCCGGGAAGCGGACCCGGCGGGTGGCGGCCAGGGCGAGGAGCGCCACCGACCAGGCGGCGACGGCCGCGAAGTACCCGTCGGCCGAGACGCCCGCCCAGACGGCGGCGGGGGCGAGGACGAGGAAGGGCGCGGCACGCCGGGCCAGCCGCTCGTCGGCCACCACCCGGATGGTGATCAGGGCGGCCAGCACCGCCGAACTGCCCGCCACGACACACCAGACGGCTGCCCAGGCGCCACCGCCGAGCCCGACGCGGTCCAGCCAGACGAAGGTCAGCGTCGCGCCCGGCGGGTGCCCGGCGACATGGGCGGGCCAATTGCCGGGCGCGTCGAACAGGATGTGGTCGGTGAAGCCGCTCAGAGTGGCGGGGATGTCCGCGAAGCGGTCGATGACCTGCAGATACTCGTGCTTGGTGGTGAGCCGCCGCTCGACGCCCCGGTACCAGCCGTCGATCAGCGCCATCGAGAACACCCAGGCCGTGGACCCGGCCCAGGCCGCCGCGAGAAGCCCGCGCCAGGGCAGCCGGGCGGCAAGCGGCGGCCCGTACACGATGACCAGGGCAGCCATGGTCAGCGCGGCGGGGGTGCCGGGGCCAAGGTGGGGGTCCCAGGAGGCCAGGAAGGGCGGCCACTGCGCGAACAGGGTCTGGTCCCGGTCCTGGATGACCCGGCCGATGAGCACGGCGGCGACGACCAGCAGCACGCCTGCTGCGGCGGCGACCAGGTCGGCCCGTACCGCGCGCCGCGCGCGATCGTCGATGTGGTCCGACGGTGCGGGCGGGCCGTGTCCCGTGCCGTCGGCGGTGTCCGTGGGGGTGACGTCCTCGGTCTTCACGCTGGCACGCTATGCAGATCGGGCGGCGATCGGGCGGTCCGGCGGGGCCGCGTCACCGAACCGTCAGATCCTCTTCTCCCCGCGGCTCTCCGAGCGGTGACGCCCGTCGCTTCGTCCGGCCGCGACGTCAGAATTCCGTCACGAGTCGTACCCGCCCGTGGACGATGCTCCGCGCTTAGCGTCGGCCTCATGCCCGAACGCCGCCGCATCCGCTCCCTCCCCGACACGCTCAGCACCCCGCGCACGCCCGCGAACCCGCGATTCTGGCGCAGCCCCGTCCGCGGGGCGCGCTTCACCGCCGTGCTCGGCGTCGTGCTGCTCGCCGGACTCACGCTGCTGTTCGTCACCGGTCTGCTCTCGTACGCCGCCTACAACCCGGACCTGAACCGGGTCAACGACAAGACCCCGGGCAAGGGATGGCTGGGCTTCTACCTGTTCTCCTGGCCGACAGGACCGCACTGGCTCTACCGGCTGACCCAGGGGCTGCACGTCACCGTCGGCATCGTGCTCGTGCCCGTCCTGCTCGCGAAGCTCTGGTCGGTGATCCCCCGGCTCTTCGCCCTGCCGCCCGCCCGTTCCGTGGGCCACGCCCTGGAGCGGATCTCGCTCGTACTGCTCATCGGCGGGGCGCTGTTCCAGTTCCTCACCGGACTGCTCAACATCCAGCTGGACTACCTCTTCCCCGGGTCCTTCTACACTCTGCACTTCTACGGCGCCTGGGTCTTCCTCGCCGGGTTCGTCACCCATACGGCCCTCAAGACGCCGCAGGCCGTACGAGTGTTGCGCAACGGCGTCCCGCCCGGCGAGGCGGACACCCTCGCCGCCCCCGACCCGCTGCCCGCCACCCTGTCCCGGCGCGGCGCGCTGGCCATGGTCGGGGCCGGTTCTCTCCTGTTGCTGATCACCTCGGCGGGCCGGAGCTTCGACGGGCCGTTGCGCCGCATCGCGCTCCTCACCCCGCGCGGCGGCACCGACCCGGGGCCGGGGCCGAACGCCTTCCAGATCAACAAGACCGCCGCCGCCGTACGGATCACGCCCGCCGACACCGGGGAGCGCTGGCGGCTGACGGTACGAGGGCCGGCCGGGGAGTTCCGCCTCTCCCGGGCCGAACTGCTGGCCATGGACCAGCACACCTCGGCGCTCCCGATCGCCTGCGTGGAGGGCTGGTCGACCTCCGACCAGCAGTGGCGCGGGGTGCGACTCGCCGATCTGGCGGCGCTCGCCGGGTACCCGGACCGGCCGCCGGGCGTGTTCGTCGAGTCGCTCCAGCGCAGCGGCTCCTTCCGCAAGGCCGCGCTGCGCGACAACCAGGTCCGTGACGGCCGCTCGCTGCTCGCGCTGGAGGTGAACGGCGCCCCGCTGTCGGCGGACCACGGCTATCCGGCCCGGATCATCGTCCCCGCCGCGCCCGGGGTGCTGAACACCAAGTGGGTCGAGACGCTGACGTTCGGAGAGCTGTGATGTCCACCCGAGCCGTGCCGCCGCGCTCCGCCGCCCCCCGCCTCCGACGCTTCTCACCGCGCCGCCTGTACGGCGAGGGCCCGCTCCACCTGATCCTGCTCGCCGCCACGTTCTGCCTGGCCGGCTACGCGGGCGTACGGCTGCTGGACGGGGACACCGTCGGCGTACTGCTCTGGTTCGCGGGGTCGGCCGTCCTGCACGACCTGGTGCTGCTGCCGGTGTACGCCGGGGCGGACCGGGCGCTGCGCGCCGCGCTCGGTCCCCGGGCGGCCCTGGTGAACTTCGTCCGGGTACCGGCGTTCCTCTCCGGGCTCCTCCTGCTGATCTGGTTCCCGCTGATCGCCCGGCGGACCGAACGGCGGTACGTGGCCGCCGCCGGTACCACCCCGGACGTCTACTTCGGCAACTGGCTGCTGATCACCGGCGCGCTGTTCGCGCTCTCCGCGCTCTGGCTGCTGGTCCGGGCGCTCCGCTCCCGTACGGGGCGGCGCAGGGATACGAACGTCCGCCCCTCCGCGCCCCACTGATCGGCGGTACGCCAGCCGCACGCGCGGGCGTGCCGCAGCAGGGCGGGCGTCCCGATCCGCGCCCAGGGGAACGGCTCGGCGGCGGTCCCGCGCACGGCGGTGGGGGAGGACTCACCGAGCGGTCCGCCCCGGCCGTCGTCGAGCCGGACCCGGACCCGTTCGTCCACGTCGACGGGGGCGGTCTCGGCGATCAGCAGCCCACCTGTGCCGAGCAGATCGGCCGCCCGGTCCAGCAGCGCGGCCGGGTCACCGCCGATGCCGATGTTGCCGTCAAGGAGCAGAAGGGTGCCCCAACGGCCCTCCCCGGGCAGCGGGTCGAACACGCTGCGGAGCAGGGCGGCACCGCCGAGACCGCGCGTACGGGCCACCGCCGCCTCGCTGACGTCGATGCCCAGCGCCCGGTGCCCGAGCGAGGCCAGTTCGGCGACCAGCCGCCCCGGCCCGCAGCCGATGTCCAGCACCGGCCCCTCGCACCGGTGCAGCGCGGACAGGTCGGCGGAGCCCGCGTCGGAGCACCAGCGCTCCACGTCCAGGGGCAGCAGCCAGCCGTCGCTGCGGCGCAGGAACAGCGGACCGCGGCCGGTGCGCAGGGCGTTGGCGTACGGGTCGGCGCCCCAGGAAGCGGCGCGGGGGGCCGCCGGCCCCTTACCGGTTTCAGTGGATTCGGTGGATTCGGCGGGGGCCGACGTCGCGAGCCCGGACGAGGGCACGGTCGTACTCATCGCACCCCCGCCCGGGTCAGCCGGTCCAGCACCGTGGCGAACCGGCCGCCCGGCGCGGCCGACGCGACCCGGTGGGCGTCGGCCGCGGTGTCCACGTCGACCAGCACCGGCAGATCGCGTACGACCAGCCCCGCCTCCACCAGTCTGCGCCGCTGCACCGCACCGGTCTCCGGGAGGGACATCGGCACCCCGCGCAGCAGATCAGGGTCGGGTTCCGCCAGGCCCAGGGCCCAGAACCCGCCGTCCTCGGCCGGGCCGAACCAGGCCCCGCAGCCGTCCCAGGCGTCCGGCGCGAGAGCGGGGGCGAGCAGACCGGCCGTCAGTTGCGGGGTGTCCATGCCGACCAGGAGGGCCGGCCCGGTACACCCGCCGAAGGCCGCCGCGAGGCGTTCGTCCAGACCGCCCGCGCTCTGCGGCACCACGTCGAACCCCGGTGGCGCCCAGGGGCCGGGCCGCCCGTCGAGCACCAGGACCCGCCGCCGGGCGGGAAGGGTCAGCAGGGTCTCCAGGGTGTCCGCGAGGGCCGCGGTCGCCAGTTCGGCGGCCTCGACGGGGGAGAAGGGCGGACAGAGCCGGGTCTTGACCCGTCCGGCCACTGGCTCCTTCGCGATGACCAGCAGTTCCGCCGGCCCCATCGGCATCGGCCCGTACACGCTCATCGCAGGGCCTCCGTCCCCGCGCGCACGATCCCGCCGGGCGCGGGGTCCGCCGGTGGCTCGCGCAGGACGCCCCGCATGTCGCGCACCGCGTGCCAGGTCCCGCGCCAGGTGCCGGTCACCTTCGACTTCCCGGTCCGCGGCCGGTAGGGGACGTCGCTCTCGGCGACCCGCAGCCCGGCGTCCGAGGCCCGGACCACCATCTGGAGCGGGTAGCCGCTGCGCCGGTCGGTGAGGTCCAGGGCCAGCAGATCGGTGCGGCGGGCCGCCCGCAGCGGTCCGAGGTCGTGCAGACGCAGGCCGGTACGGCGGCGCAGCATCCGGGCCAGCGCCAGATTGCCGGCCCGCGCGTGCGGCGGCCAGGCGCCCCGGCCCTCGGGACGGCGGCGGCCGAGCAGCAGATCGCACTCGCCGTCCGCGATCCGCCGCACGAAGCCGGCCAGCAGCGCGGGGTCCAGCGAGCCGTCGCAGTCGCAGAAGCAGACGAACTCGGCCTCGGCGGCGAGCAGCCCGGCGTGAGCGGCCGCGCCGAACCCCCGCCGGTCCTCCGTGACGACCTTCGCGCCGAGGGACCGGGCGAGCTCGGCCGAACCGTCGGTCGAGCCGTTGTCGACCACGATCGCCCGCCAGCCGTCAGGGATGCGATCGAGCACCCAGGGCAGAGCGGCGGCCTCGTCGAGGCAGGGCAGAACGATGTCGGCCTTCGGGAGACCCGTGGACGGGGCGGGCGGACACGGAGGGGCGGTAGAAGAATCAGTCACCCGCCTCACCCTACGGAGACAAGTCCGGCATTCAGGGCATCAGGTTCTTACGAAACATGGACATCGGCCGGATGGGGGTGACCGGGCCCCGGCGCGCCGGGAGCAGGGTGCCACAGTGGGGGCCATGGAGAACATGCCGTCCGCCCACCCTCCGGCGCCCGTCCCCCAGGGGACGCGTGGCCGGGTTCTCGTCGTGGACGACGACCCGACCGTCGCCGAAGTCGTCGTCGGCTATCTGCACCGCGCCGGTTACGCCGTCGAGCAGGCCGGTGACGGACCCGCCGCACTGGGACGGTTCGCGGCGTGCCGGCCCGACCTCGTCGTCCTGGACCTCATGCTCCCCGCCATGGACGGGTTCGAGGTCTGCCGCCGCATGCGGGAGCACGGGCCGGTCCCCGTCATCATGCTCACCGCCCGCGGTGACGAGGAGGACCGCATCCTCGGTCTGGAGACCGGTGCCGACGACTACGTCACCAAGCCGTTCAGCCCGCGCGAACTGGTCCTGCGGGTCGACTCCGTGCTGCGCCGCGCCCGGGCCGTCGCGCCGGCGGAGGACGCCGGTCCGCTGTCCGGCGGCGGGCTGAGCCTCGACCCCGTGGCCCGGCGGGCCCACCGTGACGGGCGTGGACTCGCTCTGACGCTGCGCGAGTTCGACCTGCTCGCCTTTCTCCTCCGGCACCCCGGAAAGGTGTTCGGCAGGGAGGAGCTGATGCGTGAGGTCTGGGGGTGGGACTTCGGCGACCTGTCCACGGTCACCGTCCATATCCGCAGGCTGCGCGGCAAGGTCGAGCAGGACCCGGCCCGCCCCAGGCTGATCCGCACCGTGTGGGGTGTGGGCTACCGCCTGGACCTGGAAGCGGAGGGCCCGGACGCCGGTGCGGGGGCCGGGCCCTCCGCTTCCAGGTCCAGGCGGTAGCCCACAC
>NZ_QWFA01000134.1 GCF_003501885.1 Streptomyces globisporus
GCCGGGGCGAGCTCGGGGTGGCCGGGGCGGGTGGGTGGCGGAACGCTTCTTCTGCGGCGCGCCGACGGGTCGCCCCTATCGCCCCGCTGACCTGGACTTTTCCGCGGCTCGGGAGGTTTATCCGCTCTTCGTCATACGTGAGAGGGAATCGGGAGGTCGTGAGGGATTCGCCGGGGATGTGGTGGGCAACTCTGGTCTCGCGACGTTGTGATCAGCACCGGGGTGGTCGGCCGACTCCCCCGGGAACAGCCGAAGATGAAGCCGCAGTTCCGTTTCTGGAGGAAATGACATGGCAAGTATCCGTACCGCTCGCGTTCTCACCGCCGTCGCCGCTCTGCCCCTGACCGTCGCGCTCTGCGGCGGGGTCGCCGTGGCGGACAACGGCTCCTTCGCGAACGACGGATCGAACGCGGCCGTGGCGACGATCGGCGGCAGCGGTGTCGGCGGCGACAACTCCGGCAACTCGTCCACGACCCAGCAGCAGGCCGTAGGCGCCGGTGCGTCGAACCAGAACACGTCCGCCCAGGTGAGCAACTCGGCCTTTGTGCCGATCGACCAGTCGGACCACAGCGTCGCGGTGAACTTCACGCCGTTCTTCTGGTGACCGTTCCGCGGTGAAACGGTCGTCGGGACCTCCCGGGGGGTGGGTTCCGGCGTACTGAACGGCAGCCCGCACGGAGGCACTTCGGTGCCCTCGTGCGGGCTGTCCGCGTCTTGACAGGGGTCAGTATCTGACGGACAGTCAGAAACATTGATCGAGCGCTGACCGCCGGGGCGTCGGTCGGCTGCGCTCCGGCATCTGACCTGTCCGCAGCTCTGGAGGCCCCTCCGTGCATCTCGCTCCTACGGAACGCCAGCAGCGACTCCGTACCGAACTCCGTTCGTATTTCCGTACGTTGATGCACGACGAGGCCGTACCGGAGAGCGAGCGGAAGCAGCGTCGGCTGCTCCGGCGGATCGGCGCCGACGGGCTCCTCGGGCTCGGCTGGCCCGAGGAGTACGGCGGGCAGGGCCGCGGCCCCGACGAGCAGTTCGTCTTCTTCGACGAGGCGTATCGGGCCGGCGCCCCCGTCTCCATGGTCACGCTCAACACCGTCGGCCCGACCCTGATGGCGTACGGCACCGAGGACCAGAAGGCGTACTTTCTGCCCCGCATCCTCGGCGGCGACCTCGTCTTCGCGATCGGCTACAGCGAGCCCGAGGCCGGTACGGACCTGGCGGCCCTGCGGACCCGTGCCGTGCGGGACGGCGACGACTGGGTGATCGACGGCCAGAAGATCTTCACCAGCAACGCCCAGCAGGCGGACTGGATCTGGCTCGCCTGCCGTACGGACCCCGAGGCCCCCAAGCACCGCGGCATCTCGATCATCCTCGTTCCCACGGACTCCCCCGGCTTCTCCTGGACGCCGATCCCCACCGTGGGCGGGGTCACCACCACCGCCACCTACTACGACGGTGTACGCGTCCCGGCCACGAACCTCGTCGGCGAGGAGAACGGCGGCTGGAAGCTCATCACCAGCCAGCTCAACCACGAACGCGTCGCGCTGGCCGCGATCGGCATGCAGGCCGAGGACTTCTACGAGGAGGCCCTCGCCCACGCCCGCACCCCCGACCCCGCGACCGGGCGCCGCCGGATCGACGAACCGTGGGTGCGTGCCCGGCTCGCGGAGGCGTACGCCCGGCTGGCGGCGACGCGCCTGCTGAACTGGCGCCTGGTCGACGCCGTCGGCGCCGGCGCACCAGCCCCCGGCGAGGCCAGCGGGGTGAAGTTCGCGGGGACGGAGAGCGCGGTCGAGGTCTACCGGATGTGCCAGGAGGCCGTCGGCGAGACCGCCCTGCTCAGGGGCGGGTCCTCGGGCTGTTTCGGGCCGGGCGGTGAGCTGGAGCGGATGAACCGGGCGGCCCAGATCAACACCTTCGGGGGCGGCGTCGGCGAGGTGCAGCGCGAGATCGTCGCGACGGCCGGGCTCGGGATGATCCGGAGCAAGCGATGACCGGGACGGGCGCCGACGCCCCACGGCCGGCCGTCGAGACCCACCGGCCGGAGGCCGGACCCCCACGCCGCATGGCCGGGGGCCCACGGCCGGAGGCCGAAAGCGCCGGGGGCGATGAGCTGTACGCCCAGCTCCGCGCCTACGAAGGCCGTGCCGCCGCCACCGCCGGGCGGGGCAAGGACCTTGTCAACGAGCCGATGATCCGGCACTGGTGCGAGGCGATGGGCGACACCTCGCCCGCCTACCGGGGCCCGGACGCCGTCGCCCCGCCGACGATGCTCCAGGCCTGGACGATGGGTGGGCTCTCCGGGCACACGGACGGCACGGGTCGCTCCGCCGCGTACGACGAGATGTTCGCGCTGCTCGACGGCGCCGGGTACACCTCCGTCGTCGCGACCGACTGCGAGCAGGAGTACCTGCGGCCGCTCCGCCCCGGCGACCGGATCGCCTTCGACACGGTCATCGAGTCCGTCTCCCCGCGCAAGACGACCAAGCTCGGCACCGGCTACTTCGTCACCACCCGTACGGACGTGCACGCCGACGGCGAACGCGCCGGGACGCACCGCTTCCGCATCCTCAAGTACCGCCCCGCGCAACGGAACAAGGCCTCCGAGCCGGCGCGCCGCCCCCGGCCCGTGATCAATCGCGACAACGCCGGGTTCTGGGCCGGGGTAGCCGAACACCGCCTCCTCATCCAGCGCTGCACCGACTGCGCGACCCTCCGCCTCCCCTGGCTGCCCGGCTGCAACGCCTGCGGCGGCGCGGAGTGGGACACGGTCGAGGCGGGCGGGGAGGGCAGGGTATTCAGCCATGTCGTCATGCATCACCCGTCGTTCCCCGCCTTCGCCCCGGACGGCGAGGGCGGGCCGTACGCCGTCGCGCTGGTCGAGCTGGCCGAGGGCGTCCGCATCGTCAGCAACGTCATCGGTGTGCCGTACGACAAGGTCCGCGTCGGCATGCCCGTACACCTGGAGTTCCTCGTGACGGACCCCGACCTCGAACTGCCGGTCTTCCGGGCGAGCGAAGGCGGTTGAGATGGACTTCACCCCGAGCGAGGAGCAGTCCGCAGCGCGGGGACTGGCCGCGCGGATCTTCGGCGACCTGTCCACGCACGAGCGGCTGACGGCGGCCGGTACGGGCACGGACGCCGAGCTGTGGAAGGAGCTGTGCGCGGTGGGGCTGCCCGCCGCCGTCGAGGACATCGGGCTGCTCGGGCTCGTCCTCCTCCTGGAGGAGCAGGGCCGGACCACCGCCCAGGTTCCGTTCGCGGCGACCTGTGTGTACGGGCTGCTCGCGGTCGCCGAGCACGGTACGGCGGAACAGCGGGAGCGCCTGCTGCCGGCTCTGCGCGACGGTACGGCGGTGGCGACGGGCGCGTTCCCGGCGCGGGGCGGCGTACACAGCACGGAGGACGGTGCGCTGTACGGGGCCGTGCCCTGGGTTCCGTGGCTGCGCGAGGCCACCCATGTGCTGGTGGCGGACGCGGACCTGGCCCTGTGGATCGTGGAGGCGCGCGCGTCAGGTGCTGAGGCGTCCGCGGTGGGCGCTGAGGCGTGCGCGGCGGGCGTCACCGTCGAACCCGTCGAGACGACCGCGCCCTGGTCCGCGGGGCGGCTGGTTCTCGACGGCGTACGGGGTGTCCGGCTGGGGAACGGGCAGCCGGGGGCGTACGCGGCCGTCCTCGCCACCGCCCGTACCGCCTTCGCCGGACTCCAGGCCGGGGTGTGCGCGGGCGCGCTGGCCCGGGCGGTCCATCACACCGTCACCCGCGAGCAGTTCGGGCGTCCGCTCTCCACCAACCAGGGCGTCCTGATCCGCGCCGCCGACGCCCACATGGACACCGAGGCGATCCGCGTCACCGCGTACGAGGCCGCCTGGCGCCACGACGAGCAACGAGCATGTGAAACCCAGGCGTTGACCGCCGCCTGGTGGGCCGCGGAGGCGGGCAAGCGGGTCGTCCACACGGGCCAGCATCTGCACGGCGGCACCGGGGCCGACCTCGACCATCCGGTCCACCGGCACTTCCTCTGGGGCCGCCAGCTCGACGCGTACCTCGGCTGCGGCAGTGAAGTCCTTGAGGAGTTGGGGCTGTTGCTGGCGGACGGTGCTCAGGGGGATGCGTCATGACGCGGACGTACCGGGTCGGCGACGAGCTGCCGCCCCTGGAGATCCCGGTGACCCGGACCCTGATCGTCGCCGGGGCCATCGCCTCGCGCGACTACCAGGACGTCCACCACGACGCGGAGCTGGCCCGGGAGAAGGGCTCCCCGGACATCTTCATGAACATCCTCACCACCAACGGGCTCGTCGGCCGCTACATCACCGACCACTTCGGGCCCACCGCCGCCCTCCGCAAGGTCGCGATCCGGCTCGGCGCGCCCAACTGTCCGGGCGATGTACTGCGGCTGACCGGGCGGATCACGGAGGTGGCCAACGAAGCGGTCGTCCAGGTCATCGGTGACAACGGCATCGGCCGCCACGTCACCGGCACGGTCACCGTCGCCCTCCCCGGCCCGAGCCCGAAGAGGTCCGGAGCATGAGCATCCGCAGAGCCGACTCGCTCGGCGGGAAGGCCGCGATCGTCGGCATCGGGGCCACCGAGTTCTCCAAGGACTCCGGCCGCAGCGAACTGAAGCTGGCCGTCGAGGCCGTCCGCGCCGCCCTCGACGACGCCGGCCTCACCCCCGCCGACGTGGACGGGCTCGTCACCTTCACCATGGACACCAGCCCCGAGATCACCGTCGCCCAGGCGGCCGGGATCGGCGAGCTGTCGTTCTTCTCCCGGATCCACTACGGCGGCGGCGCGGCCTGCGCCACCGTGCAGCAGGCCGCCCTGGCGGTGGCGAGCGGCCTCGCGGACGTCGTCGTCTGCTACCGGGCCTTCAACGAACGCTCCGGCCGCCGCTTCGGCTCCGGCGTCCAGCGGCGCGAGCCCACCGCCGAGGGCGCGGCGCTCGGCTGGAACCTGCCGTACGGGCTGCTCACCCCCGCCTCCTGGGTGGCGATGGCGGCCCAGCGCTACCTGCACACCTACGGCCTCGACCCGGAGGTCTTCGGGCACGTGGCGGTGGTCGACCGGCGGCACGCGGCGCGGAACCCGGCGGCGTACTTCCACGGGAAGCCGATCACGCTCGCCGACCACGCCGCGTCCCGCTGGATCGTGGAGCCGCTGCGGCTGCTGGACTGCTGCCAGGAGACGGACGGCGGTCAGGCCCTCGTCGTCACCAGCGTCGAGCGGGCCCGCGATCTGCCCCGGCCGCCCGCGGTCGTCATCGCGGCGGCGCAGGGGGCGGGCCGGTCGCAGGAGCAGATGACGAGCTTCTACCGGGACGGGCTCACCGGCCTGCCGGAGACCGCCGTCGTCGCCCGGCAGCTCTGGCGCACCTCCGGGCTGTCCCCGGCCGACATCGATGTGGGCATCCTCTATGACCATTTCACCCCGTTCGTCCTGATGCAGCTGGAGGAGTTCGGCTTCTGCGGGCCGGGGGAGGCGGGCGACTTCGTCGCGGCGGACGCCCTGCCCCTGAACACCCATGGGGGTCAGCTGGGGGAGGCGTACCTCCATGGGATGAACGGCATCGCGGAGGCCGTCCGGCAGATCCGGGGCACCTCGGTGAACCAGGTGGCGAGGGCGGCGACATCCCTGGTCACGGCCGGTACGGGGGTCCCGACCTCGGGCCTGGTGCTCGGTGCGGACGGCTGAGCGGAGCCGCCCGGGCGCGGGGGGCTCCCGGGGGCTCTCGGGGGTGGACCCTGACGGAGGGGGAAAGACCCGTCCACCTTCAGGAGGTTCAGAGTGGACGCCCCCTACAACCTGAGGCGGACAGTGCTTCGGGACCTGGGGCCGATCCCCTCGGCGGCGCCCGCTCCTAGCGTTGAGTACATGACCACGCCAGTCTGCACGGGCGCCTCCAGGGCGGCCTCCGCCACCGCCGGACACCACCCCCACACGCCCTACGCGTCGTTCTCCTCGTACGTACGGGCCCGGGGGCCGGTCCTGCTGCGTACCGCGCGCTCGCTCACCGCGAACCCGTGCGATGCGGAGGACCTGCTGCAGACCGCGCTCGCCAAGACGTACGTCGCGTGGGAGCGGATCGAGGACCACCGGGCGCTGGACGGCTATGTCCGGCGGGCCCTGCTGAACACCCGCACCTCGCAGTGGCGCAAGCGCAAGGTCGACGAGTTCGCCTGCGAGGAGCTGCCCGAGCGCGAGACCTCTCCGACGCCGGACCCGGCCGAACAGCAGTCGCTGCACGACGCGATGTGGCGGGCGGTGCTCAGGCTCCCGGACCGCCAGCGCGCGATGGTCGTCCTGCGCTATTACGAGGACCTGAGCGAGGCCCAGACGGCGGAGGTCCTCGGCGTGTCGATCGGTACGGTCAAGAGCGCCGTCTCCCGCGCCCTCGGCAAGCTCCGCGAGGACCCGGAGCTGACACCGGTCCGCTGACGCGATTCCGCTGACACCGTCTCCACCTCTGACCCGGTGACGTCGGCCCGCCGGTTTCACGATCACGGAAAAGTCTCCCGCAAGGCCCCGGTCAGGAATTTTTTCCCGCGAGTAGTGACATACCGCGTGGTATGTGCGCAGAATCAGCGCAACCCTACTGCCGCGTAGCGCCCACCGGGAGGACGCCGTGCTGAGCACCATGCAGGACGTACCGCTGACTGTCACCCGCATCCTGCACCACGGGATGACGATTCACGGGAAGTCGCAGGTCACGACCTGGACCGGCGAACCCGAGCCGCACCGCCGTACCTTCGCCGAGATCGGCGCCCGCGCCACCCAGCTGGCCAACGCGCTCCGCGACGAGCTGGGCATCGACGGCGACCAGCGGGTCGCCACGCTCATGTGGAACAACGCGGAGCATGTCGAGGCCTACCTCGCCATCCCCTCCATGGGCGCGGTGCTCCACACCCTCAACCTCCGACTGCCGCCGGAGCAGCTCGCCTGGATCGTCAACCACGCGGACGACAAGGCGGTGATCGTCAACGGTTCGCTGCTGCCGCTCCTCGTACCGCTGCTGCCCCACCTGCCGAGCATCGAGCACGTCGTCGTGGCCGGCCCCGGCGACCGCTCCGCCCTCGCCGGGATCACGCCCCGCGTGCACGAGTACGAGGAGCTGATCGCGGGCCGCTCCACCACGTTCGACTGGCCCGAGCTGGACGAACGCCAGGCAGCCGCCATGTGTTACACCTCCGGCACCACGGGCGACCCCAAGGGCGTCGTCTACTCGCACCGGTCGATCTACCTGCACTCGATGCAGGTCAACATGACCGAGTCGATGGGGCTGACCGACAAGGACACCACCCTCGTCGTCGTGCCCCAGTTCCATGTGAACGCCTGGGGTCTGCCGCACGCCACGTTCATGAGCGGCGTCAACATGCTGATGCCGGACCGCTTCCTCCAGCCCGCCCCGCTCGCCGACATGATCGAGCGCGAGCGCCCCACGCACGCGGCCGCGGTCCCCACCATCTGGCAGGGCCTGCTCGCCGAGGTCACCGCCAACCCGCGCGACCTCACCTCCATGGCCAACGTGACCATCGGCGGCGCGGCCTGCCCGCCCTCGCTGATGGAGGCGTACGACAAGCTCGGCGTCCGGCTCTGCCACGCCTGGGGCATGACGGAGACCTCGCCGCTGGGCACCATGGCCCACCCGCCCGCCGGGCTGAGCGACGAGGAGCAGTGGCCGTACCGGGTCACCCAGGGCCGCTTCCCCGCCGGGGTCGAGGCGCGGCTGGTCGGCCCCGGCGGCGAGCACCTCCCGTGGGACGGCGAGTCGGCCGGTGAGCTGGAGGTCCGGGGCCCCTGGATCGCCGCCGCCTACTACGGCGGGTCCGACGGCGAGCACCTGCGCCCCGAGGACAAGTTCAGCGAGGACGGCTGGCTGAAGACCGGCGACGTCGGCGTGATCAGCACCGACGGCTTCCTCACCCTCACCGACCGGGCCAAGGACGTCATCAAGTCGGGCGGCGAGTGGATCTCCAGTGTCGAGCTGGAGAACGCGCTGATGGCCCACCCGGACGTCGCGGAGGCGGCCGTCGTCGCCGTACCCGACGAGAAGTGGGGCGAGCGGCCGCTCGCGACCGTCGTCCTCAAGGAGGGCGCCGCCGACGTCGACTACGAGGCGCTGAAGGCGTTCCTCGCCGAGTCGGGCATCGCGAAGTGGCAGCTGCCGGAGCGCTGGTCGGTGATCCCCGCCGTGCCGAAGACGAGCGTGGGCAAGTTCGACAAGAAGGTGATCCGCAAGCAGTACGCGGAGGGCGAGCTGGACGTCACCCAGCTCTGAGCCCCGGTTCCGCCTCTGGTTTCACGTGAAACAGGGCGGGGGCGGTACGGAATCCCGTACCGGCCCCGCCCTGTTCTGCTTTTCTGCAGACGGTCAGTTGGTGCCGATCTTGGCCAGCAGGTCGACGATCCGCGACTGGACCTCGTCGCTGGTCGACCGTTCCGCCAGGAAGAGAACGGTTTCACCCGATCCGAGCCGTGGCAGCTCCGCCTGGTCCATCCCGGCCGAGGTGTAGACGACCAGCGGGGTGCGGTTCAGCTGTCCGTTGGCCCGCAGCCAGTCGACGATCCCGGCGCGCCGACGGCGTACCTGCATCAGGTCCATCACCACGAGGTTCGGCCGCATCCGGCCCGCCAGATCCACGGCCTCGCTGTCCGTCGCGGCGCGCGCCACCTGCATCCCGCGTCGCTCCAGGGTCTGCGTCAGCGCCACCGCGATCTCCTCGTGCTCCTCGATCAGGAGCACCCGCGAGGGGTGCTGTTCGCTGTCGCGCGGAGCCAGCGCCTTGAGGAGGACGGCCGGGTCCGCCCCGTACGCCGCTTCCCGGGTCGCCTGCCCGAGACCTGCGGTGACCAGCACCGGGACCTCGGCCGCGACGGCCGCCTGGCGCAGCGACTGCAACGCGGTACGGGTGATGGGACCGGTCAGCGGGTCGACGAAGAGCGCCGCGGGGAACGCGGCGATCTGGGCGTCGACCTCCTCGCGGGAGTTCACGATCACGGGACGGTAGCCCCGGTCGCTCAGCGCCTGCTGGGTCGGTACGTCGGGGGCAGGCCAGACCAGCAGCCGGCGCGGGTTGTCCAGCGGCTCGGGCGGCAGCTCGTCGTCGACCGGGTGCGGGTGCGGCCGGTTGGCGACCTCGACCGCGCCCCCGGGCCCGTCCAGCGGCTCGGGACCCTCCGCGCCCTCGTCGGGCGCCCCTATGGCGTACGCACGCCCCTCCGCGACCGGCGGCGCGAGCAGCTGCCCCTCGCCGTAGGCGACGCCGGGCCCGCCACCCGTGTGACCCAGCTGGCCCGGCTGGCCCGGCTGGCCCGGCTGTCCGAGCTGGCCCGGCTGGGCGTGCTCGTGCGCCGGACCGTGAGGCGGGGCCGGGGGCTGGTTCTGCTGCGGCCCGGGCGGGGGCGTGGGCGCGTTCGTCGGCGTCGGGCTCGTCGGTTGAGCGGCCCGGCGGTCCTGCTGGGGTGCGGTCTGGTTGCCGGGGGCCCGGGCCGGGGTGCGGTCGCCCTCGGGCGGTGCGGCGAGCTTGCGACGCCGGCCGGCCCCGCCGAGACTCTGGTGCGGCTGGTTCTGCTGATGCGCGAGGTGCTGGGCGAACGGCACGCCCTGGCCCAGCGTGCGCACGCTGAAGGCCCTCCCCTGCGTCGAGTCGGGGTTCGCGCCCTCCGGCATCGGCTCCTCGGCGGGCAGCGGCTGCCGCCGCGCGTCCTGGGCCGGAACGCCCGGGTCACCGTCGGCCGGGTGCGCCCCGGGACCGGTGACGGCGGCGACGCCGGTGGCGTGCGCGGTCTGCCCGCTGTGCCCGCTGTCGCGCCAGGAGCCGGTCTCCGGACCCTGACCTGCTGCCGGACCCTGCGGGAGGCCGTTCCCGGACGTATCCGCCGCGGAGACGCTCTGCCCGGGGACGCCCTGCCCGGGAATGCCCTGTCCGGGAATGCCCTGCCCGGAGGTCGCGTCCGTCTGCGGGAGGTGGTGCGCCGGGCCGACGGGGTGCGCCTGCGGCGGGGTGTGGCCGGCCTCCGGCGCGGTGCGCGCGTGGTGGGCGCTCGCGTCGTCCGCGGGGCCCACCGGAGCGACGGGGCCCACCGGGGCGTCGGGGGTTACCGGTGCCCGGTCCGCGTCCGCGGGCGGCAGGGCGAAGGCGGTACGCGGACCGGCGTCCGCCGCGGTGCGCTCCTGGGCGGCGGCCAGCGCACGCCGGGCCCGCCGGCCACCCGGCTGCTGGGCCGGGTCAGGGTGTCCGCCGTTGCCGCCGTTGCCGCCGTTGCCTGACGCCAGGGCGGGGAGGGCGGCGGGCTCGGCGTCGCGGCGGGCTCGCCGTCCGGTGGGCGGAACGGGCTGGTGCGGGTCCACCGGGACACCCTGGGGCGGCACGGTCGGCCCGAGCTGCGGACGGCCGCCGCCCTGGGCGTTCTCGGCCGCGGTGACCACCGCGCCCTCCGAGGGCGCGGGGACCCCGGACGGGGCGGAGGTCAGGGCCAGGGCCTGGCGCTGCGGCTGCTGTTCCCGCACGGCGCTGCCGGCGTCCGCCGCAGGAACGGTGTCCAGGGCCGCTTCGGCGGGGCTGGGACGGCCGCGCCGCCGCCCGGAGCCCTCGCCCTGCTGGGCCGGGATCAGCTCCGGGGCCTGCTGCTCCTCGGGCGCGGCGGGTCCACGGCGCGCCCGTCGCCGCCCGGTCGGCTCGGCAACGGGCCGGTTGTCGGCGGCAGGAGGAGTGGCCTCGGCCGGTGTGCCGTCACCCGCGCTCTCCGGCGTACCGACCGGGCTGTCCAGGAACGCGTCGGTGGAGGACCTGCGTGCGCGGCGCCGGCCGCCGCTGGTGACGCCCGGCGCTCCGACGCCTTCCGGCGACGACGAGGACATCGGGGCGGCGGGCTCCGGCGCCCGGCCGTTCGCGTCGGGCTCCGGGGGAGCGATGGTGCCGGACGCCGCGCCGATGGGCACGTCGAGGACGTACGCGCTGCCGCTCATGCCGGGCATCTCGTGGGTCTGGAGGACCCCGCCGTGGGCCTGGACGATGCCGCGGACGATCGGCTCGTGCACCGGGTCGCCCCCGGCGAACGGTCCGCGCACCTCGATGCGGACGACGTCGCCGCGCTGGGCGGCGGCCACGACCACGGTGGAGTCGACGTAGCCGCCCCCGGGGACGGCCCGGGTCTTGCCGGTCGAGTCGACACCGCAGACGTCCGCGACGAGATGGGCGATGGCGGTCGCGAGCCGGCGCGCGTCGACCTCGGCCTCGATCGGCGGGGCGTGCACGGCGAACTGGGCGCGCCCGGGGCCGATCAGCTCGACCGCCCCGTCGATGCCGCCCTTCACGATCCCCTCGATCAGGGCGGGGGCCTTGTTCAGCCCCTCCACCCCCGCGTCCAGGCGCTGGTAGCCCAGGACGTTGTCGACGAGCGTGGTCATCCGGGCGTACCCGGCGGCGAGGTGGTGCAGGATCTGGTTGGCCTCGGGCCACAGCTGACCGGCCGGGTCGGAGGCGAGCGTGGACAGCTCGCCGCGCAGCTCCTCCAGGGGCCCGCGCAGCGAACCGCCGAGGACGGCGGTGAGCTGGGCGTGCTGGGCGCTCAGGGAGGCGAGCAGCTCGGCCTGTCCCTCGATCTCGGCGGCGTACCGCTCGCTGCGGTCGGCGAGCTCGGCGGCGTGCGCCTCCTTCAGCGTTTCCAGCTCCTTGGCGTGCGCTTCCTTGAGCGCGGTGACCTCGGCGGAGTGGCTCGTGGTCAGCTCGGCGACGACGTTCTTGTGCTGGGCGGACAGCTCCTCGTACGGCCGGCGGTCGGTGAACGTCATCACCGCGCCGACGAGCTGGTCCCCGTCGCGTACCGGCGCGGTCGTCAGGTCCACCGGCACCCGGTCGCCGCTCTTGGACCACAGCACCTGCCCGCGCACCCGGTGCTTGCGCCCGGACTTGAGGGTGTCGGCGAGGGGGGAGTCCTCGTACGGGAACGGCTCGCCCTCCGCCCGCGAGTGCAGGATCAGCGGGTGCAGCTCCTGGCCGCCGAGGTCGCTGGCCCGGAAGCCGAGGATCTGCGCGGCGGCGGGGTTGACGAGGACGACGCGCCCGTCGGTGTCCGTACCGACGACGCCTTCGGACGCGGCCCGCAGGATCATCTCGGTCTGCCGCTGCGAACGGGCCAGCTCGGCCTCGGTGTCGACGGTGCCGGAGAGATCCCGTACGACGAGCATGAGGAGCTCGTCGCCGGTGTAGCTGGAGTGGATGTCGTTGTACGCGGCCTGTCCGCTGTCCAGGCTCGCGCTGGTGACCTCGACCGGATACTCGTGGCCGTCGGTGCGCCGCGCGGTCATCCGCGTGGGCTTGGTCCTGCCCTGCTCGTCCGCAGCCTCGGGCCGTCGCATCGACCCCGGGATCAGCTTCGAGTCGAACTCCGGCAGCAGATCCAGCAGTCCGCGACCGACGAGCGCGGTGCCCGGGGTCTCGAACATCTCGAGGGCGATGGCGTTGGCGTTGACGACCGTGCCATTGCAATTGACGAGCAGAAGCCCGTCAGGAAGGGCATCGAGTATGGCTGCGAGGCGAGCAGTGCCTCGGGATGGCCTGCTGCTCACGACGACGCTTCCTCCCTGATTACCGCACCTTGCCGACAGCGGGCCCCATCTTGCCCCTCGGGCCGCAGACTGTCACTGGAGGAGTCTAAGGCCAGGGGAGGCCCCGGCGGCGGCGGATGAGGGGGAGCTCTCACCAAGGTTCTGTGCGCGCGGTGTACGCCAGGGGCCCAAGCCGTGAGCGCCCGCACACCCTGTGACGTGCGCGGACGCGGGGCCCGACGGTTTCTGCCGGGCCCCGGGAACGCCCTGCGGCCCTTCAACGGTGCGAACGTCTTTACGCCGTCGTCTTCACGCGGACGACGAGTCGGCGGCGGATGGGCGGCCGAGGGGCTGACCCTCAACGGGCTGACTGCCGCGGGGCCGACCGCCGACGGGCTGACCGGGCATCGGGCTACCGGACATCCGGGAGCACCGGCACGAGGCTGTTCCAGCGCGCGATCTCGCATCCGTCGCGGCGGCTGGCGGTGGTGTCCACGGCCCGGCCCTCCCAGGTGCCCACGATGCGCGCGAAGGCGTCGCCGCCGTGGATCATCGTGCACATCGTGCCCTCGGGGGTCTCCCGGAACAGCTCCTGCCGCCCGGCCCGGGTGGCCCCGGCCTCCGCCAGCCGGTCACAGGCGGCCTGACCCTCCGGGTGGGTGCCCCCGGTGGGCCCGCACTCCAGCTCGAAGGTGCCGTCGGCCCCGGGGACCCCGGTGTTCTCCACGCTCACGGTGAGCCGCGTCCGCGCCTCGTCGGCCTCACCGGGCCCCGTCCCCTGTCCGTCGTCCAGGAACCCGGGCAGCGGGAGGGGCATGGGCAGCGGGCCGAGGGCGGGCCGGGCGGCGGCGAACGGCCCGGAGGTCGGCGCTGCCGAGGGCACCGGCCCGGAGGACGCGGCCCCGGAGGCGGTGGCGGTGGATGCCGGCACGGCGGTGGCGAGGACGGCGAGCGGGACGACGGCGGTGAGGGCGAGACGGCGCAGCATGCGAAAGCTCCAGGATCTCTGCAGCGGGGTCGGCCGCGGGCGGCGGTCACGGATGGATCACGGACCCGCCCCGGCGCCCCGCTGACGGACGACGAACGTGCGACGACGACTGGACGACTGACGGAGACCCGAGGCCCCCACCCCTCTCTAACGCGCACCGCGCCCGGACGTTGCGCCACCACGCCGAACTGCTTTGCCCTGCCCCCCGGAGGCCTAGTAACGTTGACGGCGATTGGTGGCACGACGCTCGACTGTGTCATCATCTGCACGCACCACTCGCGTCCGCGCGAGGAGTGTGGAGGAGGCGTCGCCTAGTCCGGTCTATGGCGCCGCACTGCTAATGCGGTTTGGGTCTTAAAGCCCATCGAGGGTTCAAATCCCTCCGCCTCCGCTCCATCCCGAAGCCCCGTGCCCCTGGCACGGGGCTTCGGTCGTTCCGGGGCGAGGCGTGGAGGGGGTGTCGCAGCCGCGTCGGGATGGCTCGCCGGAGGTCGTTTCCGCAGCTCAGCGATGGTGCGGCTAATGGATTTCGCGTCACGGCGCAGGTCATGTAATGTTGTTCTCGCAACGCCGACCGGGAAGAAAAAGCCCGGAACGCCAAGCACTCGTAGCTTAACGGATAGAGCATCTGACTACGGATCAGAAGGTTGCAGGTTCGAATCCTGCCGAGTGCACAGCAGGCCAGAGGCCCCGGAGAAATCCGGGGCCTCTGGCGTTTCGGGTGCGGGGCAGCGGCGTGGCCGTTCGCCGTCCCTCGGTAGGATCCTCGCCCATGGAGACCAGTGACGGGGACGCGGTCGCGGCGGACACGGATCGGGCAGAGGGCGTGGAGTTCGTCTACAAGCCGACGGTCGGCGACTTCGAAGAAGCACTTCGCGCTTGGGCGTTGCGGACAGGGGCGGGGCGGTTCCAGGCGTTCGCGGTGCCGGTGGTGTCTGTCGTAGTTCTTGCGGTCTTCGGGGTGGTCTTCGGTCTGTCGGCGCCCGTACTGATCCTCGCGCTGGTGGTCTGTGCGGCCTTCGTGTCCTGGGGCACCCTGCGATCACTGCGCACCCAGGCCCGCAGGATGTTCAGCATCGTTGAGCCCTACGGGCGGTGCCGCATGGTGGCCGATGAGCACGGGGCGGTCAGCACTGGTGAGCGGGTGTCCTTCACCGTCGACTGGGCGGTGCACCGGGAGTATCTGGAGACCGCCCGTCTCTTCGTACTGCTCGGCGGGGAGAGTTCGGCCGGAGTCGCCGTGTTGCCGAAGAGGGGCGCCCAGGGCCCTGAGGACGTGGAGCGGCTCAGGGCGATCCTGGGCCGGAACCTCAAGCGGCTGTAGCGGTCACCCGTGCCCGCTCCGCCGTCACCCGGCGGCGGCGGGTCGGCAGGCCCATCGTGGGGTTGGCCACGCCCCAGGCCGCGGCCTTGCAGACCAACTCCTTGTAGAGGGCGGCCGGGCGGCCGGTCAGGGCTGCGCCGACCGCTCGGTCGTCGGCGGTGACGTACTGGATCAGGCCCTCCTTGCGGCCCAGCGAGATGCACTGGTTGAAGTAGCGGGCCGAGATCGTCGGGAGCTTGGTGTCCGTGAGGCGGGCCGCGATGGCGTCGGCGGCCTGCCAGGCGGTGGGGACGCCCGAGGCGCACGACATGCGCAGCGGCTTGTCGCCGGGGCCGGCCACCAGAGCCGCGTCGCCGATGGCGTACACGTCCGGGTGGGAGAGCGAACGCATCGTGGCGTCGACCGTGATCTGGCCCGTGTCGCCGGTCTCCAGGGTCGTGGCACGGGCGATCGGGTGCACCGCGAAGCCCGTCGTCCAGATGGTGACCGCTGCCGGGATGTCGCCCTCGGCGGTCGTGACGCGGTCGGCGTGTACGGCGGTGACGGTGGTGTGCTCGTGGGCGGTGATCCGGAGACCGGTGAAGACCTTCCGCAGATGCCGCGCGCCCTTGGGGGAGAGCCAGTCGCCCAGTCCGCCCCGGGCGATCAGGGAGACGTCGAGGTCCGGGCGGGTCTCGGCCAGTTCCGTCGCGGCCTCCACGCCGGTGAGGCCGCCGCCGACGACGGTCACGGGGCTGCCGGGGGCGAGGGCTGCCAGGCGGTCGCGCAGGCGCAGGGCCCCGTCGCGGCCGGCGATCTCGTGGGCGTGCTCCGTGGTGCCGGGGACGCCCTGGGTGTTCCAGGCGCTGCCGAGGGCGTACACGAGGGTGTCGTACTCCAGGTCCTGAGGTCCCTCGGCGGTGTCCGTGCCGGTGACGGTCACCGTCCTGCGGTCGACGTCGACGGCCGTCACCCGCCCGAGGCGCAGCGTGACGCCCGTACCGGCGAACATCTCGTCGAAGGGGCGCGGGCGGAGGGTCTGGCCCACCGCCAGCTGGTGCATCCGGACGCGCTCGACGAAGTCCGGTTCGGCGTTGACGAGGGTGATGGAGACGTCCTCGCCGCGCAGCCGCCTCGCGAGGCGTCCGGCTGCGCTCGCCCCGGTGTATCCGGCTCCGATGACGACGACGCGGTGCTGCTGGATGGTCTGCCGCATGTTCTGCATGTCCTGCACTCCTGTCTCGCACGGTTTCGCCCCTTGAACCGGGCAGGCCGTCGATTCCTGACAGGTGATGTATGTGACGTGGGTCACATGTGCTGCGGGATGGTGAGGAGGGGGGTTCCGTGGTCCGTGGCCGCCCACTGCCGCGTCGCGCGTTCGAGCTTGTCGGGGTTTACCTGGCTGCGGAACGCCGCGATGCCGTCCGGTGTGAACTCCGGGCAGACCACGCCGATGACCCGGCCGTCGACCAGGACCACCAGGGCGGGCAGCCCGTTGGCGGACGAGACGTGGATCTCCGCGGTGCCGCCGATGAGGCGGCGCGCGGCCTGGTTGGGGGTGAACAGGCTCCGCATGAACGTCGCGACGGCCGCGGCCCCCTCGAACGCCTTCGCGCGGGCCGGTACCTTTCCGCCGCCGTCGCCGATCGCGATGGCGTCCGCGGTGAGCAGGTGGACCAGCGGTTCGGTCCGGCCGCTGGTGGCCGCGGTGAGGAACTCCTCGACGATGCGCCGGGCGGCCGCCTGGTCGATCTCGGTACGGGTCCGGCCCGCCGCGATGTGCTTCTTGGCGCGGTGGAGGATCTGCTGGGCGGACGCCTCCGTGATGTCCAGGATCTCCGCGATCCTGCGGTGCGGGTAGCCGAAGGCCTCCCGCAGTACGTACACCACCCGCTCGTTGGGCGACAGCCGCTCCATCAGCGCGAGAACCGCGAACGAGACCGACTCGCGCTGCTCGGCGGTGTCGGCCGGGCCGAGCATCGGGTCTCCGGCGAGCAGCGGCTCCGGCAGCCACTGGCCCACGTACGTCTCGCGGCGGGCGCGCGCCGAGGTGAGCTCGTTGAGGCAGAGGTTGGTGAGGACCTTCGTCAGCCAGGCCTCGGGGACCTCGATGCGGTCGATGTCGGCGGCCTGCCAGCGCAGGAACGTGTCCTGTACGGCGTCCTCGGCATCGCTCGCCGAGCCGAGGAGGCGGTAGGCGATGGCCTTGAGGCGGGGCATGGCAGCCTCGAACTGGTCCATCTGGTTCCCGGTCAGCGCCATGGTCCGGATCCTAACGGGGAGGGGGGCGGAGGCGGGAGCGGCCGTTCGTCGCGGCG
>NZ_QWFA01000135.1 GCF_003501885.1 Streptomyces globisporus
GCCCGGACATCACCGCCGGGGCCCGCCCCGCCCGCCCGGTCCGGCACGAGGACGTCGCCGCCCAGGTGTACGCGGCCCTGGACCGTACGCCCGACTCGCACTGGACCCTCGACGGCCGAGAGGTGGCCACGGTGCCGCGCGGTGTGCTCCTCGACATGGACGGCACGCTCGTCGACACCGAGCCGCTCTGGCTGGAGGCGTCGCGTGCCGTCGCGGCCGCCCACGGCCACGACCTCACCGAGGCGGAGGGCGCCTCGGTCCTCGGCCGCACCTGCGCCGACACGGCTGCCGGTCTCGTACGGCTGTGCCCGGAGCCCACCACACTCGCCGGGCTGGAGAGCGAGCTGGAGGACACGTTCCTCGCCGCCGTCGAAGCGGGCGTGGAACTGCGGCCCGGAGCTCGCGCCCTGCTGGACCGGCTGGAGAGGGAGGGCCTGCCCGCGGCTCTGGTGTCGGCCTCGCCGCGCCGGGTGGTGGACACGGTCCTGCGTACGGTGGGCGGTGAGGCGTTCCGTACGACGGTGGCGGACGGCGAGAGCGACCGCTCGAAGCCCTTCCCGGACCCCTATCTCAAGGCGGCCGCGCGTCTGGGGCTTCCGCCCGAGGCGTGTCTGGCGGTCGAGGACAGCCCCACCGGGGTGGTCGCGGCGGAGGGGGCGGGCTGCCGGGTGCTGGCCGTGCCCTCGGCGGCACCGATTGCACCGGCCCCGGGACGGCGGGTACGGACGGATCTCACGGCCCTGCTGCGGGAATGGGGAGGGGAGGAGCCGGCATGACGTGACGTCATGAAAGACGCCGGGGGCCGG
Source organism: Streptomyces globisporus (assembly GCF_003501885.1). Taxonomy (GTDB): domain Bacteria; phylum Actinomycetota; class Actinomycetes; order Streptomycetales; family Streptomycetaceae; genus Streptomyces; species Streptomyces globisporus_D. Next base: position 807 of record NZ_QWFA01000135.1, read on the forward strand.
CGGGCGCGCTGCCCGCCGGCCCCCGGCGTTCTGTGCGTCACGCGGCGTGCGCCCGCCCCGGGGCCAGCACCGCCATCAGCCGGGTGACCGTCCGGGCCATCGCGTCCCGGCCGTCCGCCAGATACCGGCGCGGGTCCACGCCCCGGTCGTCCTGGGCCAGCCGCTGCCGTATCGCCCCGGTCATCGCGATGTTCAGCGCGGTCCCGATGTTCACCTTGCGGATCCCGCCCGCCACGGCGCGGGCCAGCTCCTCGTCGGAGGCCCCGGACGAACCGTGCAGCACCAGCGGCACCGGCACCGCCGCACGCAGCCCGCCCAGCAGCTCGTGGTCGATGACGGCGTCCCGCGAGGTCATGGCGTGCGAGGTGCCGACCGCCACGGCCAGCGCGTCGACCCCGGTGGCCGCGACGAACGACCGCGCCTCCTCGGGATCCGTACGCGCCCCGGGCGCATGGGCGTTGAGCGGCGGCTCCCCGTTCTTCCCGCCGACCTGTCCGAGCTCGGCCTCCAGCCACAGACCCCGCTCGTGCGCCCAGACGACGGCGGCGCGGGTGGCCGCCAGATTCTCGGTGTACGGCAGCCGCGCGGCGTCGAACATGGCCGAACTGAAACCGCAGTCCACCGCCCGGTGCAGCAGCTCCGTCGACTGCACATGGTCGAGGTGCAGGGAGACGGGGACGGCGACCTGGTCGGCGACCTCCGCCGCGGCGCGGGCGATCGGCCGCGGCCGGCCCCGGTGATAGGCGACGGCGTTCTCACTGATCTGCAGGATCACCGGCGACCCCGCCGCCTCCGCCCCCTCGGCGATGGCTTCCGCGTGTTCCAGGGTGATGACGTTGAACGCGGCGACCGCATGGTGCTGTGCGGCGGCCTGGGCGATCAGATCGCCGGTGGCGGCGAGGGGCATGGTGACTCCGGGATGGGGGAATGACGGGCCGGTGGGCGGGGACGTGTTGCCTGGCCGTCAGGCCGTGCTGCTGAGGATGACCGAGCGGGTGAGGTGGCGCGGGCGGTCCGGGTCGAGGCCGCGCGCGTTCGCGATGGCCAGCGCCAGTCGCTGCACCCGGACCAGCTCTGCCAGCGGGTCGAGGCCGCCGGCCACCCAGCGGGCGCCGGTCGCGTGCACCTCGTCCATCAGCCCGGACGGGGCCTCGCCGAGCATCCAGGTCGCGGTGGAGCGGGTGGAGATGCTGATCGGGCCGTGCCGGTACTCCATCGCCGGGTACGCCTCGGTCCAGGCGAGCGCGGCCTCGCGCATCTTCAGCGCCGCCTCGTTGGCGAGCCCCACGCTCCACCCCTGCCCGAGGAAGGTGAACTGGCTGCACTCCACAAGCCCTGCGGGCAGCGGCTCGGCCAGTGCGACCTGGGCGTCCTCGACGACCGCGTCGCTGTGCAGACCCAGATGGGCGCGGAGCAGGGTCAGCGCAGACGTCGCGAAGCGGGTCTGCACGACGGACTTCTCGTCGGCGAACTCGAGCACGATCGTGTCGTCGGCCATGGCGGCCATCGGGGTGTCGGGGTCGCCGATGACCACCGTGCGGCGGGTCGTGTCACCGATCCGGCCGAGGAGTCCGAGCACCTCCGTCGTGGTGCCGGACCGGCTCAGGGCCACCACCCGGTCGTAGGGCCGCCCGGCCGGGAACTCGGATGCGGCGAAGGCGTCGGTCTCGCCCTGGCCGCTGCCTTCCCGCAGGGCCGCGTAGGCCTGGGCCATGAAGTACGAGGTCCCGCAGCCGACCACGGCGATGCGCTCGCCCGCCGCCGGAAGCCGGTGGGCCAGCCCGTCCGCCATGCCGGCGGCCACCTGCCAGCAGTCGGGCTGGCTGGCCAGCTCCTGAGCCACGTGCGTCATCTGTGCTCCCTGTTCGCGGCGATCGATGCTCGAAGCTGCATTTTAGGCCAGCGTTTCACGCAATATCAAGCAGGCAGGCGTCAGGGGCGCAGGCCCGGCGCGGCCGGCCCCGCCCCCGTCGGCGGGGCCTCGACGGGGAAAGGTCGTCACCGGTCGTCGCCGCCGATGGTGAGGTGGGGGCCACTTCGCGGTCGCGCATTTCGTTGCGGCCGATGGGTAGAGTGAATGCGTTTCGCGATATCTGCGGAAAGGTCGAGCTAGGGGGAAGGATTCATGGATTCGCTGACGGGAAAAGTCGCGTTGGTCACGGGTGCCAGCCGCGGTATCGGTCGGGCGATTGCCCGGCGCCTTGCGCGCGACGGGGCCCTGGTCGCCGTTCACTACGGTGTGCGGGGAGATGTGGCGCAGGAAGTGGTCGAGGAGATCACGAATGCGGGCGGACAGGCTTTCGCGGTGGGATCCCTGCTGGGGGTGGAGGGAGACGTCGAAGCCCTGTACGAGGGGTTCGGCGCGGCATTGGCGGACCGGGGAGAAGATCCGGTGCTGGATATTCTGGTCAACAATGCCGGGGTGAGCGGATCGGGGCGCATAAGTGACGCCTCGCCAGAAGTTTTCGACCGCCTGTTCGCGGTGAACGTGAAAGCGCCGCTCTTCCTCATCCAGCAGGGTTTGACCCTGATGCGGGACCGAGGCCGGATCATCAACATTTCGTCGGCCGCCGCCCACCGGTCCTTTCCGGAGTCCGTGACCTACGCCATGACCAAGGGAGCGTTGGAGACGCTGACGCTTGCGGTGGCAAAGGAAGTGGCGGAGCGCGGCATCACGGCGAACACCGTGGTGCCCGGTTTCGTGGAGACCGACATGAACGCCCGACGACGCGAGACACCCGAGGCCGCGGCGGTCCTCGCCGCGCACTCCGTGTTCGGCCGCCTGGGCCAGCCGGCCGACATCGCCGACGTCGTGGCCTTCCTCGCCTCGGAGGACTCCCGCTGGGTCACCGGCCAGAGCATCGACGCCACGGGCGGCATCGGGCTCTGAGGGGCGGACGGGCCGGTGCCGCGCTCGGAGGGGCCGACGGTGCCGCTCAGGAATCCGGGCGCCGGACGGGACGGTCCCGGGGCGGCTGCGACCGCCCCGGCACCGCGCACCCCCTCACACGCCCACGAGCAGCGCCTCCCACGCGATCGCGGCATCCGGGTGGCGGGCCGTCAGCACAGCGCCGGCCGGGCCCGCCGGACCCTCGCCGGAAGCGGCCCACGTGCCGTCGCAGCCCAGCAACTCCGCGACCGCGTCGAGCGTCCCCGGGTGGGTGAAGAGCAGCGCGGCGCCACGGCTCCCGCCACCGGCCTCCCGCACACCGCCACCCGGCGCGTCCGGCCTTGGCACCTCCCGCCACGGCGGCACCCACGCGTCCAGCGCCGGGAGCCGGGCCGGGAAGATCCGCCCCGCCTCCCGGATCAACACCGGGGCCAGATCCGCGGCTCCGGCGCGCAGGGTCGTGATCAGGCTCGGCAGCCACGGCAGCAGAACGGGATCCGGCAGTCGTCCGAACGCGTTGGACACCGCCTCCACCACCACGTCAGCCAACCCCGGCACCGGCACCAACGCGTGCACGAAGCCGCTCAGGTAGCGCGGATAGGCGGGCACCACCATCGGGTTGGCCAGCAGCTCACCGCAACGCTCCCGCAACTCGGCCCGCGACAGGGCGCCGAGCTGCACCTGCGCCGCCCACAGGAGCGCCGTCCGCTCCGGGTCCGTGGGGCGGGACTGGGCGACGGCCAGTTCCAGCTGGGCCCGGTCGCAGCCCAGGGACAGCGCGAGACTCTCCATGCTGAACAGGAAGCCCAGCATCGCCGCCACCTGCCCCACGGTCGCGTCCTCGTCCGTGAACGCCGTGGGCAGCAAAGTGCAGTAGTGCGCGTAACCGGCCTTGACGAACGACTCCAACCACGGCGGCAGCACCGGCTCCGCGGTCCGGTAGTACGCCAGCAGCCCCCGCACCCGGCGCAGCACCTCCGGGGCGCCGTCCACCGTGCGCTCGGCGGCGAGAACCTCCAGGGCGCGGACGCCCAGCTCATCGGCGAGGCGACGGCTGCCGAGATACAGTGTGGCGTCCTCGACGGCGGCGAGGACGCCCGCCGTCGTCGCCCGAGGCCCGTACGCATCGCGGCGCAGCCGCTGTTCGAGGACCTGCTCGATGCTCACGCCCTCGTACCCGAGCTCGATGAGCGCCCGCTGATGCGTGCCCAGCGCCAGGTCCCACGACTCCTGGATCGATCGCTCACCGAGCTTCCGCTCACCCATGATCGGCCGGGCCGCGCCGTGCGGCATCAGCCGGCGCAGCATCCACAGCACGTCCGAGCACGCCCCCAGTTCCGGGCGGGAGCTCATGTCCAGCAGGGCACGCTGCACACCCCGCTGCTGGAGCTTCAGCTCCAGCGGGGCGAGCCGGTCGTGCACATCGCGGGCCAGCGGCGGCAGCGCGTCGTAACCGACCCGGCCGATCCGGTCGCCGCCCATCATGATCTCGACGAGCCGCCGCACGTCGCGCCGGCCCGGCACCGCGTCCTTCTCGATGCAGGTGATCGCCGCGTCCTGGAAGTCGTACGGGGTGGGCTTGGCCCGGTCCCGCATCCCGGCGAGCAGGATCGACGTCTCGAACACCGCGATGGCGTCGGCGGTGGACGCCAGGTAGCCGCTGCGCCGGGCGGCGCGCACGATGTCCACCGACCAGCCCAGCAGCTCGGCCTCGTCCAGCGTGTCGAGGACCGGAGGCCGCCGCAGGAACCCGGAGAGCCGGTCCTCGGCCGCCTCCCTTGAGGGAGCGGCGACGGCGGGGGCGGCCTTCTTCGTCGCGCGGGGCTTCTTCGCGGCGTCCTGCCCGGCCAGCCGGTAGGGCTGCACCCGGGTGCGCTTGAGGTTCTTCGCCCACTGCGTCGCGGCGATCGACACCGACCCCGGAGCCAGCCCGAACTGCGCTTCGATCGCCGCGTGGCTGGACGGGATCAGGCCGTGCTGCCAGGTGGTGGCGGACCGGGGGGAGATGGTGAACGGTCCGCTGCCCGCCACCCCGAACTCCTCGACGCGGCTGGCCGAGTGGAAGGCGCCGCACACATACAGGCAGTCCTCCGGGTCCGCCCCGCCGGCCGCCAGATGCTCGCGGATCCGGGTCCACATGTACCGCTCGCGGTCCTCGTCCACCCGGACCCGGTCCCCGTCGCCGGGAGCGAGCCGCCGGAACAGGCTGCCGACGAGGAACATCACCTGGCGGTAGGCCTCGTGATCGCTGTCGCCGAGCGGCACCTCGACGTACTGGTGCCACCACTCCGACCAGTGCCGCACCTTGCCGTGGCGCAGCAGATGCTCCTCCAGCTCGGCGAAGCGGGGCCGCAGGTCGCCGATCTCCACCCCGACCGCCTCGCCGTGCAGCGCGGCTTCGGGCTCCGGCACCCCGTCCGCCGGAGCGGACGGCTCCTGCGGGGTGCGCTCGCCGTGGCGGCTGTCCCACTGGAAGACATGGTCCGAGGACCGGTCGACGAGGACCAGCTCGACGTCCGGGGTGTCCAGCGCGTACGCGATGGCCTGGTACTCGGCGGACGCCTCGGTGATCGGGGCGACGACCGACAGCGGCGCCCACTCGGCGGGGAACCCGTCGACATCGCTGGCGAAGGCCTGGACCGCCACCGGCAGCCGGCAGTTGCGCAGTTCGTCCAGGAGCGGCGCCATGTCCTCGCACAGCTCCAGGTACACGACCTTGGGCTGCTTCTCGCGCAGCCGGCGGGCCATGGCGAGCGCGGAGGCGGGCGAGTGGTGGCAGACCGGGAAGATCTCCAGCGGCTCGCGCACCGCCCGGTCGACGTCGTCGACCATGCCGAGGAGGATGCCCTCCAGGGCGCCGGGCCCGTCGGCGAAGGCGGTCGCGGCCTCGTGCAGCTGCTCGCGCAGCGCCGCGAAGGACGCCTGCCCGGGGCTGTTCGCGGCCGTCCGGGCGGACCCGTTCGTGGAGGGCGCCCGTTCGGGCCCGTTCGTGGGGGACCCGGTCATGACAGCGTGGCGATCGTGTCGCGGCCGCCGTCCAGGAACTCCGGCCAGGAGCCGCCCTCCTGCTTGCTGCGCGGCTCGACGACACCGTGCAGGTACTTGTTGAAAATGGCCAGGTCCTCGGGGTCGCGCCGGGCGAGGGAGCCGACGAGCGAGGAGGCGAGGGCCTTGGCGGTCAGCGTGCGCTCGCCGAAGAAGTTGCTGTGCAGGACGGCGTCCTCCAGCACACCGATCTGCTCCGCCGTCGACAGCGAGGACTCCAGCTTCTCGTCGTCGCTGCCCGCCGCCGCTGCTGAGGCCCGCAGATCGGCGAAGCTCTGGAGCAGGACGTCGAGAAGCGTCGGCGGCACGTCCAGGTCGATCGCGTGGCGGCGCAGCAGTTCCTCGGTGCGGAAGCGGACGATCTCCGCCTCGCTCTTCTTGTTCGTCACGACCGGGATGCGCACGAAGTTGAACCGGCGCTTCAGCGCGGACGACAGGTCGTTCACACCCCGGTCGCGGCTGTTGGCGGTCGCGATGATCGAGAAGCCGGGCTTGGCGAAGACGATGTTGTCGCCCGTCTCCGTGCCGTCGCCCTGCAACTCGGGGACGGAGATGTACTTCTCCGAGAGGATCGAGATCAGCGCGTCCTGGACATCGCTGGTGGAACGGGTGAGTTCCTCGAAGCGGCCGATGGCACCCGTCTCCATCGCGGTCATGATTGGCGACGGGATCATCGACTCACGCGACTGTCCCTTCGCGATGACCATGGACACGTTCCACGCGTACTTGACGTGGTCCTCGGTCGTCCCGGCCGTACCCTGCACGACCAGCGTGGAGTTGCGGGAGATCGCGGCGGACAGCAGCTCGGCCAGCCAGCTCTTCCCGGTGCCGGGGTCCCCTATCAGCAGCAGACCCCGGTCGGAGGCGAGGGTGACGATCGAGCGCTCGACGAAGCTCCGGTCGCCGAACCACTTCTGGGAGATCTCCCGGTCCAGGCCGTCGGCGCGCTCGGAGCCCAGGATGAACAGCCGGACCATCTTCGGCGAGAGCCGCCAGGAGAACGGCTTGGGGCTGTCGTCGATCGACTCCAGCCAGTCGAGCTCCTCGGCGTACTTGGTCTCGGCGGGGGCACGCAACACGTCGGACATCGGAAAGCCTTTCTGAACAGGCGAGAAAGAGAGAGAAGGAAGGGGGCAAGGCGGGGGAGCGCACGCGATGACGGGCGTCGGTCACACCCCGCGAAGCCTCAGGTGAGGAACGTCTTGAGTTCGTGCACGAGCTTGTTGATGTGCCCGGAGACCACGGGCGTGCCCAGGGCCTTGAACCGCTCCCGGAACCACGGGTTGACCTCCTGCCGCCCGGAGCTGGTCACCGAGCCGACGGGGATGAACTTCACCCCGGAGCGGTGAACGGCCTCGATGCCTTCGAACAGCGGCTGGGAGCGGTCGAACTCGTAGAAGTCCGAGATCCACACCATGACGGTGTTCTTCGGCTCGGCTATCTTCGGGCGCGCCATCGCCATCGCGACGGGCCCGTCGTTGCCCCCGCCGAGATTCGTGCGCAGCAGCACGTCGAACGGGTCGTGCACCCACGGCGTCAGATCGATCGAGCGGGTGTCGTAGGCGATGAGATGGACGTCCACCTTCGGCAGCCCTGCGAAGATCGAGGCGAGAATGGTGCAGTTCACCATCGAGTCGACCATCGAACCGGACTGGTCCACCACGACGATCAACCGCTGCGGTGTCGTCCTGCGCACCGTGTGCCGGTAGTAGAGGCGGTCCACATACAGCCGCTCCTCCTCCGGACTCCAGTTGGTGAGGTTCTTCCAGATCGTGCGGTCCAGGTCGAGATTGCGGAAGACGCGCTTGGGCGGCACCGAACGGTCCAGCTCGCCGACGGTGGCCTTCGCCACCTGCGTACGCAGCACCTCGGCCACCTCGTCGACGTAACGGCGGATGAGGGACTTCGCGTTGGCCAGGGCCACACCCGACAGATTGCCCTTGTCCCGCAGCAACTGCTCGATCAGCGACATGCTGGGCGTCAGCCGCGCGGCCAGCGCCGGATCGGCCAGCACCTCCCGCAACCGCATGCGCCCCACGAGGTCCGCCTCGATCGACGCCAGCTCCGGCCCGAGACCGCCGGCGTCCAGGCCCGAGCCTGACGCCCGCCCGCCGCGAAGCCCGCCCGGCGGACAGCCCAGGGCACGCTCCAGCCACCCGGCGTCCGACTGCCAGCGCGCCAACTGTTCGGCGGTCACCGCGTTCGAACCGGTCGCGAAGACATTGAGCAGCACCTTCGACACCAGTGCGGCATGCCGTACCTCCGCCGCCCGGTCACGGGAGCCGTCCGCGACGTCCTCCGGTGTCATCAGCCCGTCGAACTCGGCGGCCAGCTCCGGATGGCGCTGCACGACCGAGTCGAGCGACGTCCCGGGATCCAGCAGCGCGGACGGCAGGCCGATGTCCTCGACCACCCCCAGGCTCGCCGACTCCAGGGCGGGCTGCTCCTCACCGTCGAGGAGACGGGCCAGGAGCCGCCAGTACAGCACCTGACGGCGGTTCTCGTACGGGTCGGGCCCGGCCGGGAACGGGCCGGCGGCGGGACCGGGCGACTGTCCGGTGAGGTCCTCGGTCATTTCCGCAACAGCCTTCCGGCGCGCTCGCGCAGCACGGCGACGGCATCGGTGGCGGCCTTCTCCGCCCGGACACCGGCCTTGTCGGTGGTGCCGCCCGCCCACGCCCCGGCGTGCACGGCGGCGGTCTTCTTCCGGACGGTCGTCTCGACCGCGAGCGGCTGGAGGAGGAACTCCCCGGCGTCCCAGCGCAGCAGACCGACGCAGGCGTGTGAGGCGGCGACCGCCTCGGGCGTCAGCGGACCGGCGGCGGGCATCCGGTCGGTGTCCACGGCAAGGCGCTTCCCGGCGAGATCGAACGTGAGCCGCCCCTCCTCGCTGTGTGCGGCATACCCCTCCAGCAGCACCGGCACGGCGATCCGCACGGGATGCCGGTCCAGCGGAGCGACACGGGCGGCCGTCGCGGCGGACAGCCTCACCCGCGCCGTGGCGAAGGGATCGGCCGGCTCACCCGCACGGGCCCGCTCGTCGTCCCAGACCAGGTCCCCCTCGGCGGTCACCGGCATGGCGTCCAGCTCCATCGAGCGGCCCTCGCTCACGGCGCCGAGCAACGACATGCGGGGACGCAGCAGCTGCCACAGTCCCGCCCCGACGACCGTGTCGGGCTTCGGCGCCGACACTCCGGCACGCACGAGACGGGGCGCGCCCCCGTCCGCCGGCTCGAACACGGCATGAACCTGGGCCTGTACGGCTGTCGCATGCTCCTGCACATCGACGCCGAGCGGCAGCAGCCGACCGGTCACCGAGCTGTCGGGCCGCTCCCCGGCGGAGCCCGGCACCGTCAACAGCACGGCGCGCGACCACAGATCGGCCCAACGGCGCACCGGAACGCGCTCCAGCGTCGCCCCGGGGCAGGACGCGGCGAGCTCGGCGGCGAACCCGTCGAGCAGCGTCGCCCGTCGGCGCAGCCCCGGATCGGGCAGCATCGCGGAGACCACCGGGGCGGCCCCGGCGACCAGCTCGTGGTCGATGCCCCGCCAGCCGCTGCGCGCGAGATCGCACAACCAACTGCGTGCCGCTGCAAGGAGATTCACCCCCTGCTCCGGCCCGTCGGCTGCCGGAGACGACTGCTCCCCGGCGTCGGCCGGAGAGGACTCCTCCCCAGGGCCCGGCCTGCCGACCGCCTCGTCGATGAGCAGCGCCAACGCGTCGTGCACGGAGCCGAGCAGCGCGCTACGGGCGGCGGCGAGCGCCACGAAGTGGTCCTCCCCGGCGGCCCCGGCCGCAGCCCGCTCAGCCGCCTCCGCGACCCGAGCGGCCAACGGCGTCCCGGCGACGGCCTCGGCGAGGCCGGTAACCGCGGCCGCCTGCGCGGCCCCGGGCCGCAGCAGACCGGCCACCAGCGCCTCGTCGAACGCGTCCACGGCGGCGAGCGCCTCGTCGAGCCCCTCGACCGGATCGGCCAGCAGATCGCCGCGCATCAGGCCACCGCCCGCGTCGGCGGGAACCACTGCATCTCGGGCAACGGTGAAGTGACCGGGGCCAGTTCGAGATAGGCGAGGTGCCGCAGGAACCGGCTGAACACCTGGGCGGCCGCCGAGGAGTCGTCCTTCACCGGCCGCGTCGCTGTCATGGCGGCGGTGAGGGACTGCGCGTCCGGCTCCCCGTCCGGGGGCTCCACCGCGAGATAGCGGGCGACGCGTTCGGCGCCGTACTGCAGCACCGCCTCGCCGACGAGCGCCTGGATGTGCTTGCAGAACATGCCGCGCGCACCGCCGCAGGGCCGGTTGTTGTTGGTGCTGCACGCGAACGCGTACGTCCGCGCCGCCACCGACGACACATACACCCGCCCGATGTCCGACCCGCTGGAGACGACCCCCTGCAACCGCCCGTCGGCCAGCTCGACGAACGGCACCTTGGCCAGCTTCCGCGGGCGCGCGGGCGCCATCACCCGCGCGGTACTCGACTGCTCCCAGACCGACAACGCGCCAACTCCCATGCATGCGAAAGGGGACGTCCACGCCCTCTCGGCGGGACACCAACGAACTTAGTCCCGACCACTGACAACGCCGTCGATCATCCCCGGGTCGATGGTGCGGGTGAGGAGGTGCAGCGGCGCCGCCCGGATGCCGGCCGCCTCCGCCGCTTCCCAGTAGGCCAGCCCGGTGGCCGCGTCGACCGGCCCGTGAACGAGCGGTACGACGGCGCCCGAGGCGTGGAGCAAGGACTCCAGCCGGCAGGACGCGATGGAGTCCGCGACCATCGGCTGCGCCAGATAGCCGTCCACCGCGGCGGCCGGCAGCCCCTCGGCCACCTGCCGCTCGGCGGGCCCGGCGCTCAGCAGCCCGCCCCCGACGACCAGGACGTCCTTCGCCCGTTCCATCCGCCCGAAGGCGCGCGACGTGTCGAAGCAGTGCGGGAACGAGTCGTCGACCACCGTTGTTCCCGGCGCGAGAGCGTCGATGTCCAGGAGTGTGCCGCCCCCGCTGACCGCCGCGACGATCAGACGGGCCCCGTACACGGCGTCGGGCAGCCCCTGATCCGACTCGACCACCTCCACGGCCCCGGCGAGGCCGCGTTCCAGAAGGCTGTCGGCCAGTTCCGTGAGACGCGGCCCGCTGCCCGGTACGTCACAGAGCAGCAGCCGGGCGGGCGGTTCCTCGGCCAGCGTGAGCAGCAGCTCCAGCGAGGAGGAGCCGATCGAGCCGAGCCCCACGAACGCGACCGTCAGGGAGCCCAGTTGCTTCCCCGCCGCGTCCAGAGCGGCGTGCACGGTCCTGACGACGGACACGACGGTCGCCGCGTGACCGGTGGTGATGGCAGGAGCGGTTCCCGCCGTCCCGACGGCCCGCAGGACGTCGAAACCGTAGCCGGTGAGCGAGGGAATCATTCCGGCCAGGGACACGGCCCGTGCCCCCAGGGACGAGGCGAGCTCCACCCCGCGCGTCGTGGCCCCGAGCAGGGCGTCGCCGGGGGCGAGTTCGTCCGCGAACAGCGGGACGCACACGAAGCCCGAACGACCCAGCGGCGTCCGCAGCGTCTCCAGGAGCCGCGGCCGCCCGTCGGGGAACAGCAGGCTCCGCAACTCCTCGCGCGGCAACGCCGCCTCCGGCAGACCGGACAGCCGGGCGAGGTCGGCCGGGGACGGCAGATAGCCGACGAGCGCGGCATCCACCGGCTCGTCCCGGCCGGTACGGTCCGGCTCGCCGAGCCGGCCGGGTCGACCGGACCCGTCGAGTTGCCCGGGGTCGGTCCTGGGCGTTGCCGAGGCCGCCGCGTCCGCCAGACCGTCGCGTACCGCGTCCGCGAACGCGGTCAACGCCTCCGGGGCGAACGCCGTGGCCGCCGCGCGGACGGTGACCCGCAGCCGTCCGCCCTCCGGGCCGGCGGACAGGAACACGTCCGTACCGGCCGGAGGCGGCGTGTACACGCTGTCGCCGTCCTCGCGGGTGACCGCCAGTGCCTCTCCGTTCTCCGGGCCCAGGGCGGAGAAGTCCAGATAGGTGAAGAAGAACTGCGAGGCCAAGGGCAGCCCGTTGGGCAGCGCGGGCACGGCCCCCTCGTACGTCCGTGCCTCGGCGGCCTCCGCGGCGAGGCGCCGCAGATCGTCCTCGAACCCCGTGCTGTCCCTTTGCCCCGACGCCGGGCCCGCGGGCCGCAGCGGGACAGCCGTGGCGAAGGGGCCGAACACGCGGTGCACGTCGGGCAGGGCGTCGTCCCGGCCGCTCACCGCAAGACCGAGCACCAGATCCGCCCGGCCGGTGGTGGCCGCGAGGGCCCGGTAGTAGGCAGTGAGCACGGCAGCGTAGAGGGTGGTTCCGCTGCGCGCGGCAAGCCCGCGCAACGCCTCCACCTGGTCGGCGTCGACGGTGAACCCGTACGTGTGGAAGAGCGGGTTCGCCGCGGTCTCCGGCCGAGCGCCGGTGTCCGTACCGGCGGAGAGTACGGGCGGCCGGTAGGGAGCGCTCAGCCGGGACCACCGGTCCTCGCGGGACGGGGCCGTCGCGGGTACAGCGTGCGGAGCACCGGAATCCCTCATGGCGCCGCCCGTACGTTCCGCGAGGCGGACGGCGTGGTCGCGGAAGGTGCTGCGCAGGGGCGGCCCAGCCGGTACGACGCCCTGGGACAGGGCGTCGTACACGGTGATCAGCTCGCGTACCAGGAGCGCGGCGCTGTAGCCGTCGCCGATGATGTGGTGGGCGTGTGCCATCAGGACGTGTTCGTCGGGGCCGACGGTGAGCACCCGCAGGCGCAGCAGGGGCCAGGCCCAGGGCTCGAAACGGCGCGCCCGCTCGGCGGTGACGCGCTCCTTCACCTGCCCGGGGTCGGTGAGGGTCTCGAAGTCGACCGGCAGGCGCAGCGAGGACGGCAGCTCCTGCTGGAAGGCCGGGCGTGCCCCGGCGGGGAAGACCGTGCGCAGCATCGGGTGGCGCCCGACGAGCGTGTCCACCGCGCTCTGGAAGCGGGTGCTGTCGAGGCGGCCGCGCAGGCGGAACCGTGCGAGCCAGGACGACGTCGTGCCCGGTGCGATGGCTTCGGCCAGCAGGAAACCCCGTTGGGTGGGGGTGAGAGGGAAGGGCGTCGGTACCCCGGCATCCAGGGCAGCGTCAGCGGAGGTGTCAACTGCCGTGTCGGAGCCTTCGGTTGCCGCCGCTTCCACGGCGGAGGCGAGGGCCGCGAGCGTACGGTTGCGGTAGATGACGGTCGGCCGGGGGAGCGGCCCGCCCTGCTTCTCCAGCCGGGCGAACACCTCCAGCACGAGCAGGGAGTCACCGCCCAGCACGAAGAAGTCGTCCTCGCGGCACACGTCGTCGGCCTGGAGCAGCGCGGACCAGATGGCGGCGAGCCGGACCTCGGTCGGCGTGCGAGGCGCGGTACGGGTCGTTGTTGCCGTACGGGACGGCGAACGGGGTGGCGCCTGGCCGAGGGTCGGCAGCGCACGGCGGTCGATCTTGCCCGTGCCCGTGAGCGGCATCGTGTCGACACGAGTGATCCGGGACGGAATCATGTACGCGGGCAGCGACTCCGCCAGATGAAGCCGCAGTTCCGCGCCGACTCCCTCGGACGACCCGCATGCTCCGGTCCCGGGGGTCACGAAGGCGGTGAGGCGTCCGTCCTCCGCGAGAACGACGGCGTGCGTGACATCGGGATGCGTCTGGAGCACCGCTTCGATCTCGCCCGGCTCGACCCGGTTGCCCCGGATCTTCACCTGGTCGTCCAGCCGCCCGAGGAACTCCAGGGTGCCGTCCTCGGAACACCGCACCCGGTCGCCGCTGCGGTACCAGCGCCGCCCGTGCCGAACGGTGAACGCGGCCTCGGTCAGGGCCGGTTCGCCGAGATACCCCGGGGTCAGACCGATTCCGGCGATGAGGAGCTCTCCGGCCTCGCCGGGCCCCAGCACCTCCCCGTCGGGACTGACGACCGCCACCTCCGTACCCGCCACCGGGCGGCCGATGGGCAGCCGCCGCACCTGGTCGTCGGGCCGGTCGGTGATGATGTGGCAGCTCGTGTTGATGGTGGCCTCGGTGGGGCCGTACAGGTTGGCGATCTGCTGACCATCGCCGAAGAGGTCGAACCAGCGGCGTACGTGCGCGGGTGACAGGGCCTCGCCGCCGACATGGACCCACCGGAGCGCGGACAGGTCCGGCAGCGGGGCTCCGCTTCGTACGCGTGCCTCGGAGGCGCTGAGGAGCTGCTCCCAGAGCGTGGGGACGGAGCTCCACACGGATATCCGGCGGCGTTCGACGTGGGTCAGCAGCCGGTCGGGGTCGCGCAACAGGTCCCAGTCGACCGTGACCACGGTGGCGCCGACGAGCAGCGGGGCGAGGAGCTGGCGGACGGATGCGTCGAAGCAGGGAGACGCGGTCTGGGCGAGCCGGTCGTGCTCGTCGTAGCCGAAGGTCTCGATCGCCCAGTCGAGGTAGTTCTCCATGGACCGGTGGGTGATGGGCACGGCCTTGGGCCGGCCGGTGGACCCGGAGGTGAAGATCACGTACGCGATGCTGTCGGCGTCGGCGTCGACCAGGGTGCCGGCCGTGGGTGCCCCGTCCTCGTACCGCACGAAGTCTTCCGATACCGGCGACGCCGGTACGTCGACGGGCACGAGGGTCACGTCGCCGAGCGTTTCCCCGACCGCGCGCGTCGCGGCGTGACAGAGCACCGCACGAGCCCCGGAGCGCGTGAGCTGGTCCACCAGGCGCGCGGTCGGGTGCCCGGCGTCCAACGGAACCCAGCCCGCCCCGGCGCGCAGGGCCGCGACGACGGCGACGACGGTGTCGGCGCCGGGTTCGGTGAGGAGCCCGACGAGGCTGCCCGGGATGACGCCATGAGCGAGCAGAGAGGCCGAGAGAGCCTGGGAGGCACGGTCGAGTTCGCCGTACGTCAGGGTGGTGGCGCCGGTGTCGACGGCGACCGCGTCGGGGGTGGCCCGGAACCGCTCGACCAGTCGGCGTACGAGCGTGGCGGACCCGGAGGTCGCCGCCAGGGGCGCGGTGGTGGCCGCTGTGCGGGCCGTCGCGGCCAGCTCGTCGTGGAATTCACGGTCCAGGCGGGCCACCGTCCCCGGGGCGAAGAGCCGGACGGGGAAGTTCCACGAGAAGCGCAGGACCGTCTCGTCCTGCCAGCACAGCAGGCTCAGCCGGGTCGCGGCGGTGGCGGTGCCGGCGGCGGTCGGCCGCACGCTCACCGGACACCGCCCGTCGAGGGCTGCGGGGAAGCGAGAGAAACTGAAGCCGGCCGGGCTGACCGTCCGGGGGCCGGGCCCGGCCGGGTCCGTCGGCAGCAGCCGGGCCAGGTCCAGCCCGGTGAGGCCGGCATGCTGCTCGCTCTCCAGCCAGATCGCCGCCAGCCGTTCGGCCAGGGCCCCGACCGCCTCGTCCGGGTCCGTCGAGCACAGCAGGGGGAGGGTGTCGGCGAGCGGCCCCACGAGCCGGTCCAGGCCCGCCAGCCGGTCGTCCCGCCGGGCACGGGCGACGTTCACCGCGATCTCCCGTTGCCCGCTCCACCGGGCCAGACAGCGGACGTGCACGGCGAGCAGCAGATGGAACAGGCTCACCCCCTGAGCGGCGGCGCGCTTCTCCAACGCGGCCGCCAGCGCCGGGTCGAGACTGCTCTGATGCGTGGTCAGGGGAGCCGAGGGGAGGGCGCACGGATCACCGTCGTAGGGCAGGCGCAGCGGCTCGCGACGGGAGGCCAGCCGGTCCGCCCAGTACCGCCGGTCGGCGGCGAGGTCGCGCACGCCGTCCGTGGAGGACCGCTGGTCGGCGCCGACGGCCGCGTACCTCCCGAAGTCGATGCCGAGCGCGGGCAGGGCCGGTGCGTCCCCGAGGGCGAAGGCGGTGTAGAGCGACCAGAGTTCCCCGGCGAGGACGTTGAGGCTGTATCCGTCACCGGCCGTGTGGTGGATCACCAGCACCAGATGGGACAGCTCGGGGCTCTCCCGCGCGAGGACCGCCCGCAGGGGAGGCTCGGCGGACAGGTCGAACGGCCGGTTGCACAGGGTCGTTTCGAGCTCCTCGATACGACCGGGCAGCTCGCGGACCTCGTACCAGGCGGAGAGGGCGGAGGGCGGCGCTACGTACTGCACCGGTGACGCGGAACCGGTCCCGCCCCCGGTGCCGACGCTGTTCTCGATGCGGATCCGCAGCATGGTGTGCCGGTCGGCGAGCGCGGAGAGCGCCCGTCCCAGGAGCCGGGTGTCCAGGGGGCCCCGGACGGTCTGGCGGACGTAACCGTGTGCCGGGACGTCCGGGTGGAGCCGGCTGCTGGTGTGCAGAGCCAGTTGGACGGGGGTGAGCGGGAAGGGGGACCCGTCCGGGACGGGGCCCGCCTTCCCGCGCACCCCCGTCCAACTGGCTC
>NZ_QWFA01000136.1 GCF_003501885.1 Streptomyces globisporus
GCTGTTCTCAGTCGGCGGTGGCCGTGCCGTTGAAGCCGGACTCGGAGGAGCCGAAGTTGTTCAGGAGCAGCACCGTCGGCACGAGCGCCTGGAACTCCGCCCGCACCGAGTCCGACATGATCGCCCCGGAGCTGGAGACGGAGAACAGCGACGAGCAGTCCGTCCCGCGCAGCGCCCCCTTCAGACAGTCGATCAGCGGGCGCAGCATCGCGTCGCCGACCAGCGACACGCTGGTGACCTTCTCCTTCTCGATCGTCCGCAGCACCTCCTCGGGAACGAACTTGCGGTGCACGACAACGCGTTGACCGAAGTTGAAGCCGATGAACGCGGTCAGGGTGGAGGTCCCGTGCATCAGGGGCGGCGTGGGGAAGAAGGTGATGCCCTCGCCGCCCGCCGCGACCCGCTCCGCCAGCTCCTGCGGGGTCTTCACCGGCTCGCCGGTCGGTGCTCCGCCACCCAGTCCCGAGAAGAAAAGGTCCTCCTGACGCCACATCACCCCCTTGGGCATGCCGGTCGTCCCGCCCGTGTAGATGATGAACTGGTCGTCGGCGGAGCGCGGTGCGAAGCCTCGGTCCGAGGCGCCGGACGCCTCCGCCTCGGCGAAGGGCACGGCCGTGGGCCCGGGAGCGGCCGTCGTGGCAGCGGGCCCCACCCGGACCAGATGGCGCAGCCCCGGGGCCTGCGGAGCGGCCGCCGCCACCCGCTCGTCGAACTCGCCGTCGAAGACCAGCGCCGCCAGATCCGCGTCCCGGTAGAGGTAGGCCAGCTCCTCCTCGACGTAGCGGTAATTGACGTTCACCGGCACGATCCGCGCCTTGAGTGCTCCCAGCACCGTCTGGAGGTACTCCACCCCGTTGTAGAGGTGCAGCCCAAGGTGCTCGCCCGGCCGGACCCCGGCGTCGATCAGGTGGTGGGCGATGCGGTTCGCGGCCTCGTCCAGCTCCGCGTAGGTCAGCCGGCGCTCCGCGCCCGTACCGGGATGGTCGACGTACAGGAGCGCCTCGCGGTCGGGCACCGCGTCGACGACCGACTCGAACAGGTCGGCAAGGTTGTACTCCACCGTTCCTCCTGACCCCGGGTGACTGGCGACTCGGCCGTCATTAGAGCGCCGGTCGGCACAAGGGGGAAGGGGTGGCGTCGCAACAATCTGACGATCTGTCAGAAAACTATTGAACTGCGCCCCCTCCTCCTGCAACCTGTTCCAGATCCGGAGAACAGGAGTCCGTCATGGGCGGTACGGAACACCTCACCGTGCGGCGCGAGGGCGCCACGCTGGTGCTCACCCTGAACAGACCACAGGCCAGGAACGCGCTCTCGTTGCCGATGCTCGTCGGCCTGTACGACGGCTGGCTCGCGGCCGACGCCGACGACACGGTCCGTTCCGTCGTCCTCACCGGCGCGGGCGGCGCGTTCTGTTCCGGCATGGACCTCAAGGCGCTCGACGGCGACGGAATGGCGGGGGAGGAGTACCGCGAGCGGATGACGGCCGACCCCGACCTGCACTGGAAGGCGATGCTGCGCCACCACCGCCCCCGCAAACCGGTCATCGCCGCCGTGGAGGGCCCTTGTGTCGCGGGCGGCACCGAGATCCTCCAGGGCACCGACATTCGCGTCGCCGGGGCCGGAGCCACCTTCGGGCTCTTCGAGGTCCGCCGGGGCCTCTTCCCGATCGGCGGCTCCACCGTCCGGCTGCCCCGCCAGATCCCCCGCACCCACGCCCTCGAGATGCTCCTCACCGGCCGCCCGTACACCGCCGACGAGGCCGCCGCCATCGGGCTCATCGGCCGGGTCGTGCCCGACGGCACCGCCCTGGAGGAGGCGCTCGCCGTCGCCGAACGGGTCAACGCCTGCGGGCCGCTCGCCGTCGAGGCCGTCAAGGCGTCCGTCTACGAGGGCGCCGAACTGACCGAGGGTGAAGCCCTGGCCGCCGAACTCAAGCGCGGCTGGCCCGTGTTCGCCACCGAGGACGCCAAGGAGGGCGCCCGCGCCTTCGCCGAGAAGCGCCCGCCCGTCTACCGGCGCGCCTGACCCCAGGAGAGAGCCATGCCCGACGTCCTCAGCGCCCCGCTGGTGGTCGAATTCCCCTTCACCCGCTCGCTCGGACCCGTCCAGAGCGCCTTCCTCACCGGTCTGCGCGAACGCACTGTCCTCGGCGTCCGGGCGGACAACGGCACGGTTCTCGTGCCACCCGTCGAATACGACCCGGTCACCGCGAACGAACTCCGTGATCTGGTCGAGGTCGCCCCCACCGGAACCGTCACCACCTGGGCCTGGAACCCGTCCCCGCGCCGCGACCAGCCGCTCGACACCCCCTTCGCCTGGGTCCTCGTCCGCCTCGACGGGGCCGGCACCGCACTGCTGCACGTGCTCGACGCGCCCGGACCCGACGCCGTACGCACCGGGATGCGCGTCCGTATCCGCTGGGCCGCGACCCGCGTCGGCGCCATCACCGACATCGCCTGCTTCGAACCGTACGAGAGCGAGCCCCACGGGTCCGAACCAGCCTCGCACTCAGGCGAGTTCGCCGAGCCGGTCACCGGCATCGTCACCCCGGCCCGCCTCGACTACGTCCACACTCCCGGCCGCGCCCAGAGCGCCTACATCAAGGCCCTGGAGGAACGCCGTACCGTCGGCGAACGCTGCCCGTCCTGCCGCAAGGTCTACGTACCGCCGCGCGGCGCCTGCCCCACCTGCGGGGTCGCCACCGCCGAACAGGTCGAGGTCGGCCCGCGCGGCACGGTCACCACCTTCTGCATCGTCAACATCAAGGCGAAGAACCTGGACATCGAAGTCCCGTACGTCTACGCCCACATCGCCCTCGACGGCGCCGATCTCGCCCTGCACGGCCGCATCGCCGGAATCCCCTACGACCAGGTGCGCATGGGGTTGCGCGTCGAGCCCGTCTGGAGCGAGGGCGCCCGCCATGTGGACCACTACCGGCCCACCGGCGAGCCCGACGCCGACTACGACACGTACAAGGAGCTGGTGTAGATGCGGGACGTGGCCATCGTCGCCTTCGCCCAGAGCGCGCACCGGCGGCGCACCGACGAACTCTCCGAGGTCGACCTGCTGATGCCCGTCCTCCACGAGGTCCTGGGCGCGACCGGGCTCAAGGCCAACGAGATCGGGTTCACCTGCTCCGGCTCCGCCGACTACCTCGCCGGGCGGGCCTTCTCCTTCACCATGGCGCTCGACGGCGTCGGCGCCCACCCGCCCATCTCCGAGTCCCACGTCGAGATGGACGGGGCCTGGGCGCTCTACGAAGCCTGGGTCAAGATCCAGACCGGTGAGGCGGACACCGCGCTGGTCTACTCGTACGGCAAGTCGTCGCCCGGCCGGGTCCGCGACGTCCTCACCCGCCAGCTCGACCCCTACTACCTCGCCCCCCTCTGGCCCGACTCCGTAGCCCTCGCCGCCCTCCAGGCCCAGGCGCTCATCGACGCGGGCGACGCCGACGAAGGAGCCCTCGCCGAGATCGCCGCCCGCAACCGCACCGACGCCGTCGACAACCCGTACGCCCAGCTCACCGGCGACGTCCCGGCGGGCGACCCCCTCGTGCACCCGCTGCGCACCGGCGACTGCCCGCCCATCGGCGACGGGGCCGCCGCCGTGGTCCTCGCCGCCGGGGACACCGCCCGCGCCCTGTGCGAACGGCCCGCCTGGATCCGGGGCATCGACCACCGCATCGAGGCCCACAGCCTCGGCGTCCGCGACCTGACCGACAGCCCCTCCGCACGGCTCGCGGCCGAGCGGGCCGGGGCGTTCGACCGGCCCGTCGACACCGCCGAGCTGCACGCCCCGTTCACGTCGCAGGAAGTCGTCCTGCGCAAGGCGCTCGGGCTCGGCGACGAGGTCCGCGTCAACCCCTCCGGCGGCGCCCTCGCCGCCAACCCGATCATGGCCGCCGGACTGATCCGGCTCGGCGAGGCCGCAGCCCGCATCCACCGCGGCGCGTCCGACCGGGCGCTCGCCCACGCCACCTCCGGGCCCTGCCTGCAACAGAACCTGGTCGCCGTCCTGGAAGGGGAGAGCACTCATGCCTGAGGAGCCCGTCGCCGTCGTCGGCATCGGCCAGACCAAACACGTCGCCGCCCGGCACGACGTCTCCATCGCCGGACTCGTCCGCGAAGCGGCGGTCCGCGCCCTGGAGGACGCCGGGCTGGGCTGGGCCGACATCGACGCCGTCGTGATCGGCAAGGCGCCCGACTTCTTCGAGGGGGTCATGATGCCGGAGCTCTACCTCGCCGACGCACTGGGCGCCGTCGGCAAACCCATGCTCCGCGTCCACACGGCGGGCTCCGTCGGCGGATCGACGGCCCTGGTCGCCGCGAACCTCGTCGCCGCCCGCGTCCACCGCACCGTCCTCACCCTCGCCTTCGAGAAGCAGTCCGAGTCCAACGCCATGTGGGGGCTCTCCCTCCCCGTCCCCTTCCAGCAGCCGCTGCTGGCCGGTGCGGGCGGCTTCTTCGCCCCGCACGTGCGCGCGTACATGCGGCGCGCCGGAGCGCCCGACACGGTGGGTTCGCTCGTCGCGTACAAGGACCGCCGCAACGCGCTCAAGAACCCCTACGCGCACATCCACGACCACGACCTCACCCTGGAGAAGGTCCAGTCCTCCCCCATGCTCTGGGACCCGGTCCGCTACTCCGAGACCTGCCCCTCGTCCGACGGGGCCTGCGCCATGATCCTCACAGACCGGGCCGGCGCGGCCCGTTCCCCGCACCCGCCCGCCTGGGTCCACGGCGGGGCGATGCGCAGCGAACCGACCCTGTTCGCGGGCAAGGACTTCGTCTCCCCGCAGGCCGGCAAGGACTGCGCCGCCGACGTCTACCGGCAGGCGCGTATCACCGATCCGCGCCGTGAGATCGACGCCGTCGAGATGTACGTACCGTTCTCCTGGTACGAACCGATGTGGCTGGAGAACCTCGGATTCGCCGACGAGGGCGAGGGCTGGAAACTCACCGAGGCGGGCGTCACCGAACTCGACGGCGACCTCCCGGTCAACCCCTCGGGCGGCGTGCTGTCCACCAACCCCATCGGCGCCTCCGGCATGATCCGCTTCGCCGAGGCGGCCCTCCAGGTCCGGGGGAGGGCCGGGGAGCACCAGGTCGACGGCGCCGCCCGCGCGCTCGGCCACGCCTACGGCGGCGGGTCCCAGTTCTTCGCCATGTGGCTGGTGGGAGCAGAGCCCCCGCCCGGCTGAGAAAACGCGACGGGCCCGGCCCCGCGCGGCCCGGGCCCGGCTCCGCAACGTGAGCCGGGACACGTACCATGGGCTCCATGTCCTTCCTCCGCCGCCGTAGCGCCGCAACACCCGCGGGCCCGGACTTCGACGTCCTGGCCATGGACCCCGGGGACTGGCCCGGCAACCTCGGCGCCGGTCTGCTCCCCGCCCCCGACGGCAGTTGCCAGGGCGTGTTCCTCCGTTACGACCTGTACGGCGGCCGGGGACCGGCGATGATCATCGGCAACCTGCCGGAAGGCTCGCCCGCCCGCGAGACCGAGGAGGGCCAGGTCCCCTTCGAGGTGGCCCAACTGCTCCTCGCCCTGGAGAACGACGAGCCGATCGAGGTCGTCAGCTCCGAGGACGTCCCCGTCATGCAGGGCGACAATCTGCTGATCGTCCGCCGCGTCAAGCTTTCCGAGAGCCGCATCGCCTGCGTCCAGTTCGATCGCAGCGACGGCGTCCTCGTGACCATCGCCAGCTGGGACCGGCCGATCACCGACGACCTCTACACCCTCCTCAAGCCCCTGCCCGCGGAGCTGTTCCAGCAAGGCTGAAACGTCCCTTCGCAAGACCGTCCGGTCGCAAGGCCGTCCGAATCCGTTCGGGCGGCCTTTTCTCTTGACGCCGACGGCAGGGGGGCGACTACGCTGAGAAAATGTAACGACCGTTCAATGTGTAACGGTCGTTCAGGTTCATCGTTCCGTCCGTCCGGAAGTCCGCCCCCATGGCCAACCCCTACGGCGCTCTCTTCAGTGCACCGGGCTCCTCAGCCTTCTCCGCCGCGGGCTTCGTCGCCCGTATGCCGCTGTCGATGACCGGCATCGGGATCATTGCGATGCTGTCCCAGATGCGCGGGCAGTACGGCCTGGCAGGGGCCGTCTCCGCCACCTTCACGCTGTCCATGGCTCTCTGCGGCCCCCAGATCTCCCGCGTCGTCGACCGGCGCGGGCAGAGCAAGGTGCTGCTGCCCGCTACCGGCCTCAGCGTCATCGCCACGGGCGTGCTGCTTCTCTGCGCCCGCTACGACGCCCCCGTCTGGACGCTCTTCGTCAGCGCGGTGGCGGCCGGAACGATGCCCAACATGGCCGCGATGGTCCGCGCCCGGTGGACCCACGTCCACCGGGGCTCGGACCGCCTGCACACCGCCTACTCGCTGGAATCGGTCGTCGACGAACTCACCTTCGTGGTGGGGCCCGCGCTCGCGGTCGCGCTGAGCACCGCACTCTTCCCGGAGGCCGGGCCCCTGGTGGCGGTGGTGCTGCTCACTCTCGGTGTCCTCATGTTCGTCCCGCAGAAGCGCACCGAACCGCCGGTGCTCCAGCCGGCCGACGACGGCGCCCCGAGCGCCTCGGCGCTGCGCGGCGGACCGCTCGTCCTGCTGGCCCTCACCCTCGTCGCGGGCGGCACGATCGTCGGCACCGTCGACGTGGTGAGCGTCGCCTTCGCCGAGGAGCAGGGATCACCGGCCAGCGCGGGCATCGTCCTGTCCGTCTACGCGATCGGATCGGCCGGCGCCGGGCTGGTCTTCGGCGCCCTCCGGCTCATCGTCCCGCTGCCCCGGCTGCTCCTCCTGAGCACGGCCGGCACCGCCCTGACCACGCTTCCCCTGCTGCTCGTCGGGAACATCGCCACACTCTCCGCGGCCGTGTTCTTCTCCGGCCTCTTCTTCGCGCCTACCATGATCGTGGTGATGGGACTGGTGGAGAAGACGGTGCCGCCCGCCGCCCTCACCGAAGGGATGACCTGGGCGATCACCGGCCTCAGCGTCGGTGTCGCGTTCGGCGCGTCGGTGTCGGGCGGTATGGTCGACCGCTTCGGCCCCTCCGGCGGCTTCGCCGTGGCCATCGCCGCGGGCGGCGCGACGGTGCTGCTGGCGCTGACCGCCCAGGGCCCGCTCGACCGGAGTCTGCGGGCGCGCGCCGAGAGGCCCGCCGACGAGGGGCGCGCGAAGTCGGTCCTGTAGCCCCCGGCCGTGAGGAACGGCACGCCGCTCCCATCCCGCTCGACCACGACGCCCGGAGGGCACGATGACCACATCACCGACCGACGGCCGCCTGCTCAAGGGCGAACTCCGACGGCAGGAACTCATCGAGGCCACCCTCCAGGTGGTCGCCCGCGAGGGCGTCGCGGGCGTCAGCCACCGGGCGGTGGCGCGCGAGGCGAACCAGCCCGCCACCGCCGCCGCCTACTACTTCAAGAGCATCGACGACCTGCTCACCGCCGCCCTCACCGTCTGTATGGACCAGGACGCCGAACGGATGCGACGCCTGACCGAGAGCGCCGACGGCAGCCCCGAGGGCCTCGCCGCCCTCGCCGAACTGCTCGCGAACGTGATGGGCGGCCCCGGTCGGCTCCTCGCCGAGTACGAGCTCTACCTGCTCGCCGCCCGCCGCCCGGAGCTGCGCCCCTCCACCGGGCGCTGGCTGGAGGCCCTGGCCGGATACGCCCTGCGGTACACCGACGACCCGGTCCGGGTGCAGATCTTCACGAGCGTCGTCGACGGACTGCTCCTCCAGGGACTGCTGACCGACACCCCGCCGACGGCGGCGGAGTTCGAGGCCGTACTGCGGCACGTCCTGCTCTGACCGGCAGCTCCCGGACCCGCGCCCGGACGTGGCCACGGTCCGCCGTGAGAACCCCACGGCGGACCCTGTTCCCGGGGGCCGTACGGCCCGAGGCGCTAGCCGCGGCTGCCCGCCGGCCGGGCCATCATCCGGGTCACCTGCGCCGCCGACGTACCGAGACCCGTGGGCCCGCCGAGATGCCAGGGCGCGGCGTGGCCGCTCCGCAGATCCTCCTCGCGGTAGCGGCGGCAGCCCCGGTGCCAGATCAGGATGCCCGCCAGCCAGTGCTCCAGCTCCCGCACATAGCCCGCCAGGGTCTCCCGCGCCTCGGCGTCCAGCCCGAAGTCGTCGTACAGCACCGGGAGTTCCACCTCGGCGACATGCCGGAACTGTCGCAGCCGCGAGTTCATCAGGTCGTGCACGATCGCCACGCCCGTCGGGTAGTCGACCCCGAAGAAGTTCTGCACGACCAGGGCGCCGTTGTGCACCTCACCCTCGTACTCGATCTCCTTCTGGTACGAGAACAGGTCGTTGAGCAGACACGCGTAGTCCGCGGCAGCGTTCTCCAGGGAACGCATCGGACCGCTGCGGTAGACCTCCTCCGGAACCTTCCGGCCGTGGCCGAGCCGGCACAGGCTCATCGTCAGGTCCGAACCGAACGTCGCCCGCCGCATCTCCACGTAGTCCACCGGGTCGGGGATGCGGTTCTGCGCCTGGTTCGCCAGCTCCCACAGCCAGCTCGCGGTCATCGTCTCGATCGCGGTACGGAAGGTGCGCCGCGCGCCGGAGTCCATCGGGCCGGCCGTCCTGCGCCACAGGTCGCCCAGGCTCCGCTCCAGCGCGTTCACCGGCTCCGGCGTTCCCTCGTCGTCCAGTGGCATGAACAGCGACAGCCGGTCGTTCGCCAGCCGCGCCCCCGCCAGATCCCGGGACCGCCCGTGCACGACCGGGAACCAGTCGTCCCCGTACGTCCCCCAGGCCAGCCAGCCCGAGGACAGGTCCAGCTCGTCCGGGGTCGCGTCCGGGTGGATGCCCGCGGCGCAGAGCGGCAGATCGATCGCGCGGATCCGCTCCTCGTCCCAGATGTGCGAACCCGGCACACCCGGCTGAGCCTCCAGGATGCCCATCCGCCGCGCCCAGTCGACCAGCCGGACGCGCGCCCCCTCCAGGTGCGGGCTCAGCGTGGTGGTGAAGGGCAGATCGAAGTCGGGGAGCAGCGAGGGGCCCACGTGCTGGTACGGCACATGGCTGTGGCTGCGGGCCCGCGCGGTCTCCGAGCGGAGCGTGAATTTGAGGGAGGCGGCGGACATGCCGAAGCCGGGCACGGCCTCGCCCGCGCCACCGCCGTTCATGTATCGGCTGGAGCGCATGTGCCATTCGTGGCCGCCGGACTGCCAGTCCTGGAGCCCCTTGGCGTACGCCAGCACGGCGGCGGTCTGCGCCGGGTCCAGGGCCTTCTCGGCGCAGAGCGGGCCGAGCTCGGTCAGCGCGGTGTTCTCGAACTGCTGGAGCCGTGAGGTCAGCAGGTCGTTGACGGCTTCGGCGGCCTCCTGGGTGGAGCAGCCGAGGAACTTCTCCAGCACCAGCACGCCGTTGCTGTTCTCCCCCTCGTCCTCCACCTCACGCTGGTAGGAGAAGAGGTCGTTGCGCAGGTGTACCGCGTCGGAGAAGGCGTCCCGCAGCACCCGCAGCGGCCGGGACCCGGCGACCGACTCCGGGACCTCCGCGTTCGCCGCGTACTCGACCAGGCCCGCGGACCAGGGCGCGCCGCCCACCTTGCGGCGCATCTCGATGTACTCCACCGGGTTGGCGATGCGGCCCTCGTGGATGTTGGCGAGCTCCCACAGGGACTCGTTGAGGAGGTTCTCCGTCGACTCCGCGAACCGGGCCCGCCAGTCGTCCGTCATCGCGGGCACGGTCCGGGCCCACAGATCGGCGAGCCCCGCCTCGACGGGATTCTCCGGCTCCGGTGTCGCGGCTCCGCGCTCCATCGGCATGAAGGCGGGCAGCCGGTCCAGATACCGCTTGCCGCCCTCCCGGTCGGGCGTGCGCTTGAACAGTTCCAGGAAGTGGTCGTCGAAGAAGAAGACCCACACGTACCAGTCGGTGACGAGGCTGAGCGCCTCCGCCGAGCAGTCGGGATGGGTGTAGGCGCACAGGAGGGCGTAGTCGTGCGCCTCCAGGTCCTTCTCCTCCCAGATGCCGGATCCCTCCAGCATCCCCATGGAACGGGCCCACTCCCGGGTGTGGGTGCGTGCCGCTTCCACATGAGGGTTGAGCCGGGCCGGATACGGAACATAGAAATCCGGCAGTGAGAAGGGCTGTGCCATGTGCGTCAGGCCTTTCCAGAAGCCTCCGCGCGGGGATTCGCGCGGACCGGTGGTGTCCGCGCAGCACTACCCTTCGGCCATCCGGGGCACGCACGATGACGATTAGTCACATCATCGACATGTCGGGGGTGTCGGCTCAGTAGGCGGAGTCGACGTTGTCGATCGAGCCGTACCGGTCCGCGGCGTAGTTGGCGGCGGCGGTGATGTTGGCGACCGGATCGGTGAGCTTCTTCGGGGTGCCCTTGACGTGGTATGCGTCGAAGGTGGGCTGGATCACCTGGAGGAGACCCTTGGAGGGAATGCCGTTCTGGGCGTTGATGTCCCAGTCGTTGACGGCGTTCGGGTTGCCGCTGGACTCGCGCATGATGTTGCGGTGCAGCCCCTCGTAGGAGCCGGGGATGTTCTTCTTCTCCATGATGTCGAGCGACTCGCGGATCCAGCCGTCGAGGTTGTTCGCGTACTTCTTCGGCGTGACGGCCTTGCGCTCGGTGGAGCGGTTGGCGGCCTGCTTCTCGGAGCGCTCCTTCTCGGCCGCCTTCTTCGCGGTCGCCTTCTCGGCGATGGCCTTCTTCGTCGCGGCTTCCTTGGCGGCGTTCTCCTTCGCGGCCTTCTCGGCCGCGTCCTTCGCCGTGGGAATGCCCGCGGCGGCGACCGGCTCCACGGAGACGGAGGACCGGGTCGCGGTGGTCTGCGCTTCGCTCGGGCCGCCGGTGGCGGTTATGGCGGTGACGGAACCGGCCGCGACGAGCACGGCGGTGGCGATCTTGTGCGAGCGGGTGATGCGCAGGGTGGAGATGCGGGGCATGCGTGAGCTCTTCCTATGGGGGACGGGCTTCGCGGCCTTCGCGCCGCGTCGGCAGGCGCCGGACCGTCCGGGCCGCGGTCGCCGGTGGGCGATCGACGCGGACTCGAACTCGGTGCCTGCCGGGATCCATGGTTAGCGGGCACCGACATAGGAAGCAATGACCGCCTTTACTACGCTTCATCGTGATATGCCAATTTATGAGCCATATGGGCGGTTCGTTACGCCGGACGGGAGGGCTCACGTCTCCTACCGGAGGTCGTAGGTGACGTGGGTCTCGTGGCGGGCCTCACCCGTGAGGGACCCCGGAACGGCACAGGGTCAGCGGTCGGTCACCGAACGCAGAACAGCGCGCTGCGGGACCGGTGTGTCGGCACCGGTCCCGCAACGCGCTTCTTCTTCACAGTGGTCTGGTCACTGTGGTCTTCGACGGGCGGGCCCCTGCCCCGCCCTGCTGTCCGGCTCGGCGCCGCCCCGCCTCAGCGGGTGCCGACCGCCGCCCGCACCGCCCTCCGCGCCATCGCGCAGTCGTCGTGCAGCCTCCGCAGCAGCAGCCGCTGCTCCTCACCCGAGGAGAGCGCCCCCGGACGGTCCGCTCCCGCACCCACCGAGGGCGCCTCCCGCATGGTGCGCTGCACCGCCGTCTCGTAGTTCCGGATCTCGCGGGTCAGCACCAGCATCAGGTTCACCAGGAACGCGTCCCGCGCGGCCGGGCCCCTGGCCTGGGCCAGCTGACTGATCTGGCGGCGTGCCACCGGGGCGTCGCCCAGCACGGCCCACAGGGTCGCCAGGTCGTACCCCGGGAGATACCAGCCGGCGTGCTCCCAGTCGACGAGCACCGGGCCGGTCGGCGACAGCAGGATGTTGGAGAGCAGGGCGTCCCCGTGGCAGAACTGCCCCATGCCCTGCCGGCCGCCCGCATGGGCCAGACCGTGCAGCAGTTTCTGCAGGTCACCGAGGTCACGGTCGGTGAACAGGCCGAGCTCGTGGTAGCGGGCGATCCGCGAGGCGTAGTCGAGCGGCGCCTCGAACAGTCCGGGCGGCGGCCGCCAGGCGTTCACCCGGGCGATCGCGCCCAGCGCGGCGCGGATGTCGGCGCGTGGCGGCGCCTCCGCCGGGTGCCGGGTGAGGGCGGCGACCCGGCCGGGCATCCGCTCGATCACCAGCGTGCAGTTCTCCGGATCCGCCGCGATCAGCCGGGGCACCCGAACCGGGGGCCGGTGCCGGACGAACGCGCGGTACGCCGCTATTTCGTGCCGGAACCGCTCGGTCCACGCCGGCGAGTGGTCCAGTAAACACTTCGCCACGGCGGTCGCCCGCCCGGTCGTTCCGACGATCAGGACCGAACGGCCGCTGCGGCGCAGCACCTGGACCGGGTTGAACTCGGGGCAGATGCGCTGCACGGAGGCGATGGCCATCCGCACCTGCGCGCCCTGCGGCCCGGACAGGTCGATCCTGCCGCTGAGCGGTCCGGCGCCCGGTCCCGCGGCCCGTCGGGCCCGGCCCGGACCCTGCACCGGTGCGCCGGCGTGAGGAGCGAGATAGGGCCCGCCGCCCGCGCCCATCGGGCGGAGCGGACGGGGCGGGGCGGACACGGAGGACGATGCTGTGTACATGGGCGAGACAGATCCCTTCGTGCGCCGACAAGGTACGTGCGCCAACCCGGCCGACGGCCGTTCGGCACCCTGGGGAGTACCTAGGGCTGCCGGGCGGGGTGGCGCACTCCTACCTGACAACGGGATACGGGTGGCAGACCATCTGGCGGACCCTGGCGAACCCTGGCGAATAGTCACAGCGCATCTGACAGGGGGTTAATGTCAAGTCAGCCGAGAACCTGGGGGCTTGAAGTGACCGGAGAACCCAACACCCGTCTCAGCGACCTGTTCGGCCTGGCCGGCTGGTCCAAGGGCGAACTCGCGAGAATGGTGAACCGGCAGGCGGCGGCCATGGGCCACCCGCAGCTGGCCACCGACACCTCGCGCGTCAGGCGCTGGATCGACATGGGGGAGTCTCCCCGTGATCCCGTGCCCGAAGTGCTGGCAGCTCTGTTCACCGAGCGGCTCGGCCGTGTCGTGACCATCGAGGACCTCGGGTTCGGCCGACGCGGGCGTGTGGGGAAACGGCGTGACTCCGGGACGGAACACAATCCCGATCAACTGCCGTGGGCGCCCGAGCGGACGGCAGCGGTCCTCACCGAATTCACGGGAATGGACCTCATGCTCAACCGACGCGGCTTGGTGGGTGCGGGCGCCGCGCTCGCCGCCGGCTCAACCATCGCCGGCCCCATGTACGACTGGCTGCACAGCGACCCCGCTCTGGCGGCCGACGCTCCACGGACCAACGATCACCTGCACGCCGATCCCGCCGGTTTCGACCGGTACGAGGCCGCACCGGTCGGCTCCGAGGAGATCGAGGCACTGGAGCACTCGGTCGAGGTCTTCCGCGCCTGGGACGCGTCCAGGGGCGGCGGACTCCAGCGCAAGGCGGTCGTGGGCCAGCTCAACGAGGTGGGCGGCATGCTCGCCTACCGCCACCCCGATCATCTCCAGCGCCGCCTGTGGGGCGTCGCCGCCAACCTCGCCGTCCTGGCGGGCTGGATGTCCCACGACGTCGGCCTCGAACCCACCGCCCAGAAGTACTTCGTCATCGCCGCCCACGCGGCCCGCGAGGGCGGCGACCGGCCGCGTGCCGGAGAGGCGCTCTCCCGGGCGGCACGCCAGATGGTGCACCTGGGCCGCCCCGACGACGCGCTCGACCTGATGAAGCTCGCCAAGTCCGGCTCGGGCGACGAGACCCTGCCCCGTACGCAGGCGATGCTGCGCACCATCGAGGCCTGGGCACAGGCGTCGATGGGACGCGGCCAGGCCATG
Source organism: Streptomyces globisporus (assembly GCF_003501885.1). Taxonomy (GTDB): domain Bacteria; phylum Actinomycetota; class Actinomycetes; order Streptomycetales; family Streptomycetaceae; genus Streptomyces; species Streptomyces globisporus_D. Next base: position 13,794 of record NZ_QWFA01000136.1, read on the forward strand.
CGGCGCACCCTCGGCGAGGCCGAGGAGCTCTTCGTCTCGGACAAGAGCGATGTGCCGCCGCCCAGTTGGATGCAGATGTTCGACGAGGCGGATATGCACGGCATGCAGGCGCTCGCCTTCCGTACGCTGGCCGAGCACGACCCGGGAGCGGCGATCATCGCCCAACGCCATGCCAAGCAGGCACTGGAGCTGCGGGTCAACGGGCGCCAGCGGTCGAAGATCTTCGACTACATCTCGCTGGCCTCGGCCTGCTTCATCGCCAACGACCCCGAGCAGGCCGACCGTTACGCCCGGCTCGCCCTGGTGTCGATGGGGGAGACCTCCTCGCACCGCACCTGGGACCGGCTCCGCGAGATGTACCGGCTCACCGGCCAGTTCGCCGGATACGCGGGCATCCAGGATCTGCGCGAGGAGATCGAGCTGTCGCTGCCGAGCCAGAAGAAGGCCAGGGGCACACAGATCTGAACCGGCCCAACCGCGCCGCTCGGCGCTCCTTCACACCCTGATACGTCCGTGCCCCCGCACGCGCCCGCACACAGCGAGTGCTCCCGCAGGCGCTGACACCCAGGGCTCACCCCGTCACGCGCTGACGCGCAGTCCGCGTTCCCTCACGCCCCGATGCGGGCGACCAGCACGCACGCGTCGTCCAGGCGCTCGGTCCCGCCGAACTCCTCGACGACGCCCCGGACGCACTCCTGTGCCGTACGGGCCTCTGCGAACCGGGGGGCGAGGGCGAGCAGTGCCTCCGGGCCCGCACCCCGGTCGCCGCGTCGGGTCAGCCCGTCCGTGTGCAGGACGAGCACGTCGCCGGGGAACAGCCGTACCTCGTCCTGCTCGAACACGGCCTGGGGCGCGGCGCCCAGCAGTATCCCGTCCGGCGGGGGCAGCAGCCGTCCCGCACCGCCGCGGAAGAGTACCGGCGCGGGGTGACCTGCCTGCGCCCAGGAGAGAACGGAGGTTTCCGGGTCGAAGCGGCAGCACAGGGCACTGCCCAGTGCGGGCTGTATCGACGTCTCCAGCACCTGGTTGAGGTGCCCCATCAGCGCGCCCGGCTCGATGCCGGCGATGGCCATGCCCCGCAGCGCGCCGAGCAGCATCGCCATCGCCGAGGTGGCGGGGATGCCGTGCCCGGTGAGGTCGCCGACGGTGAGGAGGGTGCGTCCGTCCGGCAGCTCCATCGCGTCGTACCAGTCGCCGCCGATGAGCCCGCTCGACGCGGAGGGGAGGTAGTGCGCGGCGATGTCCAGGGCGCCGGGGCCCTGTGGCGGGAGGCGCAGCGATCCGCGCCACGGAGGGAGGACGGTCTCCTGGAGTTCCACGGCGATGCGGTGCTCGGTGCGCTCGATGTGCTCCTCGCGCTGTACCGACGCGCGGTTCCTGGTCACGGCCTGCTCGCTGCGGCGCAGCTCGCTGACGTCCCGCAGGACCGCCCACATGGAGGCGGTGCAGCCCTCCGTGTCGAGGACCGGCTCGCCCGTCATGTGCAGCGTGCGCGTGCCGCCGTCGGGGCGCACGATGCGGAACTCGCCGTCCATCGGCCGGCCGTCGACCAGGCAGCCCGTCACCATGGCGGTGAGCACGGGCTGGTCCTCGGGCAGCAGCACGGACGGCAGGTCGTCCAGGGAGAGGGGGGTGGAGTCGAGCGGTCTGCCGAAGATCTCGTACAGCTCCGCGGACCAGCTGGACTCGTCGGTGAGGAGGTTCCACTCGGCGCTGCCCACCCGGCTCAGCAGGGAACCGGCCCTCGGGTCCTCCGGCGCCTCCGCGCCCTCGGGGGCGGAGAGCGGGCCCGGCAGACCGGCCCTGAGCTGGCCCAGGTGCTCGTCGAGGGTGTCCAGATGGTGCACGGCCAGCTCGCACAGGGCGCGCTGCCAGCGCAGCTGCGGGTCATCCTCGTCGATCATGACGGTGTCCTGCCGGACGGCGTCCACGTCCCCGCGCAGCCGGCGCGTGCGGTGGATCAGGTCGTCGACGGCGTCGTGCGCGGGAAGCTGTGGTGCGGGGCGGTCCGCGAAGAGGGGGGACGGCATCTCGTACTCCGTTACAGGCGCGGCCTAGCCGGTTCTGAAGGGTGGACCGCTACCGACTGTCGCACAGGCCGCGGCTGGCCGTAAGGGATTTGGCAACACTCGTTGCGTAGTTGCTTATGGCATATGCCAGCGGCTGTCCGGAGGGGGCGGCAATCCGAACAGGCTTGCGCGTGAGGCGAGTTGGCGGCCCGTTTCGCGGTGTGGCGGACAATCCGCGGGGGTGCGGGAGGGGTGTGCGGGTGCCGGGAATGCCGAGGGGCAGGCCCGCGTTACCTCACCAGAACGAAAACGAATCCCATTCCCGGTAGGGGGCTGGGGTCGTCGGAGATCTTGGGAGGCGCCCATGGCACGCAGCGAGACCAGGCCCGTCGTCACTCTCCGGTCCACCGCCGGAACCGGCCGCAGCTATGTCACGCGCAAGAACCGCCGCAACGACCCCGACCGGCTGGAGCTCCGCAAGTTCGACTCCGCGGTCGGCCGGCACGTGCTGTTCCGCGAGGTCCGCTGACCGTTCGGAAGAGGCTCCGCACGCAAGGGCCCGTCACTCTGTACGCCACCGCTGTGCGCGGTGAGGAAGGAACGCATCGATGAAGCCCCGTATCCACCCCGTGACCCGTCCCGTGGTCTTCCGCGACCGCGCGGCCGACGTCGCCTTCCTGATCAGCTCGACCGCCGACTCCGGCGAGCGCGTGGAGTGGCAGGACGGCATCACCTACCCCGTCATCGACGTGGAGACCTCGTCGGCGAGTCACCCGTTCTACACCGGCGGCACCCAGGTGCTCGACACGGAGGGCCGCGTCGAGCAGTTCCGCCGCCGCTACGGCACCGCCGAGACGTCCGGAAGCTGACCGAAAGCGGCCTGACCAGGGGAAGAGTCGGGAATTCCGTGCCGTGGATCACATCCGCGGGGGCGGATTCCCGGGAACACCCCGGGATGGTTTATCGTTCATCTATACGTGGGTGTGAGGGGGACAGTGTCCCCGGGCCTCACCTGTAGCCCATGGGGACGATCGGCACCGCCGAAGCCCCATGGAGCCCTCCGCCGAGAGGCGACCGCCCTTCACGCCCGCACTCAAGCCGCCCCGGCTGGATTCCCCCGATCCGGCCGGGGCTTCCCCTTGCCCGGCCGGAACCGGCCTCGCGCCGGGACCGTCTCCAGGACCAGCGCACCGGCAGCCATCACCACCGCGCCCAGCGCGGCCCCGGGGCTCCACCACCGCTCGGCCAGCGCCGCGACCGCCGCCCCCGCCACCACCGCGGCCAGCCGCCCCAGCACCCAGCCGTCC
>NZ_QWFA01000137.1 GCF_003501885.1 Streptomyces globisporus
ACTGAACCCGCGCTCGACCGGCGCTGCCGAACCGTGCCGCCGGGGCGGCACGGTTCGGCAGCGCCGGTCGAGCGCGGGTTCAGTAGCGCTGGTTGAGGTAGCCCAGCAGCTCGTCGTGGAGGAGGCCGTTCGAGGCCGCCGCGTTTCCGCCGCCCGGGCCGTCCTCCCCGTCCAGCGAGGTGTACCGGCCGCCCGCCTCCTGGACGACGATCGCGGGCGCCGCCATGTCCCACAGCGACAGCTCCGGCTCCGCGCAGATGTCCACGGAACCCTCGGCGACCATCATGTACGGCCAGAAGTCCCCGTAACCCCGCGTCCGCCAGCAGGCCCGGGTGAGGTCCAGGAGACCGTCGAGGCGGCCCTGTTCCTCCCAGCCCGACAGCGAGGAGAACGCGAACGAGGCGTCCGCGATCCGCCCCACCTTCGACACGTGCATCCGGGTCGCGGAGGTGAGGCTGCGGCCGGTGTACGCGCCCGCGCCCTTCGCCGCCCACCAGCGCCGGTTCAGCGCGGGCGCGGAGACCACGCCCACCACCGGCCGGAAGCCCTCGTCGCCCGCCTCCATCAGCGAGATCAGCGTCGCCCACACCGGCACACCGCGCACATAGTTCTTGGTGCCGTCGATCGGGTCGATCACCCAGCGCCGCGGACCGGTGCCCTCGACCCCGTACTCCTCGCCCAGGATCGCGTCCCTCGGGCGGGCCCGATGCAGATGGCCCCGGATCAGCTCCTCGGCGGCCTTGTCGGCCTCGCTCACCGGCGTCATGTCCGGCTTGGTCTCCACCTTCAGGTCGAGAGCCTTGAACCGGTCCATCGTCGCGGCGTCGGCGGCATCCGCCAGTACGTGGGCGAGGCGCAGATCATCGTGGTAGTCGGACATGCCGCAACAGTATCCAGCGCCGCCGGACGCGGGCTACAGCGCCCCTGCCGCCCGGAACCCTTGACAGCCCCCGGGAGCGCGTCAACTCTGAACGGCAGGATCCCGGGGCGGGGGAGGCGACGATGCCGACAGCGCGGCAGGCCTTGCTGGACGCCGCCCTCCGGGCCCTGGCCGACCGGCCCTGGCGCGCCGTGCGCATGGTCGACGTCGCCACCCTGGCCGGTGTCTCGCGCCAGACCCTCTACAACGAGTTCGGCACCAAGGGCGGACTGGCCGGGGCACTTCTGCGCGGGGCCGCCGACGGCTATCTCGCCGGGGTCGACCGCGCGCTGAGCGCCCCCGCGCCCGACCGTCCGGCCGCCGTCGCGCTCTGGACCCTCCGGGCCGCCCGCCAGGACGCGCTGGTCAGGGCGCTGCTCACGGGGCACTGGGCGGAAGGGCTGCCCCGCCCGGACCGGCGGCCGGGGTCCCGGGGGCGTACGGGCGGGAAGCCGCCGCCGGAGCCCGGTGAACTGCTCGCGCTGGTACGGGACCGGATGGCGGCGGCGTCGCCCGGAGTCGCCGCCGGGCGCTGCGAGACCGTCCTGCGCCTCGCGCTGTCCTGTGTGATCGTTCCGGTGCCGGGCGACGACGTCGCGGACAGCCGCGCGCTCCGACTCGTCCGGGAGGCGGCGCGGCCGGCGGTTCTGGAGAGGGCGGCTGGGGTCAGTGGGCCGAGCCGGACAGCTGGAGGCCGATCACACCGATGATCACCAGGGAGATCGACACCAGCTTCAGGGTGGAGACCACATCGCCGAGGAAGATCATGCCGTAGATCGCGGTCCCGGCGGCCCCGATCCCGGTCCACACCGCGTACGCCGGGCCGACGTCCAGTTTCCGCAGCGCCAGGGTCAGCAGCCCGAAGCTGCCGAGCGCGAAGACGGCGAACGCGATCGTCGGCCAGAGCCGGGTGAATCCGTGGGAGAGCTTCAGACACACGGCGAAGCCGGTCTCCAGCAGTCCTGCGACCACGACCAGCAGCCACGCCATCGTCAGTTGCCTCCCGCATAGGTGACGGCTTCGTCCCACTCGGTGCGATTATGCCTTTACCGGTCGTTGAAGCTCGCAAACATGCCCGCGCCGCCCGGCCGATTGCGGCCGGATGCGCCGTCAGTCGCCCTCGCGCCGCTCGCGGGTGTCGAGGAGCCGGCGCAGGGAGTCCAGGCGCGCCGGGTCGGCGTGACCCTCGGCCACCCAGGCGTCCAGCGCGCATTCGGGCTGGTTGCCGTCGTGGGTGCAGCCGCGCGGGCACTCCTCGGTGCCCGGCTCCAGGTCCGGGAAGGCGTGGATGACGCGCGACGGGTCGACGTGGTGCAGCCCGAAGGAGCGCACGCCCGGGGTGTCGACCACCCAGCCCCGGTCGCCGGGCAGCGGCAGCGCGAGGGCCGAGGTGGTGGTGTGCCGGCCCCGGCCGGTGACGGCGTTGACGTTGCCGGTGGTCCGCCGCCGGTCCTCCGGCACCAGGGCGTTGACCAGCGTCGTCTTGCCGACCCCGGAGTGCCCGACGAAGGCGGTGACCTTGCCCTCCAGCAGCTGGCGCACCCGCTCCGCCGCGTCGCCGTTCTCCAGCTCCTCGCGGCTGGTCACCATGTACGGGACGCCGAGCGGGGTGTACGCCTCCAGCAGCTTGTCCGGCGACGCCAGGTCGGACTTGGTCAGCACGAGCAGCGGGGTGAGCCCGCCGTCGTACGCCGCCACCAGACAGCGGTCGATCATGCGAGGGCGGGGCTCCGGGTCGGCCAGCGCGGTGACGATCGCCAGCTGGTCGGCGTTGGCGACGACCACGCGCTCGTACGGATCGTCGTCGTCGGCCGTGCGGCGCAGCACCGTACGGCGCGGGGCGATCCGCACGATCCGGGCCAGGGTGTCCTTCTCGCCGGAGAGATCACCGACGATGGAGACGGTGTCGCCCACCACGGCGGCCTTCCGCCCCAGCTCGCGGGCCTTCATCGCGACGACGGTCCGGCCGTCGACGAGGCAGGTGAGCCGGCCCCGGTCGACGGTGAGGACCATGCCGTCCTCGGCGTCCTCGTGCTTGGGCCGGATGTGCGTACGCGGCCGGTTGCCCTTGCGGTTGGGGCGGACGCGGATGTCGTCCTCGTCGGGGTTCTTCCCGTAGCGGCGCATGGTCGTCCCTAGGCTCCGAGCATTCCGGTCCACAGGTCCGGGAAGTCCGGCAGGGTCTTGGCGGTCGTTCCCACGTTCTCGATCTCCACGCCCTTCACCGCCAGGCCGATGATCGCGCCCGCGGTGGCCATGCGGTGGTCGTCGTACGTGTGGAAGACGCCGCCGTGCAGCGGGCGCGGGCGGATGTGCAGTCCGTCGGCGGTCTCGGTGACATCGCCGCCCAGCTCGTTGATCTCCTTGGTCAGCGCGGCCAGCCGGTCCGTCTCGTGCAGCCGCAGATGGGCGACCCCGCTCAGCGTGGAGGGGGAGTCGGCCAGGGCGGCGACCGCCGCGATGCCCGGGGTCAGCTCGCCGACCTCGCCGAGGTCCACGTCGATGCCGTGGATCCGGCCCGTACCGGTGAAGGTCAGTCCGCGTTCGGTCAGCTCGCAGGAGCCGCCCATCGCGGTGAAGATCTCGCGCAGCGCGTCGCCCGGCTGGGTGGTGCGCTCGGGCCAGTCCGGGATCGTGACCCGGCCGCCGGTCACCAGGGCCGCGGCCAGGAACGGCTGGGCGTTGGAGAGGTCCGGCTCGATCGTCAGGTCGCGGCCGAGCAGGGCGGAGGGGGAGACCCGCCAGACGTTGGGCTCACCGCCCGTCTCCGGCTCGTCCACCTGGGCGCCGACGGCCCGCAGCATGTCGACGGTCATCCGGATGTGCGGCATCGAGGGGAGCACGGCCCCGGTGTGCCGGACCTCCACGCCCTGGTTGAACCGCGGTGCCGACAGCAGCAGCGCCGAGACGAACTGCGAGGACGACGAGGCGTCGATCGAGACCGGGCCGCCCTCCAGCGCCCCGCCGCCGTGCACGGTGAGCGGCAGCGCGCCGCGCCCGTCGTCGTCGATCCGCGCACCGAGCGCCCGCAGGCCCTCGATCACGCCGGTCAGGGGGCGTTCGTAGGAGCGGGGGTCGCCGTCGAAGCGGATCGGGCCGTCGGCGAGCGTGGCGACGGGCGGCAGGAAGCGCATGACCGTGCCCGCGTTGCCGACGTCGACCGTGGCCGGGCCGTGCAGCCCGGCCGGGATGACCCGCCAGGCCTCGCCCGAGCTGTCCGGGGAGGCCGCGGCGGACGGGCTGCTCGCGGACGAGGAGGAGACGGTCTCCTCGATGCCGACGCCCATGGCGCGCAGCGCGTCGGCCATGAGCAGGGTGTCGCGGGAGCGCAGCGGGCGGCGCAGCCAGCCCGGCTCGGCGGCCAGCGAGGCCAGCACGAGCGCGCGGTTGGTGACCGATTTCGATCCGGGCACGGTGACGGTGGCGTCGACGGCCCCGCTCGCATGGGGGGCGGGCCAGAGGGCGGGCTGCACGGAGCTCTCGGTCATGGCCATTACTTTAGTGGCTTTACGTCGACCCGGATCCTGACCAAAAGGGCGGAAATCATCCCGTAACCAGAGAGTGGTACGGACCGCGCCGGTCCCTCCGGCCTCACCAGCCCAGCAGCCACCGTCCGCCGCCGATCAGCGAGCACAGCGACACCGCGTGGAAGAGGAACAGCCACAGCACCGCCGGGGCGTGCGTGAGGCGGGCCAGCTGGTCCGCGTCGGAGTCCGGGGCGCCGCCGTACCGCCGCTTGGACTGGAGCTCGAACGGCGGCCGCACCCCGCCCAGCAGCAGGAACCACACCACCACGTACGCGAACGCCGACTGCACGTCGGAGGAGGCCAGCCAGGACACCAGGAGGAACGTGGTGCCGGTCAGGATGACGGTGAGGGCCCCGTACACATTGCGGATCATCACCAGCATCACCGCGAGCAGGGCCGTCGCCACCCACAGCAGGAGGGTGATCCTGCCGTTCGTCAGCAGCCAGGCGCCACCCAGGCCCAGCAGGGACGGGGCCGTGTAGCCCGCCGCCGCCGTGAGGATCATGCCGATCCCCGTCGGCTTGCCCCGGCTCACGGTCAGCCCGCTGGTGTCCGAGTGCAGCCGGATGCCGGAGAGCCGGCGCCCGGTGAGCAGGGCCACCAGGCCGTGGCCGCCCTCGTGCGCGATGGTGATCGTGTTGCGGGCGAGCCGCCATATCGGGTTCGGTACGACCGCGATGAGCGCGAGCGTGGCCGTCACCACCACCAGCCACTGCTCGGGAGCGGACTGGGTGCCGGTCACGCGATCCCACAGATCGCCCAATTCGGTGCTGTTCATCGGCCGGGCGACTCCTTGCGGTCGGGGCGGGCGTTCGTGGCAGTCTGGCACTTATGTGCGGACGGTATGCGGCGAGTCGGAAGCCCGAGGACCTGACCGGACTCTTCGGCGTCGAGAAGTGGGAGCCCACCGAGACCCTGGAGCCGGACTGGAACGTGGCGCCGACCAAAGAGGTCTACGCGGTTCTGGAGCGTCCTGTTAAAGACGCGGACGACCGGCGTCCGGTTCGCCAGCTGCGCGCCCTGAAATGGGGGCTCGTGCCGTCCTGGTCCAAGACCCCCGACGGGGCCGCCCGGATGATCAACGCCCGCGCGGAGACCGTGCACGAGAAGCCCTCCTTCCGCCGCGCCTTCGCCCAGCGCCGCTGCATCCTGCCCGCCGACGGCTACTACGAGTGGGTCACCGGCGCGGAGGAGCGGCAGCTGGAGGAGAAGAAGGGCAGGAAGCGCCCCCGCAAGCAGCCGTACTTCGTCACCCCCGCCGACGGCTCCGTCTTCGCGATGGCCGGACTGTACGAGTTCTGGCGCGATGCGACCCTGCCCGGCGACCACGAGAGCGCCTGGTGGGTGACGTGCTCGGTGATCACCACCGAGGCGGAGACCACGCCGCTGGCCGTCGCCCCCGCCGAAGGGCCCGGTGCGCTCGCCGACATCCACCCCCGGATGCCGCTCATGCTCACCCCGGACCGCTGGGACGCCTGGCTGGACCCCTCGCGCACCGGCGAGGACGAGCTGCGGGCCCTGCTGGAGCCGCCGCCCGGCGGGCTGATGCGCGCCTATCCGGTCGCCACCGCCGTCAGCAACGTCCGCAACAACGGGCCCGAACTGCTGGAGGAACTGGCCGCACCGGAGGAGTCCACGCTGTTCTGAGGCGTACGCGGGGGAGGATGGCGCGGTGAGCCGTCAACCACGTACGCAGAACGTCACCACCGACGCCGGTGAGGCCCGGATCACCTGGGTCCCCGCATCCGCACCCCGCCGCGTGCTCGCCGTGAGCCACGGGGCGGGCGGCGGGATCGAGGCCCGTGACCTGAAGGCGCTCGCCGCCGCCCTGCCCGGACACGGCGTCACCGTCGCCCTGGTGGAGCAGCCCTGGCGGGTGGCCGGCAAGAAGGTCGCGCCCGCCCCGAAGACCCTGGACGCCGGCTGGCGCGGACTGTGGCCCGCCCTCGCCGCCCCCGGGCTCCCCGTCATCGCCGGAGGCCGCAGCGCCGGGGCCCGCGTCGCCTGCCGGACCGCCACCGAACTGGGCGCGGTCGCCGTCCTCGCGCTCAGCTTCCCGCTGCACCCCCCGGGCAAGCCCGAGAAGTCCCGCGCCGACGAACTCCTCGGCACCGGCGTGCCCACGCTGGTCGTGCAGGGCGGCAACGACCCGTTCGGCAAGCCCGGCGAATTCCCGCCCGGCTCGTACACGCTGGCCGAAGTGCCCCACGGCGACCACGGGTTCGCGGTGCCGAAGCGGTCCGGCCTGACCGAGGAACAGGCGATGGGCATCCTCACCGAAGCGGTCACCGGGTGGCTCACGTCACTCGGATGACCCGGCGCCCGCCGGCCGGCACGCCCGTCGCACGCGTGTCACCGGTCCCGGGAATGCTCCGCGCCGGGGCGCTGTTGTTCGGGACGTCGGTACAACAACGTCGTACGTGGAGAGGGAGTCCGTCGCATGGGTTCGACCATCTGCCCCAGCCGCTCGAACGCCGCTGACCTGGAGTGGACCGTGCTGCCTGCGGCGAGGACCACCTCCGAGCGGCCCCTGGGCGGGGGTAATCGACAGGCCGCCACCAGGCAAGGTCGACTATTCTCCGAGGCGAGCGGGTCCGGTTTCGGCTCCGCCACATCGTTGGAGGAGGTGGGTCCGGTCACTGGGACCGACACAGGGACCGACGACGGCCGCGCACCCGAGACGCCCGCCGAGCGCAACGCGCGCTTCGAGCGGGACGCGCTCGGCTTTCTCGACCAGATGTACTCGGCCGCGCTGCGCATGACGCGCAACCCCGCCGATGCCGAGGATCTGGTCCAGGAGACCTACGCGAAGGCGTACGGCTCCTTCCATCAGTTCCGTGAGGGCACCAACCTCAAGGCGTGGATGTACCGCATCCTCACCAACACCTTCATCAACTCGTACCGCAAGAAGCAGCGGGAACCCCAGCGCAGCGCCGCCGAGGAGATCGAGGACTGGCAGCTGGCCCGGGCCGAGTCGCACATGTCGACCGGTCTGCGCTCGGCGGAGTCCCAGGCCCTCGACCATCTCCCGGACTCCGACGTGAAGTCGGCGCTCCAGGCGATTCCCGAGGAGTTCCGCATCGCCGTGTATCTCGCCGATGTCGAGGGCTTTGCCTACAAGGAGATCGCGGACATCATGGGGACTCCCATCGGTACGGTGATGTCCCGGCTGCACCGCGGCCGTCGCCAGCTGCGCGGCATGCTGGAGGACTACGCCCGTGAGCGCGGGCTCGTCGCGGCCGGTGCCGGTGACTCGGACGATCGGAAGGGCTCGGCCTCATGAGCTGCGGAGAGCCGCACGAGACGGATTGCTCGGAGGTCCTCGACCATCTCTACGAGTTTCTCGACCGGGAGATGCCCGAGGGCGACTGCACGAAGTTCGAGGTGCACTTCGAGGAGTGCTCCCCGTGCCTGGAGAAGTACGGCCTGGAACAGGCCGTGAAGAAGCTGGTCAAGCGCTGCTGCGGACAGGACGACGTCCCGACCGACCTGCGCTCCAAGGTGATGGGCCGGATCGACCTGATCCGGGCCGGCGAGGCCGTGCCCGATCAGGACGTGACCGTGCAGGAAACGGACCGGTCGGCGACCGCCGCCGAATAGTCACCCGAATGTGCTAATCGGATCCGTAGCGGCTCGGTGAGCCGCACAACTCGCTAGCGTGGCGCGTCCATCGACCATGCTGGGGGGCGAGTGCGGGCGTGAGCGGCACACCGGCGGCGGCGCGTGCCTGCATCCTGGCCGCCGTCCTCTGCGCGATCTGGTGCACGCTCCCCGCGTACGCCCCCGATGCCCCGGTCCCCTGGGGCACGGCTGTGCTGTTGGCCGCCCTCGGGCTCGGCTGCGGGGCGGTCGGCCGCCGCTCCCCGTCCGGAGGCCCCGGACCGGTCGCCGCCGGAGCGTTCCTCCCGATCCTCCTCGCCGCCGCCTTCCTGCTGCCGCCCGCGGCCGCCGCGCTGGTGGCGGCGAGCGGTTCCCTGGCCGGGCGGGTCGAGCAGCCGCCGTACGCGGCCCGCCGGATCTGGCGGGCCGCGCAACTCGCCCTCACGTGCGCCGCCGCCTCCTGGGCGTACGCCGTCCTCGGCGGCCCCGCGACCCTCGGCGGCGGGGGAGCGGCCCCGGACTTCCCCCGCGCCCTGCTGCCCGCCTGCGCCGCGGCGCTCGCCTTCAGCCTGGTGCTGACCGCGCTCGACGCCGTCGTCCTCGCGGCGGCGGAACGCAGACCCGTGCTCCGCAGCGTGTACGAACTCCTGCCGCCGGCCCTCGGTCCGCATCTGGTGCACGCGCTCGCCGGGCTGATGACGGCCGTCCTGTGGCGGAGCCCGTACGGCCCGCTCTCGGCGCTCCTCGTGCTGCTCCCGATGTACCTCTCCTGCTGGGTGTTCGCGCAGTACCACCGCGAACGGTCCGCCCACCGCGCCACCATCCGCGCCCTGGTGCACGCCGTCGACATCAAGGACACCTACACCCGTGGCCACAGCGAACGCGTCGGCCGGGCCTCCGTTCTGATCGCCCGTGAACTCGGCATGGACGACCGCCGGGTGGAGGGGCTCCGGTTCGCCGGGATCCTGCACGACATCGGCAAGCTCGGCGTCCCCACCCGGGTGCTGCGCAAGGACGGTCCGCTCACCCCGGAGGAGCGGCGCGTCATGGAGCTGCACCCGGAGTACGGGCACGAGATCGTCCGGGGCATCGGCTTCCTGGACGAGGCCCGCGACGCGATCCTGCACCACCACGAACGGCTCGACGGCAGCGGCTACCCGTACGGGCTCAGCGGCTCGCGCATCCCCGAGTTCGCCCGGGTCGTGGCCGTCGCCGACGCCTTCGACGCGATGACCTCCACCCGCTCCTACCGCCGCGCCCGCCCGGTCCCCGCCGCGCTCGCCGAGCTGAAGCGGTGCGCGGGCAGCCAGTTCGACCCGCAGATGGTGGGGGCGCTGGACCGCGCCCTGCGCCGGCACGGCTGGAGCGCCGCCGACACCGCCGTCACGGCCGACGAACCGCGCGAGCCGTTCGGTGCGGCGACCGGGCTCCGCCAGGACACGCCCCCGATCCCGCACGCCCGGAGCGCCGCTCCGCTGTCCGGGCCGTTCCGGGACCGCCGCCGGTGAGGGCCCCGTACGGGAGCGACCCGCTCGCCCCGGCCGTCCTCGCGGTGCGCGGGGCCGCCCTGCTCCTCGCCCTCGCCGCGCTCGCCCACACATCGGTGCACGGACTCGCCGAGCCGGGCCTCGCCCTGGTCTTCGGGCTCCTGGTCGCCGCCGGTGAGCTGGTCCGCCGGGGCGCCGCCGGGGAGCGGGAGCCCGCGCCGCTCGCCGCGGCCGGGGCGCTCGCGTACGCCCTGCTCGGGGACAGCGCCGGGCGGCCGACCACGCACGGGGCGCTCCAGGCGATCGCCGTGGTGGTCGCCGCGCAGGCGCTCGCCGCCGTACCGCGCAGGGCGCGCGGCCGTCGCACGGACGCCGACCGGGCCGCCCGCAGGACCCTGACCGTGGGCTTCGCGGCGGTCTGCTTCCAGCCGCTGTACGCCTCCGGGCAGGCCGAGCGCTGGTTCGGCGACGGTCCGTGGTTCCCGCTGTTCCCGCTCGGGGTCCTGACGCTGACCGCCCTGTGCGACGCCGTGCTCGCCGCCCTCCTGGCGCGTTCGGCGGCCCGCGCCGAGGGGCCCGGTGCCCTGCCCCCGTACGGATCGCTCCTGGTCGACGAGGTGCGCGCGCTCGCCGGGGTCGGGACCGCGATCGGGGCGACCGGGGTCGTGACGGCACTGGGCGTCGCGGTCGCCGGACCGTGGGCGCCGGCGGTGCTGTGCGGGCCGCTGCTGCTCACCCAGGTCTCCGCCCGCCGGTACACCGCCGCCCGCACGACCTGCGGGCAGACGATGGCCTCGCTCGCCCGCGCCACCGAGATCGCCGGGTACACCCCGCCCGGCCACGCCCGCCGGGTCGCGGCGCTCGCCACCGCCGTGGGCCGGGAACTGGGGCTGACCGGGCCCCGGCTGACCGTCCTGGAGCACGCCGCCCTGATGCACGACATCGGCCAGCTCTCCCTCCTCGACCCGGTCGCCGACGGGGCGACCGCCCGGCTGCCGGCCGCCGAGCAGCGCCGGATCGCCCTGCTCGGCGGGGCCGTGGTCCGCCGTACCGGGGCCGGTCCTGAGGTCGCGGCGGTGGTGGAGCAGCAGGCCGATCCGTACCGGGAACAACTGCTCGCCGCCAGGATCGTCAGGACGGTCAACGCATACGACGACCTGTGCGGGGAATGCGTCGGCGGGCCGCTCGGCGCGCTGGAGCAGCTCAGGCTCGGCACCGGGCACGACCACCAGCCACAGGTGGTCGAGGCGCTGGGACGCGTCCTCGCGCGGGGCGGTCTGACCCCGGCCGGAGCTGGGTAACCCATGGGTAATGAGCGGGCGTCCACCCGGGCATGGTTGGATGCGAAAGCAGAGTGGATGACGAGGGTGTCCAGTCGGGACAGGCGGGAATCGTGAGGATCTTCGGGAAGGTACGGCATCGGCCGTCCGCCTCTTGGCGGCAGGCCACGGACCGCGCGTTCACGCTGATCGGCGACGGCCGGTACGAGGACGCGGGGGCGCTGCTGACGCGTGCGGCGGATCTGGAGCCCTGGCTCTCGGAGTCCTGGTTCAATCTGGCACTGCTGCACAAGTTCCGGCACGACTGGGAGCAGGCGCGCGCGGCGGGCCTGCGGGCGGTCGCGCTGCTGGACCGCGAGTCCGGCGCCCCGGACTGGTGGAACGTGGGGATCGCGGCCACCGCGCTGCAGGACTGGCCGCTGGCGCGGCGGGCCTGGCAGGCGTACGGGCTGAAGGTCCCCGGCGGCGGCCAGCACAGCGCGGCCACCACCGAGCCGACCGGCATGGAGCTGGGCAGCGCCGCCGTGCGGCTCTCGCCGGAGGGCGAGGCCGAGGTGGTCTGGGGCCGTCGGCTCGACCCGGCCCGCATCGAGGTGCTCTCGATCCCGCTGCCGTCCTCCGGGCGGCGCTGGGGCGAGGTCGTCCTGCACGACGGGGTGCCCAACGGCGAGCGGGTCACCGCGGCCGGGCCCGCGTATCCGGTGTTCGACGAGATCGAGCTGTGGGCGCCCTCCCCGGTGCCGACCTGGGTGGTGCTGCTGGAGGCGGCGACCGAGGAGGACCGGGACGCGCTGGAGAAGCTGGCGTCGGACGCCGGGTTCGCCGCCGAGGACTGGTCCTCGTCCGTGCGCCTGCTGTGCCGGGCGTGCTCGGAGAGCCGGATGGAGAGTGACGAGGGCGACGGGGAGCACCTGGACCCGCACGACCACAGCGAGCCGGGCCACCCCGGGCCGCTCGGCCACCGCACCGCCGGGGCCGGCGACCTCTGGGTGCCCGAGCGCGAGTGCGGTCTCGCCGCACCCGCCGGACTGGTGCGCGGGCTGCTGGACGGCTGGGTCGCCGACAGCCCGGACAGCCGCGAGTGGCGGGATCTCGAAGAAGTCTGCTGACCGCTGCCCGTAGGCTGTAGGCGCACCGATCGCGGTGCGGTTCCCCCAGGTTTTGCAGGAAGGCGTACGGCGGACATGTCGCAGCAGGAGACGGACGGGCGGATCGACGTGGACGACGAGGGGTTCGTCGTCGACACCGAGGACTGCGAGGAGCGCGAGGCGGCCTACCGCGCGCGCGGCACCTCGCGTCCGATCACGGTCGTGGGCAACCCGGTGCTCCACAAGGAGTGCAAGGACGTCACCGCGTTCGACGACGAGCTGGCCCGGCTGATCGACGACATGTTCGCCAGCCAGAAGACGGCCGAGGGCGTGGGCCTCGCGGCCAACCAGATCGGCGTGGACCTGAAGGTCTTCGTCTACGACTGCCCGGACGACGACGGCAAGCGCCACACGGGCGTCGTCTGCAACCCGGTCCTGGAGGAGCTGGCCCCCGAGATGCGGGTGCTCGACGACTCCAACGAGGGCTGCCTCTCGGTCCCGACCGCGTACGCCTCGCTCGCCCGCCCCGACTACGCGGTGGTGCGCGGCCAGGACGCCCAGGGCAACCCGATCCGGGTCAAGGGCACCGGCTACTTCGCGCGCTGCCTCCAGCACGAGACGGACCACCTGTACGGCTACCTGTACATCGACCGGCTCTCCAAGCGGGAGCGCAAGGACGCGCTGCGGCAGATGGAAGAGGGCACGCCGCGCTACGAGACCGTCCCCAACGACTGAGGTCTCTCAGGCGGCGTCGGCCGTGGCCGCCGGGCCCCGGAAGGTCCGGCGGTAGGCGTTCGGCGTCGTACCGAGCGTGCGCACGAACTGGTGCCGCAGCGTCGCCGCCGTGCCGAAGCCCGTCTGCCCCGCGATCGTGTCGATCGTCCGGTCGGAGGTCTCCAGCAGGTGCTGGGCCAGCAGCACCCGCTGCCGCAGCAGCCAGCGGTAGGGCGTGGTCCCGGTCTCCTGCTGGAACCGCCGGGCGAAGGTGCGCGGCGACATGTGCGCCTGCGCGGCCAGCTGTTCCACCGTCATCTCCTGGTCGAGGTGCTGCTCCATCCACGCCAGGGTCCCGCCGACCGTGTCGCAGGCGTTCCTGGGCAGCGGCCGGTCGATGTACTGCGCCTGGCCGCCGTCCCGGTGCGGCGGGACCACCATCCGCCGGGCGATGGTGTTGGCCGCGTCCTGCCCGTACTCCTGGCGGACCAGATGCAGGCAGGCGTCGATCCCGGCGGCGGTCCCGGCCGAGGTGATGACCGGGCCCTCGTCGACGTACAGCACGTCCGGCTCCACGATCGCCCTCGGGTAGCGGCGGGCCAGATCCGCCGCGTGTCGCCAGTGCGTCGTGCAGCGGCGGCCGTCCAGCAGCCCGGCCGCGCCGAGGACGTACGCCCCCGAACAGACGCTCAGCACCCGCGCACCGCGCTCCACGGCCCGGCGCAGCGCCGACAGGGCCTCTTCCGGGTATGACCGGTCCATGACGCGACTGCTCGCGGGGACGGCGACGAGGTCGGCCTCCTCCAGCCGGTCCAGGCCGTGGGGCGTGCTGATGGTGAAGCCCGCGTGGGTGCGCAGGTGGGGTCCCTCGGCGGAGACCACCGCGAAGTCGTGCACCGGCAGGCCCTCTTCGCTGCGGTCGAGTCCGAACACCTCGCACAGCACGCCGAGTTCGAAGGGGTGGACCTCGTCCAGCAGCAGGACGGCGACATTTTTCAGCATGGGGTCAGTGTGGCAGTAATTCGATGCTGTGTGGCAGTGCTGCCACTGACCAAAATGCTCCGGGCGGACGAAGGTAGAGGCATGAACCTCTTCCTGAACTACCTCGTCGTGACCGCCCTCCTCGCCCTCGTCCTCCTCCCCGCGGGCCTCGGCCTCGCACGTGAGCGCCGCATCGACCGCCAGCTGCGCGACGCCGCCCGGAGGGAGGCGGAACCCACGGAGACGGAAAGCGCCGCGCGGCCGGTCGCGGCCACGCGGCGCTCCCGCCCGAAGGGCTGGGCGAGGGCCTAGGGGGCCCCGCCGCCGGCCCCGGAGGCGAGACCTGCTCAGCCGACGACGGAGAAGAAGACCGAGGTGTCCTCGGCCCACCAGAACGAGCCTTCACCGTCAGCCCATTCCGCGTACCAGCCGTCGAGAGCCTCGATCAGCTCGTTCAGTTCGTACCTGAGGTCGGGGTCGATCCGGTCCAGCACCTCGCGGTAGGCCGTGATGGCGGGCCCCGCCTTCTGCATCGGCCAGCACCCGATTTCCGGCGAACCTTCCACGGGCCGGGGAATGTGAAAGGCGATCTCGGACGGCGGGCCGCTGAAGATGTACTGACTGGGCAGCAGGTCCGCGGCGACGCCCGCCGCGCTCAGTCGGTCGTCCAGAGTGGTGAAGACGGTGATGGGGCTGCGGTAGCTCGCCAGCGTGGACATGTCGCTGCCGTTGTGGTCGATGACTATCTGGAGAGCCGCGTAGTAGGCGCTTCCGGCCCATTCGGCGGGGGAGTCGGCCCGTCCGGAGACGAGTTGCTCCAGAGCGTCCTGCACCGGCAGCCCCCAGTCCACGCCCTGATGGTCCAGGTCTTCCTGACGGGCGCGGGCCACCTGCCGCATCTTGTCCAGCAGCCGCAGGCCGTCGGCGCTCAGGTCCTTCGCGGGAAGGAACTGTGCGATCTCTCCACGATTCGCCATGCTGTAATTCACGATCTTGCTCATGGGCGCATTCTCCCAAGAGGCTCGCACGGTCGGTCCCGCTCAGTGCCCGCTGCTCTCGTAATGGCGGGACTGCCGCTCCCAGAAGCGGTACGCGCCGTACATGAGCACGACGCCGATGGCCGGAGCGCCCCAGGCGAGCCATTCCGGCACGGCCAGTTCCTCCCCCCGTTCCATCAGCACCGTCGCCGGCAGATAGGCGACGAAGGCCAGTGGGAAGACGAAGGTCAGCCCGAAGCCGGCCACCGGGCCGAAGATCTTCAGCGGGTAGTTGCCGAAGTCGCTGAAGATCATGTCGATGGCGAACTTGATGGGAGAGACCCTCTTCATCCTGAAGACCAGCGCGGAGGCGGCCAGTTGCAGGGAACCTTCCACCAGCGCACCGCCCACCACGGCGAGCAGGAGGAAGCAGACGGCTCCCGGTGACCAGTCGACCGGCGCGGAGGCCGAGGCGATGGACAGGAGAACCACTCCGCCCGCCAGGTCACCGAGCGAGCTCAGCCGGACCCTGCGGGTGAGGAGCTGGACCAGCGGTGGCACCGGACGGACGAGATAGCGGTCGTAGTCGCCCTCGATGACGACCTCGTCGACGTGGATCAGCTGGTGACCGGGGAGCAGCCACAGCCCGTGGGCGGTGAGCCTGATTCCGTAGAGGAAGGCGATCTCCGCCAGGCCCCAGCCGCCGACCTGCCCGAAGCGGTCCAGCACCGCCCAGATGAACGCCAGCCCGACGCCCTGGTAGAACAGGCCGCCGATGATGTTGATGAACAGGTTCCCCCGGTACTGGAACTCGGCCCGGAACGCCGCACCGGCCAGCAGCAGATAGACGCGTGCACCTCGCATCGCCCTCATCCCCCCTGCGACATGACGCGGCGCCGGGCGCGCGACCAGACGAACGCGGCCAGCGCGCCGAGCGCGCCGATCCAGGCGAGCTGGACCCCTAGGGCGGCCACGATGCCCAGGCCCTCGACCTGGCCCAGGTAGACGGCCGCGGGGGTGTACGCGGTGGCCTGGAACGGCAGCCATTCCGCGGCCGCCCTCACCGGTCCCGGCATGAACCACAACGGGACCAGGGCCCCGGAGAAGAACTGTGCGACGAAGCGGTAGGCCATCAGGGCGCCGCTGACCTCCAGGGTCCAGAACGAGACCATGCCCAGCAGCAGCCCGAGCAGCTGGTTCACGAGCAGCGCGCCGATCAGCGCCACCGGGTAGGCGAACCCCGCGGCCGCCGAGGCGGGCGCCCGGCCCGCGCCGATCAGCAGCGCGAACGGCAGGGCCACCACCAGGACCGGGACCGCGGCCGATGCCCACCCGAGTTGGCCGGAGAGCATCTGCCCGGGAAAGCCGACGGGCCGCAGCAGGTCCACGGCGACCTTGCCCTCCCGTACCCGCTGGTCGATGGGGGAGGACCGCCACGGGCTGACGAGCTGGTACTGGAGCGTCGTCAGCGTCGCGTACGCCGTCATGGTGGTGAGGCTGAGCCCGTCCACCTCCGCGCGGCCGTCGTAGAGGGCCTTCCAGACCACCGTCAGCAGCCAGATCTGGAGGAGCATCATGGCGAAGGACGACAGATAGGCCGTGCGGTAGGTGAGGGCGGCGCGGAACTCCATCCGGGCGCAGGCGAGATGGGACCGGAGCAGCGCCCTCAGTGGCTGCTTCGCGGAGGCGGGGGTCGTCTTCGCGGAGGCTGGGGCCGTCGGGGCGGTCATCCGCGGTCCGCGTAGATCCGGTGGATGACGCTCTCCAGCTCGGGTTCCACGATCGAGAGGTCGGTCACCCGGTGCCGCTCCAGCACCGCGGCCACCAGTTCGGCTGGCGGGGTGCGGACGGGGTCGAAGCGCAGCCACACCTTGCCGTCCTCGCGGCGGACGACCTCCGCGCCTTCGACGCTCTCCAGCCGGTCGGTCTGCACCACGAGTTCGCGGTGCGGCGCGTAGCGGGCCTTCAGCTCGTCCACCGCGCCGTCGTAGGCGACCTTGCCGTGGTCGATGAGGATGATCCGGTCGCAGAGTTCCTCGACGTCGTCGAGGTCGTGGGTGGTGAGGACGACCGTGGTGCCCGATGCGCGGTTCAGCTCCCCGACGAAGGTGCGTATCCGCTCCTTGGCGATGACGTCGAGCCCGACGGTCGGCTCGTCCAGATAGAGGATGTCCGGGTCGTAGAGCATCGCGGCGGCGAGGTCGCCGCGCATCCGCTGGCCCAGGGAGAGCTGGCGGACGGGAGTGTCGAGGAACGGACCGAGGCCGAGCACCTCGCTGAACTGCCGCTGCCTCTCGCGGAACCGGGCCTCCGGAACGTCGTAGAGGCGGCTGATCAGCCAGAGCGAGTCCCGCAGCGGCAGGTCCCACCAGAGCTGGCTGCGCTGGCCGAAGACCACGCCTATCCGGCGGGCGTTGCGGGACCGGTCCCGCCAGGGTGTGGCACCGGCGACCGTGACCGTGCCGGAGGTCGGGACGAGGATGCCGGTGAGCATCTTGATGGTGGTGGACTTTCCCGCACCGTTGGGGCCGAGATAGCCGACCATCTCGCCCTGCTGGACCGTGAAGTTCACGCCGTCGACGGCACGCTTGACGGTCTGCTCACGCGTCAGCAGCGTACGGAGGCCCGCGAAGCGGCCCTCCTGCCGTGTGGGTCGGCTGAACTCCTTGACGAGGTCGGCCACTTCTATGACGGGCATGTCCGCCTCTCTGAAACGATCCGGGCCCGGTCGGGCGTGATCGATCTGAGAGTGTGCACGCCGAGAATTGGTCTGGTCCAATCATTTTCTGTTCCGCCGTTCCTCGTCCTGCCGTGACAGGACGCGGAAGGCCCCACCGTGCTCGGCACGGTGGGGCCTTCTGTCGTACGGAATCCGGAAGGGGCCTAGAAGTCGTCGTCGAACCCGACCGAGCCCTCGACCGCCACCTGGTAGGCGGACGGGCGGCGCTCGAAGAAGTTCGTCAGCTCCTGGACGCCCTGCAACTCCATGAAGGAGAACGGGTTCTCCGAGCCGTACACCGTCGGGAAGCCGAGGCGGGCGAGCCGCTGGTCGGCGACGCACTCCAGGTACTCGCGCATCGACTCGGTGTTCATGCCCGGCAGGCCCTCGCCGCACAGGTCGCGGCCGAACTGGAGCTCCGCCTCGACGGCCTCCTTCAGCATGTCGGTGACCTGCTGCTGGAGCTCGTCGTCGAAGAGTTCCGGCTCCTCCTTGCGGACGGTGTCCACGACCTCGAACGCGAAGTTCATGTGCATCGTCTCGTCACGGAACACCCAGTTGGTGCCCGTGGCGAGACCGTGCAGCAGACCGCGCGAGCGGAACCAGTACACGTAGGCGAACGCCCCGTAGAAGAACAGCCCCTCGATGCAGGCCGCGAAGCAGATCAGGTTCAGCAGGAAGCGACGGCGGTCCGCCTTCGTCTCCAGCCGCTCGATCTTCTCGACGGAGTCCATCCACTTGAAGCAGAACTGCGCCTTCTCGCGGATCGAGGGGATCTCCTCGACCGCGTCGAACGCCGCCGCCCGGTCGTCCGGGTCGGGCAGATAGGTGTCCAGGAGCGTCAGATAGAACTGGACGTGCACGGCCTCCTCGAAGAGCTGCCGCGACAGGTACAGCCGCGCCTCCGGGGAGTTGATGTGCTTGTACAGCGTCAGCACGAGGTTGTTCGAGACGATCGAGTCACCGGTCGCGAAGAACGCCACCAGTCGGCCGATCATGTGCTGCTCGCCCGGCGACAGCTTCGCGAGGTCGGCGACGTCCGAGTGGAGGTCGACCTCCTCGACGGTCCAGGTGTTCTTGATCGCGTCCCGGTAGCGCTCGTAGAAGTCCGGGTAGCGCATGGGACGCAGGGTCAGCTCGAATCCCGGGTCGAGCAGGTTCTTGTCTTCGGTGGAGCTCATTACTGGCAGGCCTCGCAGGACTCGGGGTTTTCGAGGGAGCAGGCGATGGCGTCCGCGTCAGGAGCCGAAGCCTGCTGTACGGGAATGGGGGCGGCGGCCGACGTCTGGCCGGACGCGGCACGGGCGATCCGGGTCGCCGGGCGTGAACGCAGGTAGTACGTCGTCTTCAGCCCCTGCTTCCAGGCGTACGCGTACATGGAGGAGAGCTTGCCGATCGTCGGCGTCTCCAGGAACAGGTTGAGCGACTGGCTCTGGTCGAGGAACGGCGTACGGGCCGCCGCCATGTCGATCAGACCGCGCTGCGGGATCTCCCACGCCGTGCGGTACAGCGCCCGCACGTCCTCGGGGATCCAGGCGAAGCCCTGCACCGAACCGCTGGCCTCGCGCAGCGCCTCACGGGTGCGGGCGTCCCACACGCCGAGCTTCTTCAGCTCGTCCACCAGGTAGGCGTTGACCTGGAGGAACTCACCGCTGAGCGTCTCGCGCTTGAACAGGTTGGAGACCTGCGGCTCGATGCACTCGTACACGCCGGCGATCGAGGCGATCGTCGCGGTCGGCGCGATGGCGAGCAGCAGGGAGTTGCGCATCCCGGTCTTCGCGACCCGGGCGCGCAGGGCGTCCCAGCGCTCCGGCCAGTTCAGCTCGGTGTCGTAGTGGTCGGGGTGGAGCACCCCGCGCGCGGCCCGGGTCTCGGACCATGCGGGCAGCGGGCCGGAGCGCTCGGCGAGGTCGCAGGACGCCTCGTACGCGGCCAGCATGATCCGCTCGGAGATCTTCGTGGAGAGCGCGCGCGCCTCGGGGGAGTCGAAGGGCAGGCGCAGCTGGAAGAAGACGTCCTGGAGGCCCATCGCGCCCAGGCCCACCGGCCGCCAGCGGGAGTTGGAGTTCCCGGCCTGCTCGGTCGGGTAGAAGTTGATGTCCACCACCCGGTCGAGGAAGGTGACCGCGGTACGGACGGTGGAGTCGAGGCGCTCCCAGTCGATCGAGCCGTTCGCGACGAACGCGCCCAGGTTGACGGAGCCCAGGTTGCAGACCGCCGTCTCGCCGTCGTTGGTGACCTCCAGGATCTCCGTGCACAGGTTCGACGAGTGCACGACCCGGCCCGGCTCGGCGGTCTGGTTCGCGGTCCGGTTGGAGGCGTCCTTGAACGTCATCCAGCCCTGGCCGGTCTGCGCGAGGGTCCGCATCATCCGGCCGTACAGCTCACGCGCCGGCATCGTCTTGCGGGCCAGGCCCTTGGCCTCGGCCGCCCGGTAGGCCGCGTCGAACGCGTCGCCCCACAGGTCGACCAGCTCGGGCACGTCCGCCGGGGAGAACAGCGACCACTCGGTGTCCGCGTCGACCCGGCGCATGAACTCGTCCGGGATCCAGTGCGCCAGGTTCAGGTTGTGCGTACGCCGCTGGTCCTCACCGGTGTTGTCGCGGAGCTCCAGGAACTCCTCGATGTCCGCGTGCCAGGTCTCCAGGTAGACCGCCGCGGCGCCCTTGCGCCGGCCGCCCTGGTTCACCGCCGCCACGGAGGCGTCCAGCGTCTTGAGGAACGGCACGATGCCGTTGGAGTGCCCGTTGGTGCCCCGGATCAGCGAACCCCGGGCGCGGATGCGGGAGTACGACAGACCGATGCCGCCCGCGTGCTTCGAGAGCCGCGCCACCTGGTGGTAGCGGTCGTAGATCGAGTCCAGCTCGTCCTTCGGCGAGTCCAGCAGATAGCAGGAGGACATCTGCGGGTGCCGCGTACCGGAGTTGAAGAGGGTGGGGGAGGAGGGGAGGTAGTCCAGCTTGCTCATCAGCCCGTAGAGCGCGGCGACCTCGTCCAGCGCCCGCGCCGACTCGTCCTCGGCCAGGCCCGCGGCCACGCGCAGCATGAAGTGCTGCGGGGTCTCGATGACCTGCCGGGTGATCGGGTGGCGCAGCAGGTAACGGCTGTGCAGCGTACGGAGACCGAAGTAGCCGAAGCGGTCGTCCGCGCCCTCGGCCAGCGTCCGCTCGACCAGCTCGTCCAGCGCCTTCGCGTGCAGTTCGACGAAGGCCGCGGTGCGGTCGGCGATCAGGCCCTCGCGGTGCCCCACGGCGACCGAGGCGGAGAAGGACGTCGCGCCCTGGCCCGCGGCCTCGTCCGCGATGGAGAGGGTCAGCAGCCGGGCGGCCAGCCGGGAGTACGCCGGGTCCTCGGAGATCAGCCCCGCCGCTGCCTCGGTGGCCAGCGTGCGCAGCTCGGCCTCGTCGGAGCGGGCGTTGCGCCCGCGCAGTGCTGCGGCGGCGACCCGTCCGGGGTCGGTGTCGGCAAGGTCGACGGTGAGGTCGGTCAGGGTCCGCAGCAGGGCGGTCCCGGGTCCGTCGTTCGGGGCTTTCCCGGCCGGGGTCGACTCGGCGGATTCGGTGGCTGAAACCGGATCGGCGGGCGCGATGGTCACTGGGCTTTCCCTCGCTCGGCAGGGGGCCGGCGGAAGGAGGGGGAAGCCGGGCAGCGCGAAACCCGGGGCGGGGCAGCACTGCTGACGGCGTCCACCGGCCTGTCCGCGAGGCCCGGACGTCTGGCGTCCGGTTCGGTCGAGCCGGACGCGCTGTCGACAGGTCTTCGGACTTGCAGGTGCGCAAAAGCGCACTGATCACACCGTTGCGGGACAGTTCCGGATTCGCACCGGATTCCCCTGCGGCGACAGCGAGGTCGAGCATACATGTGGGGGCCGCCAGATGCTGCGGCCCCCACATGTTGTGTCGTGTCGATTTCCTGTGCCCCTCAGGACACCGCCTCCAGGCGCAGCCTGAAGGTCAGGAGCCGTAGGCCCGGCACCGGCTCCCAGTCCCGTTCGGGGGTCCGCAGAAAGCCGAGCCGACGGTAGATCCTATGGGCTGAGAGCATGGCCGGCTGCGTCGACAGCACCAGCGCCCGGACACCCTCCGTCGACCGGGCCCGCTCGATGCACGCCCGTACGAGAGCCTCTCCCACGCCCCGTCCGCGCCCCTCGCGGGCCACGGCCAGCATCCGGAATTCGGCCTCGCCCGGACCGGCGATGTCGCGCCACGGCGTGCCGGGAGCGGCGTACGTCACACCGCCCAGCACCGCCCCGTCCGCGTCGATCGCGACCAGCACCTCCGCCTCGGCGGCCCGCTGTTCCACCGCTCGCAGTCTGAGCAGATACGGGTCCTGCGGGCCGTCGAGCAGGCCGTCGCCGAGATACGCCTCGGCGACGATCCCGCCGAGCACGGCGTACTCGGCGGGCTCCGCCACCCTGATCGTCAGGTCCATCAGCCGCTCGCTCCCACCTCGTTGTCCGGTGCGCCGTCACCCACCGGTGGCAGATCGCCGCGCTCGACCGGCTGCCGCCCGGAGGCCTCCCCGGCCGGCGGCAGAACCTGGTCCAGCTCGTAGTCGTCGGCGCGATGGGCGGCCTGGGCCGCCGACCGCAGCGTCGCCCGGTCCATCTCCTGGCGTGTTCCGCTCAACGTCACCACGAGGTCGCCCTGTTCCCGGGCGTACGCATGGCCCGACTCCGTGGCCCGGTACCACTGTTCACCGTCCCGCTCGCACGTCACCAGGGGCTCCTGGTCGCTGCCCGATGCGGGTCCGTCCGTGCAGTCGGCGTCGGCGTGCGGGAGACGTTCCACCGACAGCCGGATCTGCCCGCCGTCCGGCTCGGTGTACACGCTGCCGAACCCGTCGTCGCCGAGCACCCCGACCGACTGGCGGGCCAGGGCGTAGCCCGCGGCCTCGGTCACCCACACATGCTCCGCGACGAGCTGCGCGGCGCTCGCCCGTGCCTCCAACTCCGCCCGGTCGGGCGCCGGATCGGCCGAACCGCTCGGGCCCGCCGCTCGGGTGTCGGGCGCCGGCTCGGTGCCGCAGCCCGTCGCCGCCAGGGCCAGCGTCATGGCCAGCGTCGTGGTCAGGAGGGGGAGCCGGAGCCGGGGTGACCGGTAGTGCGGTGTCATGGGCACATCCTTGTCTACGGTGAGGGCCGGGTGTTCCGCACGGCCATGTCGGTCGGGGCGCGAGAAGGGGCCGCCGCGCCCCTGGACGGGATGCGGCGGCCCCGGTGGCGGCCGGCGGTGCTCAGCAGCAGCGGAAGCCCTCGCGGGGGTCCGCCTCGCGGGCATCCGTGCGGCTGCGTTCGAAGGCGCGGCGGCTCATCACCGGCGCGTCCGGATCGTGCGCCTTCGCGTGCGCCACATAGCGGTCGTACGTGGACTCGCCGGTCAGCTCACGGACGTACCAGCGGATCCGTCCGGCCACCCGTCGTACGTCCGTGACCGTCATGTCCGGCTCCCCGTCTCCGCCGGCTCCTTGCGGATGCCGCCCTCGGGTCCGACGCCGGCGGCGATCAGCTCGGCCTTCTCCTCCTTGGTGGCGAAGAGCGAGGCGGGAGCGACGAGTTTGGACTCGACGTACGGCGCCTCGTGGAGCTTGACGCTCTCCGGGTCGCGGATGGCCTTGTAGCAGACCCGGCCCGCGTCCACGAGCACCACGATGATGAGGAGGGCGAAGAGCGCGCTCAGCACCCCGTCGACCGTGGAGTTGGTGACGACGGTCCGCATGTCGTCCATGGACTTGGCCGGCGCCAGCACCTCGCCCGCGTCGATGCCCGCCTGGTACTTGTCGCGCTGGGCGAAGAAGCCGACCTTCACGTCGTCGGAGAAGATCTTCTGCCAGCTCGCGGTGAGCGTGACCGCCACGTCCCAGGCGAGCGGGACCGCGGTGACCCACGCCCACTTCAGACGGCCGGACTTGACGAGCAGGACGGTGCAGACGGCCAGCGCGACGGCGGCCAGCAGCTGGTTGGCGATACCGAAGAGCGGGAAGAGCTGGTTGATGCCGCCCAGCGGGTCGTGCACGCCGACCCAGAGGAAGTACCCCCAGCCGCCGACCACGACGGCGCTGGCGAACCAGACGCCCGGCTTCCAGCTGACCTCGCGGAACGGCTTGTAGGCGTTGCCCAGCATGTCCTGGAGCATGAAGCGCCCGACCCGGGTGCCGGCGTCCACGGTCGTGAGGATGAAGAGCGCCTCGAACATGATGGCGAAGTGGTACCAGAACGCCTTCATCGCGGTCCCGCCGACCACCGCGGAGAAGATCTCCGCCATGCCGAGCGCGAAGGTCGGCGCACCACCGGTCCGGGAGAGCAGGCTCGCCTCCTCGACGTCCGCGGCCGCCTGGGCCAGGGCGTCCGGGGTGATGGTGAAGCCGAAGTTGGCCACGGCCTGGGAGGCGGACTGGACGCTGTCGCCGATCACGCCGACGGGCGCGTTGATGGCGAAGTAGAGGCCGGGGTCGATGATGCAGGCGGCGATCATGGCCATGATCGCGACGAACGACTCGACCAGCATGGAGCCGTAGCCGATCATCCGGATCTGCGTCTCCTTCTGGACCATCTTCGGCGTGGTGCCGGAGGAGACCAGGGAGTGGAAGCCGGAGAGCGCGCCGCAGGCGATGGTGATGAAGACGAACGGGAACATCGAGCCGGCGAAGACCGGGCCCGAGCCGCTGGAGGCGAAGTCGGTGACCGCGGGCATCTTCAGGGTCGGCAGGGCGACGACCACGCCGAGGGCCAGCAGCCCGATCGTGCCGACCTTCATGAAGGTGGAGAGGTAGTCGCGCGGGGCCAGCAGCAGCCACACGGGGAGCACGGAGGCGAGGAACCCGTACACGATCATCCAGATGACCAGCGTGCCCGGCTCCAGCGTGAAGACGTCCGCCCAGGACGACTCGGCGACCCAGCCGCCCGAGACGATCGCGAGGAGCAGCAGCGCGACGCCTATGAAGGAGACCTCGCTGACCTTGCCGGGCCGCAGGACACGCAGATAGACGCCCATGAAGAGGGCGATCGGGATCGTCATGCCGATGGAGAAGACGCCCCACGGCGAGTGCGCGAGCGCGTTCACGATGACCAGCGCGAGGACCGCGAGCAGGATGATCATGATGATGAAGACCGCGACCAGGGCGGCGATCCCGCCGACCGGGCCTATCTCGTCGCGCGCCATCTGACCGAGCGAACGGCCGTTGCGGCGGGTCGAGAAGAAGAGCGTCACCATGTCCTGGACGGCGCCGGCGAAGATGACGCCGACGACGAGCCAGATCGTGCCGGGCAGATAGCCCATCTGCGCGGCGAGCACGGGGCCGACCAGCGGCCCCGCTCCGGCGATGGCGGCGAAGTGGTGGCCGAACAGCACCCGGCGGTCGGTGGGGTGGAAGTCGACACCGTTGTCCAGCCGTTCGGCCGGGGTCGCGCGGTTCTTGTCGGCCTTCAGGACCCGGTTGGCGATGAACCGGGAGTAGAAGCGGTACGCGATGGCGTACGAACCGAGGGCCGCCGCCAGCATCCAGGCGGCCGAGACCTCTTCACCCCGCGAGAGCGCGAGGGTGGCCCAGCCGATGGCGCCGGCCAGCGCCACCAGGCTCCAGACGGCTATGGACTTCGGGGTCGGCCCTCGCCGCCCCGCTGCTGGTGAAACCGGTGGTGCTGGTGTGGGCGATTCCGGCATATCGATCCGTCCCCTCGCGCGATCCTTGTCGTAACGTGCGCGAAATCTAAGTGGTGCGGCCGCTCTCCGGAACCCCTGTCCGCATACCGGTCGCGCATCACCGATGTCTCCACCGAAGTTCCGCGATTGGTGCACGGACGGCAGGCGGAATCGGTTCACGGGCATCCTGCTCCACCGAGGATGACCGAAAAGGGGCGGTGGCCCGGGGAGTCGATCCCCGGGCCACCGCCCTGTGTCCATCGCGTCGGCGCCTGCGGCTCTCAGTCCGTCGGGCGCTTGAGGCGCGCCACGAACTTGTAGCGGTCACCCCGGTACACCGAGCGCACCCACTCGACCGGTTCGCCCTGGCCGTCCACCGAATGGCGGGACAGCATCAGCATCGGCAGACCCACGTCCGTACCCAGCAGCCCCGCTTCCCGTGGCGTGGCGAGCGAGGTCTCGATGGTCTCCTCCGCCTCGGCGAGACGGACGTCGTACACCTCGGCGAGCGCGGTGTAGAGCGAGGTGTACTTCACCAGTGAACGGCGCAGCGCCGGGAAGCGTTTGGCCGAAAGATGCGTGGTCTCGATCGCCATCGGCTCGCCGCTGGCGAGCCGCAGCCGCTCGATGCGCAGCACCCGGCCGCCCGTCGAGATGTCCAGCAGACCGGCGAGCGTGTCGTCCGCCGTGACATAGCCGATGTCCAGCAGCTGGGACGTCGGCTCCAGTCCCTGGGCACGCATGTCCTCGGTGTACGAGGTGAGCTGGAGGGCCTGGGAGACCTTCGGCTTGGCGACGAAGGTGCCCTTGCCCTGGATGCGCTCCAGCCGTCCCTCGACGAC
>NZ_QWFA01000138.1 GCF_003501885.1 Streptomyces globisporus
CCTGCGGGTTGATGCCGCCGAGGTTGCCGAGGCTCTGGGTGAGCGGGGGGATGACCGGGGGCGGGATGGGCTGCCCGTTGCCGCCCAGCGGACCTCCGTCGGCGTTCAGCGTGCCGCCGTCGCCCAGAGGCGAGTTGAGGTTGCCCAGATCGCCGAGGTTGTTCAGCGCGTCGTTGTTGGCGTTGCCCAGGTCGTTCAGGAAGTCGTTGCCGGCGCTCCCGAGGTTGTTGAGATCGTCGAGCGCCTGGTTGTTGATGTTCCCGAGGTCGTCCAGGACGGTCTTGTTGTTGTTCCCCAGGTCGTCGAGGATGTCCTTGTTGTTGCTATTGAGGTCATCCAGGATGTCGTTGTTCTTGTTGTTCAGATCGTCCAGGATGTCGTTGTTCTTGTCGTTGAGGTCGTCGAGTATGTCGTTGTTGTTGTTATTGAGGTCGTCGAGGAAGTCGTTGTTGTTGTCGTTGAGCTTGTCGAGCCACTCGTCGATGTCCGGCCCGCCGTTGCCGCCGGGGTCGTTGAGCTTGTCCTCGGCGTAGTCCTCGCCCGCCGTGCTGGTGGTCCTGGGCTTCGGGACGTTCTCGGTGAAATCCTTGGTGATGTCGAGGAAGCGGTTGTTCAACTTCGACGTCTCCGCGATGGCGGGCCGGACGAGCTCCTGGTCGACACCTTGGTTCCAGAGCTCGACGGCCTTCTCCCCCACCTTCTTCCAGTTGGCGATGTCGCTCAGGTCGCCGTACTCGGGGTGTTCCTGGAGGAAGCCGTCCCGGGGTGAGTGCCTGACCGTGGTGTAGCCCGCACCCTGGTACCCGGTGTGCGTGGTGGCCTCGATGTCGCTCTTGCTGATGTTGTGCTCGTTGACCCAGCGGGCGAGATCGTCGAGCACGAAGCGCAGCACCCGAAGAGGGTCGTAGTAGTCGGTCTTCGCCCACGTCAGCCAGGCGTCCAACAGGTTGGACGCGGTGTCCTTGAGACTCTGGCTCGCCGTGTTCAGGGCGCGGGAGTACACCGTGCTCCCGGTTCCGCTCGCATCGTCGGCGTTCGAACTCTCCCCGAAGGTCTCCAGATAGCCCTCGTAGTTGTCGTGCACCTTCTTCAGGAGGTCGCGGAAGACGTCCGCCGCCTCCCCCTTCCAGCTCGCGTCCTCCCGGGCGAAGCGGTCCTCCCAGTCCTTGAGGACCACCGCCTTGTCCTTGAAGAACTGCGCGGCCCGGTCGAAGGACTCCCCGGTCTCGGTGAAGGACTTCAGCACCACCGCGTTGGCGTCGTCCACCGGAAGGTCGGCGAACTTGACGCCTTCGGTGCCGCCGTCCCGCAGGGCGATGAGCGCGGCTCGGGGCCCGTTCATGTAGCGGGCCAGCGGGATGGTACTCATCTCCTGCTTGTTGTAGTCCTTGAAGTCGTTGCCCTCCCGGACACCGGCGTCGTCCACGTCGTCCACGTCCGTGCCCGCGAAGTGGATGTCGTTGTCCGACTTCACCCGGCCCTCGAAGACGATGCGCGCCTGCATGAGCGAGGACTTCTTGTTCTTGTTCAGGAAGAAGATGTCGTAGTCCTGGCCCTCGTTCACGAGGAAGCCGGACTCCGAGACGACGGACTTGAGGTCCCGTTCACGGATGTCCATCCGGAACAGCGGGCCCCCGCTGGTCGAGGTCAGCTTCTCGAAGATCGTCTTGCGGTCCGGCACCGGATAGCCGGTGATGTGCGTCACCAGCGTCGCCCACGCGTCCGACGATTCGGAATCGAACCCCTCCAGCTTCTCCACGTTCGCTTCGGAGTTCGGGTCCTCGTTCTGGACCTCAGCCACGGGTACCCCCTTCGGTACTGGTCCGGGTCAGGATGTTTCCTCGTCGTCGCCACCCGAGCCACCGACGGTGAGGGCGTCCACCTCGTCGAAGGTCTGGAGCAGCGTCTGCGCGTCGATCGCGTCGAGGTTCTTCTCCTTGGTCTTGTTCGCTTCCTCGATGGTCTCGGTGAGGGCTTCCTTGAGCTCCTTGAAGAGCGTCACCTGCTCACCGAGGAGCTCGTCGATCTTGGTGGCCGACGAGGTGACGGCGGCCAGCAACGTCTTGCCGGAGACCAGGTCCTCATGGTCTCCACGGCCGATGTGCCCGATCCGCAGGACCTGGTCGGCCTTCTTCGGGTTGTCGGCGGTGGTGTATCCGGCCACCAGATCCCCGAGCGGGCGTATTCCGCTGTCGGGGGTGTCCTCGCGCGTGACCTTGGCATCCTTGCGTACCGGCTCGACCTCCAGGTCCCGGAAGTTCTCCATCTGCTTGAGGTCGAAGTGCTTGACGTCGGCCTTCTCAGCCATGGGACGTCCTCCTGGGGTTCGGCGCCGGGCGGTTCGGGAACAGAGGGGCGGCCGCGGTCGGCTCGCCCGCACCGGGTCCGGGTTCCACCCGCCACGGTGGCGGGTGGAACCCGGAGGGGGCTAACGGGCCCGCACGTTGCCCCAGTTGTCGGCGCTGCGGCGCTCGTCGCGGGAGTGGTTGTCGTGGATGCTCTGGACCAGCTCGCCGCTGTCGCCGAGGAGCAGGGCCATGTTCTTGGTCGCCTGGTCCCACTCGGCCTGGACCCCGCGGTACATCGCCTGGTCGTCACCCTCCCAGGAGGTGACGAGCGGTTTGAGCTCGTCCTCCAGGTTGTTGAGGGTGGTGATGATCTGCTGGGTCTGCTGCTTCAGCTCCTCGATCGCGTTGCGGACCGTGGCGTACTGCACATCGATGATGCCGTCGGCCATGACATCTCCTCTCGGGTGGCCGGGCCCGCGGGCCCGGGGATGCTCACAGGGTCCGGCCTCCACACAGGGGCCGGCGCCGCCGGGAACGGGGTCAGCGCAGCGCCTCGAAGACGCCCTGGCTGGTCTTGCTGTTGAGCACCTCGGTGAGGTCCTGGTTCTCCTTCGCCAGCCGGTCGGCCGACGTGACGTTCTCCTGGAGCGCGTCGATCATCTTGCTGATCTGCACGACGACCTTCTGCGCCTCGCCGTTCCAGCTGCGGAACAGCTTCAGCAGGGCCTGGCCCTCGTCGCCCCCGACGCCCGAACGCGCGGCGATCTCACCGACGTTGTTCTGGATCTTCTCGACCGCCGCCCGGGCCGACTCCAGCGAGGAGACACCTCCCAGGCCCTTGGCATAGTCCGCCCGCCTCTGGCCGCTGTCCGCCATGTCGCGCTCCCTTCGTTGAGTGACTTCTCGTCGCACCGTTGCCCGCCGAGGCTAAAGAGAAATCGCCGTCCGCCGCAACGCGTACAGGGAAGATTTGAGCATAGTTCTGCGGGTCAGATTCCTTGCGCGCCAACGGAGTTGTCCCAAGGTTTCCACGAAATGAACGCGGACCCCCCGCCGTCCGTCCGTACCGGTCGATGCGGACGGGAAACGGGCAGCGGAAGAATCCGAACGGGCACCGAGGGAGCCCGACTCCCGCGCGGCACGGCCCTTTCGCGGTATTCCGCGGAGGACCGGGCGCTCAATTTCTGAGCTTTTTCTGAGGTTTCCCTTCGTGCGCGGGCCACGCCCGGGAGAACCCTTTCCCTTTCTTCGGTACCGTATGGGGGATTTCTCCTGGATCATGGCCGGGAGTCGCCTGCCCCGCACTTCGGGGCGGTGACGCGGGGTTCAGCGGCGCCGGTGGCGGCGGCCGGGTCGAGGTCCGCGCCGGTCGGCAGTGCGGCGAGCAGGGGTGCGGGGACCGCCCCGATGTCCCCTTCGCCGTACCCGAGCGCCGTCAGGGAGTCCTTGGCCGGGAACCGGTACTTCACGCCGTTGTCCGCGACCAGATAGGTGGTTCCGGCGTGTGCGGCGCCGCTCGCGTGCAGGGCCCGGACCAGGGCGCCGCGCCCGGGACGTACGACGGTGGCCTCGGTCCGGACGCAGGCCGCGACCAGCGGCTGGGCGGTTCCCTGCGAGACCGCGACGGGGGCGAGAGCGGTCAGCGGGACCAGCACCGACCGGATCCGGGCGCCGCCGTCGCCGCCGTCCACCTGGGCGCAGAGCGCGGTGCCGCGCGGTGCGGAGTGCGGGGTGGGCGGTGTACGGGGCAGGTCCGCGCCCGGCGAGCCGGCGGCGGCCGTCTCCTTGGCCCGGTGCGTACGGAGCGCGTCGGCGCCGACCGCGCGGGCCTCGGGCGAGCGCCCCTGGTAGGCGTCCTTCTGGGTGGCCGGATCGCCCAGCACGAGCGCGGCCGCTAGGCCGGAGAGCGGCACGAGGCCGTCCTCGCGCAGCAGGTGGTAGGTGCTGCCGCCGCCGGGCACGCTCACCTCGAAGAGCTGGCCGACCGTGCTCGGTTCACCGCCGATGACGGGGCCCTTCTCCCCTCGTCCCGGGACCTGCGGCGGCTTCAAGGCGGGGCCGGGGGCGAGTGCGTCGAGGAAGGCGGCCGAGACCGGCATGGCCCGTTCGGAGCCGTAGCCGAGGGCGTTACGGGCGTCGGACTCGCGGTCCAGCGCTAGCCGGCTGCCCCGCCACACCAGGTACTCGGTGCGGTCCGGGCCGCGGACGAGCACCCCGCGGTCGCCGCCGACGTCCTGGGAGTCCAGCGGCGCCCCGGCGACCACGGTGGTGGCCCCCGGCCGGTCCACTCCGGCGTCCGCGACCCCGCCGGAGGTGCTGGGCAGGGCTCCTTCCGGGCCGGTGACGCACATGTGCCAGGCCCCGGCGTCGAGCCGGCCCGGGTCGGGCAGGGTGTCCGGGGCGCCGGGGATGCCCGCCGGGGTCCCCACGGGGACGTCCCGCAGCGAGGCGGTGGAGACGTCCACGGACTTCAGGTCGGACCCGCCGATCAGCCGGGCCGAGGCGTAGTTGCGCACCGGGTGCAGTACGCCGTCGGTGCCGGTCCACAGGTAACGTGCGCCGGTGTCGCGGTTGACCACCAGGTGCTCGCCCTTGCGCCAGGTGTCGTTGCCGCCGGGGCGCAGCAACCCGTAGACGGTGGCGCCCGCGCCGATCAGGACGGTCACCAGCAGACCGAAGACGACGCCGCGGGTGGTGCGGCCCAGCGGGCTCTCGGGGGCATCCGGGTCGGCCATCAGCAGGCCCGAGCTGAGCCTGCCCATCATGAATCCGTGGGCCTGGACCTGGTCGCGCTTGGACTGCACAGCCTCTCCTCAACTCGTTTCTGGTCGACCGGCGTACGCGGGTGCTCAGCCGAACAGGCCGCGCAGCCAGCCGAAGAGGCCCGCCGCCCACAGGGCGAACGGCAGCAGCGCGACCGCGAGGCCGGTGTGGGCCAGCTCCGCCGCCCGCCCCCAGTACGGCAGTACCCGGCGGCCGGGCACGATCCAGGACGCGGTCACCAGGGCGGCGGCGGAGGCGAGCAGCACCGCGAAGACGATCACGCGGCCGTCGGCGTCGCTGCCCACCGCCCAGGCGCGGGCGAGGAGCAGCAGCCCCACGATTCCGGGCACGGCCAGGGTGAGCCGCTGGCCGATGTGGACCAGGCCCCGGGAGTGCAGGAGCAGCAGCAGGGTCAGCGCGAGCGCGGTGAGCGTCTCGGGCAGGTCCGGGTGGTGGGCGAGGACGGCGAGTGCGGCGACGGCGATGGTGCCGGTGGCGGCGAAGAGCGCGGTGACCCAGCGTCCGGCGAGTTCGGTGCGCTCGGCGACCTCGTCGCCGGCGTACGGGTCGATGCCTTCCTGGAGCTGCCCGGCGGAGGACGGCAGGGCGGGCATACGCATTCCGGCCAACTTGAAGGCGAAGGGTGCCACGGCCCCGGCGGCGAGCGCGACGACCGTCGCCACCAGTGCGACCGAGGCCGCCGCGTCCAGGCTGGTGTAGCCCATCAGGGCTCCGGAGACCGCGGTGGCCACGGCGACCACGGCGGTGGCCAGCAGGGCGGGGGCGCCGACTGCGGTCGCGGCGAGCGCGAGGACCGCGCCGCCCGCGGCCGCTGCGCCGGCCGCCAGCAGCCGCGCGCCCACGACCTGCGCCGCGTCGGGGCCGGTCAGGTCGCCGCCGGGCAGCACCCAGCCGACCAGGGCGAAGCACGGGGCGACCAGCAGGCCGAGAGCGGTCGCGGAGAGCCGGTCGCCGACCGCGCGGCTGGCGGAGCCGGCGCCCGCGAGGAGCAGTACTCCGGCCACGGCCGCGCAGGCGGCGCGGGTGGCCGCGGAGTCGGCCACGCCGGGCCGGAACACCATCACCAGAGCGGTCGCCACGGTCGCCGCGGCGGTGCCCACCAGCAGGCCGCGAGCGGCTCCGGCGTGCCAGGTGTGCAGGCGGCGGCCCACCGTCTCGGCTATCCCGTCGACGAGGTCGTCGAGCCGGGCCTCGGGCAACGCCTCGGTGTGCGGGCGCAGGTGGAGCACGGTGCCGTCGGCGAGACCGGCCCGGGCCAGGGTGGTCTCCTCGTCGAGCGGGGCGTCGCCGAGCCGCTGGAGCACCCAGCCGGCGTGGTCGAGCCCGGCCTCCTCGGCCTCCTCACCGACGTACCGCAGGAGAGTGGGGAGCAGATCGGCGACCGGTACGTCGGCGGGCACGGCCAGATCGATGGTGACGCTCGGCGCACGTACGGTCAGGCGGCACGTTTCGGCCACCGCACTGTCGGTCATCAGCAGAACTCTCGTCTTCCGTGCAGGCTTTGACAGAGGACTTCCCCGGCGAGAGGGAATGTGCGAACAGTACGGAAAGTCTGCGCGGGTCGTGAAGCCGGGTGCCTGGCACGGAAATTGTGCCCGCACACCGGTGAGGGAGGACCCTCCCGCGTGGACAGGGCGCGTTCCGTGAATGCAGACTACTGCCTGCGGCCACCGGCCGCGCTGCGGGCCGGGGTTCGAATCCGGTATGCGCTTGCGCCTTCACGGAAGTGGGCCGCTCCGCGCTGTCCGCTCGAGACATTCACCCGGCGTTCATCGGAGCATGTGCCACAGCCGAATGAATCAGCCTGGTGCGGTCTTTCCCGTTGCCGGGTGCACCGGTATTCGGCGAGCCGCAAAGCCAGTGAACCGGAGGTTCTGTTCCTTGAGTGTCGTGCTGTTTCGCCGCCCGGCCCGCCGGCGCGGGCCGGAGATGCCCGAGGGGCAGTTGACCCTCCAGGAGCCGCCCGTCCTCGCCGAGACGGTGCCCGACACCTCGGCGGTGTGGACCTACCTGCCGATGGCGCTGATGTCGGTGTCGATGATGCTGATGTTCCTGCGCCCCGGCGGCGGGAACGGCGTCTTCATGTATCTGGCGATGGGTGTCATGGCGCTCTCCGCCGGCGCGATGCTGCTGGGCCAGCTGATGCGGCGCTCCAGCGAGCGCAAGCAGCGACTGAAGGGTGAACGGCGCGACTATCTGCGCTACTTGGCCCAGACCCGCAAGCGGGTGCGGACCACTGTCGCGGAGCAGCAGCGGGCGCTCGCCTGGCGTCACCCGGAGCCCGCCTCGCTCCGCTCGCTGGCCCGCACCTCACGACTGTGGGAACGCCGCCCGGCCGACGAGGACTTCGGCGAGGTCCGGCTCGCGGTGGGCGAACAGCAGCTCGCGCTCACCCTGAACCCGGTCTCCACCCGTCCGGTGGAGGATCTCGAACCCCTCTGCGCGCACGCGCTCCGCCGCTTCATCCGGGCCTACTCCACCATCCCGGAGCAGCCGTTGGGGCTCTATCTGCGCTCCTCGGCCCGGATCCTGCTGCGCCAGGAGGAGGCGCCGGACGGGTCCTCGCCCGACCCCCAGGCCTCGGAGCAGGACGCCGTACGGGCCCTGGTGCGGGCGATGCTCGGGCAACTGGCGGTGTTCCACGCACCCGAGGAGCTGTGGATCGCGTTCTGCGTCAGCGACGAGCGGCGGGCCGACTGGGAGTGGGTCAAGTGGCTGCCGCACGTGCTGGATCCGCACGAGGAGGACGGGGCGGGGCAGGCCCGCCGGATAACCGCCGACCTCACCGAGCTGGACGATCTGCTCGGCGCCGAGTTCGCCGAGCGCCCCGGATTCGACCCGGACGCCCGGCCCGGCCGCGACGAGCCGTACACGGTCGTCGTGCTGGACGGCGTCAACGTCCCGGAGGGCCACCGCTGGGAGGGCCACGGATACCGCAACGCCCTGGTCCTGGATGTGTCCGGGGCGCTGCGCTGGCGGCCCGGCCGCAACACGCTGCGCCTCACCGTGGGGCCCGACCAGGTGAACCTCGTGCGCACCGACCGCAGCCGCAAGGAGCGCACGGTGCCGCTCGGCCGCCCCGACCGGCTCGGTCCGCTCGGCGCGGAGTCGCTGGCCCGGCTGCTCACCCCGCGCCGGATGAGCCTCGGCACCGACATCGCGCAGCCGCTGGACACCGACGTCGAGCTGACCACCCTGCTCGGCATTCCCGATCTGCACCGGCACGACCCGCAGACCCTGTTCGCCCGGCACTCCGGCTCCGGCCGGCTCCGGGTGCCGATCGCGGTCGGCGTGGACGGCCGTCCGGTCGAGCTCGACATCAAGGAGTCCGCGCAGGGCGGCATGGGACCGCACGGCATGCTCATCGGCGCCACCGGCTCCGGCAAGAGCGAGCTGCTGCGCACCCTCGTCCTCGGGCTCGCCCTGACCAACTCCTCCGAGACGCTCAACTTCGTCCTGGTCGACTTCAAGGGCGGAGCCACCTTCCTCGGCCTGGAGGAACTCCCGCACACCTCCGCCGTGATCACCAACCTGGCGGACGAAGTCGCCCTGGTGGAACGCATGCA
This sequence comes from Streptomyces globisporus, assembly GCF_003501885.1. GTDB lineage: Bacteria > Actinomycetota > Actinomycetes > Streptomycetales > Streptomycetaceae > Streptomyces > Streptomyces globisporus_D. The sequence continues at coordinate 8,639 of NZ_QWFA01000138.1, forward strand.
GGACGCCCTGCACGGTGAACTCATCCGCCGCCAGGAGCTGCTGCGCGCGGCGGGCAACTACACCTCGGCGCTGGAGTACGAGCGGGCCCGCGCCGCCGGAGCCGACCTGGCGCCACTGCCCAGCCTCTTCGTCGTGGTCGACGAGTTCAGCGAACTGCTATCCACCCACCGGGAGTTCATGGAGCTCTTCGTGATGATCGGCCGCCTCGGCCGGTCGCTCGGCGTCCATCTGCTGCTCGCCTCGCAGCGCCTGGACGAGGGGCGTATGCACCAGCTGGAGAGCCATCTCTCGTACCGCATCGGCCTGCGGACCTTCTCCGCGATGGAGAGCCGCGGGGTGCTCGGCGTACCGGACGCCTACGAGCTGCCCGCCGCGCCCGGCAGCGGCTATCTGAAGTCCGGGGTGGAGGCCCTGACCCGGTTCCGTGCCGCGTACTCCTCGGGGACGTACCGACGGCGGACCGGTGCCGTGGTGCAGGCCCGGGTGGCGAGCCAGGTGGTGCCGTGGACCAGCGGGTGGGTCGTGCCGCGCACTCTGGAGACCCCGCCCGACCCGGAGCCGGAGACGGAGGAGGCCGAGGACGAGGAGGCGCTGCTCGACGTGGCGCTGGACCGGCTGCGCGGCTCCGGCCCCGACGCCCACCAGGTGTGGCTGCCGCCGCTGGACGAGCCGTCCCCGCTGGACGCGCTGCTGCCCGGGATCGCGGCGGACGAGGAGCGGGGCCTGATCGCCTCACGCTGGCCGGGCACCGGGAAGCTGCGGGTGCCGGTCGGCCTGGTGGACAAGCCGTTCGAGCAGCGGCGCGACCCGCTGGTCGTGGACCTGTCCGGGGCGGGCGGCCATATCGCCGTCGCGGGCGGTTCGCAGAGCGGCAAGTCCACGGTCGCCCGGACCCTCATCGCCGCGCTGGCGCTCACCCACACCCCGGCCGAAGTGCAGTTCTACTGCCTGGACTTCGGCGGCGGCGGGCTCTCCCAGCTCGCCGCGCTCCCGCACGTCGGCGGGGTCGCGGCGCGGCTCAACCCGGAGCGGGTGCACCGGACGGTGGCCGAGGTGATGGCGCTCCTGGCCCGCCGCGAGCAGTTCTTCGTGGACCACACGCTGGACTCCATGCAGTCCTACCGGCGTCGCCGGGCCGCCGGGGAGTTCCCCGACGAGCCGTACGGCGATGTGTTCATGGTGGTCGACGGCTGGTCCACCGTGCGCCAGGACTACGACGACCTGATCCCGAAGTTCAACGAACTCGCCGCCCGGGGCCTCAACTACGGCATCCATCTGCTCATCACCACGACCCGCTGGGTGGAGCTGTCCGCGCAGGTCCGCGACCAGGCCGCCACCCGCCTTGAGCTGCGGATGGGTGACCCGATGGACTCCGAGATCGACACCCGTAAGGCCCGCTCGGTGCCGCGCACCGGTGGCCGGGGCATCACCGCCGACAGCAAGATGCACTTCCTCGCGGGCCTGCCCCGGCTGGACGGCAGCGGCTCCCTGGAGGATCTGGGCGAGGGCGTGGCCCACCTCGTCGGGGAGATCGCCCGGCACTGGTCCGGTCCTGCCGCCCCGCAGGTGCGGATGCTCCCGCACCGGCTGCCGGTCTCCGAACTCCCCTCCCCCGAGGCCACCGAGGGCGGCGGCATGCGCCTCGCGCTCGGTCTCGACCAGGACGCGCTGGAGCCGGTCTGGCACGACTTCAGCCGGACCCCGCACCTCATCGCGGTCGGCGACACCGAGAGCGGCAAGACCAACCTGCTGCGTCTGATCACGCAGGGCATCACCGCCCGGTACGCCCCCGAGGAGGCGAAGATCATCGCGGTGGACTACCGCCGCACCCTGGTCGACGCCATCCCCGAGGAGTACCGCATCGGGCATGTCATCTCCCTCGACAACCTCAACGAGACCATCGAGGGCGCGGCCCGCGCGATGAAGACCCGGGTGCCCGGGGCCGACATCTCACCGGCCCGGATGCGCAGCTGTGACTGGTGGACGGGCCCGCGCCTGTTCATCCTGGTCGACGACTACGACATGGTGTCGGGCAACTCGTTCCAGAGCCCCTTCGAGCCGCTCTTCGAGCATCTGACCCTCGGCTACGAGATGGGTCTGCACCTGGTCGTCGCCCGCAGCGCGATGGGCGCGGGGCGAGGTCTGAGCGACGGGCTGATCCGCCGTCTGGACGAGGCCAACAACCCGGCGGTCCTGCTCTCCTGTCCGCCCACGGAGGGCCGTCTCTTCGGCAACGCGAAGCCGCTGAACCTGCCGCCGGGCCGGGCCCTGCACATCCAGCGCCGCAAGCCGCGGCTGGTGCAGACGGCCCTGGTGGAGCAGGACTGAGCGAACGTGAAAGGGGCCCCCTCCGGCCGGAGGGGGCCCCTTTCACGTTCAGCCCTGGTCCGGAGTGGTCGCCCCCGCCGGACGCCACCCCCGGGCACGGGCCCGGGTGAGGGCGAAACCGGCCCAGAGGAGGGAGAGGACGCCGGCCGATCCGAGGAGGACGAAGAGGATGGCCCGGCCGGTGGCGCGGTCGGTGTCGGAGGTGTCCCGTACGGCCACGGGTTCGGCGGTCCCCTCCGCACCGCCGACCGGCGCGCCCGCGTCGCCGAGGACCGTGGTGACGGCGGCGTAGGCGTCCAACTGGGGGAGGTCGGCCGGGTACGCGGTGGCGGTCAGCCGACGGGTCACCGCATCGGCCGGTTCCTCGGGGTGGGTGGCGCGGACGGCCGCTGCGGCACCGGCCGCGTACGCGGTGGCCACCGCGACACCGCCCCCGAGGTAGTGCCCCTTGCCGCGTGGCCCGCCGGAGACCACCCCGGCTCCCGGGGCGGCCAGATCGATGCCCTCGGTGGGCAGCGCGCCGTCCGGCCGGGCCCCGGCGGGCAGCATGTCGGCGACCGCGAGAACGCCGGGCTCACCGGCGGGCCAGTAGGTACGCGGGGGGATCTCGTCGGCCGAGCCGCGCGACGGCGGCTCCGGGGCGGCCGCCGCGACCACCACCGCACCGGCCTTGCGGGCTTCCTCGACGGCTCGGGTGAGCGCGGTGTTCTTGCGCGGGAGGGCCACGGCGACCGCGATCACGTCGGCCTTCGCGGTGGTCGCGGCCCGGACCGCCGCCGTGACAAGCGCGGGGTCCGGCTGGCCGCGCCGGTCGGTGCCGCGCAGGGCGAGGACCTTCGCGCCCGGGGCGACCCCGGCGAGGCGCGGGGTGGGGCCGCCGGTCCCGGCGATCACCCCGGCCAGGAACGTCCCCTGTCCGACGCAGTCGTCGGCGGCCTGGCCCTGGGCGGTGACGCGGCCCTCGAGTCCTTCGGCCCCGGGGTTGACACCGGTGGAGATCAGCGCGACGGTGACGCCGGCTCCGGTGGTGTGCCGGTGCAGCCGGTCCAGGTCGAGACGCTGGCGTGACCAGTCCTGCTTCTTCGCCTGCTCCTTGGAGGCGGGGGTGCAGGCGACGGCCTCGGCCCGCGCGTCGAGCGCGGTGGGCATCCCGGGCAGTTCCTGGCCCTTGGGACCGTCGGCGGCGGGGAGTGCGATCGGTGTACGGGGGTGGGGCCCGGCCTGGGCGGGTGCGGCCAGGGGCACCACCAGGGCGGCCGCGAGCCCGGTCCCGTACAGCAGGCGGGCCGTCCTGGCCGTCCGGGACTCCCCGGTGGTCCCTCGCTCGGGCGGCCTCACCGGGGCACCGCCTTCGGGGCCGCGGCCGTGACATCCGCCGGGAGGAGGATGCGCAGGTCGTCCAGGGTGGGCGCGGCCAGCGAACTGATTCGGCCCGCCTGGCGGGTGACCATCGACTCGACGACCTGGCGGGCCAGGCGGGCGTTGCCGAAGGACCGGTCGCGGGGTACCGCGTCGAAGTACTCCCTGAGCAGCGGTCCGGTGCCGGGGCCGCACTCGTACCCCATGGCGGCGGCCTGGGCGCGCACGATGGTGACCAGTTCCTCGGAGGAGTAGTCGGCGAAGGCGATCCGGCGCGGGAAGCGGGACGAGAGGCCGGGGTTGGAGGCGAGGAAGCGTTCCATCTCGTCGGTGTATCCGGCGACGATGACGACGACCTCGTCGCGGTGGTCCTCCATCAGCTTCAGCAGGGTGTCCACCGCCTCCTGCCCGAAGTCGGCGCCGCCGCCGCGCGGGGTGAGGGTGTAAGCCTCGTCGATGAACAGGACGCCGCCACGGGCCTTTTCGAAGACCTCGCGGGTCAACTGGGCGGTGTGGCCTATGTAGCGGCCGACGAGGTCGGCGCGCGCGGCCTCGATCAGCTGGCCGCGCTCCAGCACGCCGAGCTGGGTGAGCACCTCGCCGTAGAGCCGGGCGACGGTGGTCTTGCCGGTGCCGGGCGGGCCGGTGAAGACCAGGTGGTTACTGAGGGAGGGGACGGGCAGCCCGGCGGCGGCGCGGTGGCGGGCGGTGGTGATGAGGTTGACCAGATCGGCGACCTCGCGCTTCACCTCGGCCAGTCCGATCATGTCGCCGAGACGGGTGAGCGGGTCGTCCGCCGGTGCGGCGGTCTCAGTGGCCGAGGCGGCGGCGGTGGCCGAGACGTCCTCGGGGAGCAGCAGCCGCAGATCGTTCTCGCTGACCTGGGTCTGGGCGGAGAGCCGGATCGCCTGCCGGTCCACCATCTCCTCGAACACGCCCCGCGCGGCACGGCCGTTGCCGAATCCGGCGTCCCGGTCCATGGCCCCGAAGTGGGCGGCGAGCGCCTGGGCCGTGCCCTCCCCCAGCTCGTACTGGTGCTGGGTGCACATGCTCTCCATGATCGCGACCAGGTCGTCCACGGAGTAGTTCTCGAACTCGACGGTCCGTGAGAAACGGGACGCGAGGCCCGGATTGGAGCTGAGGAAGGACTCCATCTCGCGGGAGTATCCGGCGGCGACCACGACCACGTCGTCGCGGTGGTCCTCCATGAGCTTGAGCAGGGTGTCCACGGCCTCGCGGCCGAAGTCGGCTCCGCCGTTGCCGCTGTCGGCGGTGAGGGTGTACGCCTCGTCGATGAACAGGACGCCGCCCAGCGCCCGTTGAAAGGTCTCGGAAGTCTTGATGGCGGTGCCGCCGACGACTTGGGCGACCAGGTCGGCGCGGGAGACCTCGACCAGGTGTCCGCTGCGCAGCGAGCCCAGCTCGGCGAGGATCGCCCCGTAGAGGCGGGCGACGGTGGTCTTACCGGTTCCGGGCGGGCCGGCGAAGATCAGGTGTCTACTCATCGGCGGTGCGGGCATGCCGAGTTGTTCGCGGCGCTGGGCGAGCTGGGTGAGGTTGACCAGGGTACGTACCTGCTGCTTGACGTTCTCCAGGCCGATCAGCGCGTTGAGGGCGCCGAGCGGGCCGTCCGCACGGTCCGGCGCGGGCGCGTCGGCGGCGCCGGATCCGGCCGGGTCGGTGTTCTCGGCACTGCCGCTGCCCCAGGCGTCTCGCTTGCCGTTGCCGACGCTGTTCAGGCCGTCCACGGCGAGCCGTTCGCCGGGCGCGGTCTGCACCAGGCCGCCGCCCTCGTTCTCGCGGGCGGTGCAGTTGACGAGCGAGACGGGGGCGGTGGACTCGACCCGGAAGCCGTCCTGGACGCCCCCGTTGGCCTCGCAGCCGCTGAGCGAGGCGAGAGCGCCCTCGCGGAGGAGGAAGCCGTGTCCCTTGGGGGCGTGGACGGTGGTGCGGTTGGCGGTCAGTTCACCGCCGGCGGCGACGACCACACCCTCCTCACCCGATACCTCGACGCGGAAGTCACGGACGGTGACATTACCGCCGTCCTCCACGATCAGGCCGTTGGTGGCCGTGTCGGAGACCCCGCCACCCGCCAGGTAGAGAGTGGAGCCGGAGGCAACCCGTACACCGGCGCCCTTCGGTCGGACGATCTCGCAGTCCTCGACGCGGCCCCGGGCGTCCTTGGTGGCCGCGATGCCGTCACCGGCGGGCTCGACCAGCCGGGCCCGGCGCAGCAGCGGATTGGCGCCGCCCTGCAGAGCGACGGCGGGCGAGGAGCCGATGACCTCCAGGCGGTCCAGCTCGGGCGCCGCGTCCTCCTCCAGGAGCAGCCCGGTCCCTTCGCAGTCGCGGACGGTCAGGCCGGTCAGCGCCGGAGAGGAGGCCCCGGCGACCCGCAGTGCGGCGCCCTGCGTCCCGTCCACCCAGCAGTCCTCGAAGGTGCCACGGGCCCGGTCGGTGACGAACAGGCCGTGCCCCCGTGCGCGTGAGACGCGGCAGCGGCGTAGCACGGGGTCGGTGCCCACGGCGAGGACGATCCCGTTGCCGGATGCGCCGGTCACGCGGACGTCCTCCAGGGTGGTGCGGCCCGCGGTGCTCAGGTGCACGCCGGTGCTGGTGTCGTGCACGACGGTGCGGACGACCGAGAGGGCGGAGTTCTCCTCCAGGGCGATGGAGGGCTTGTCGGTGGAGGAGATGTCGCAGTCCTCGACGGTGCCCCGGGTCTCGCCGTTGGCGAGCAGCCCGTTGCCCCGGGCGCCCCGCACCGTGCAGTCGCGGACCCGCGCCTCGCCCTGCTCGGCGAGGACGATGCCGCTGGTGCCGAGGTGTTCGAGCGTGCAGGACTCGACGGTGGTGGGTGTGGTCGAGGTGACCACGATGCCCGCGCCCTGCGGGTTGCTCACCCGGCAGTCCCGCAGCGCGAGGGAGCCGGTCCCGCCGGCCAGCATCGCGGTCCAGGCCGCGCCGACGATCTCGCACCCGTCGAGCGCGGCCTGCCCGCGCCGCACGTCCACGGCGGGCAGCTCGGAGTCGCCGCCGCGCAGGGTGAGTTCGGAGAGCATGACGGCGTCGGCGCGCAGCGCGATGACGCTGCCCGAACGCGGCCGGATCTCCACCGTGCCCCGTCCCTCGGCGGCGGTGAGGGTCACCCGGGTGTGGATCACCAGGTTCTCCGCGTACGTCCCGGGCCGGACGCTGATGAGCGCACCGGTACGGGCGGCGGCGAGCGCCTCACCGATCGTGGAAAAGCGGTCCGCGGGGCCGACCGTCAGTACCTGGCGCGACACGCACCAACCTCCTTGCTACGGCGGCGTCCTGTTCGGACGCCCCTCTTCGCCGGGAACGCGGTTCGGCGGTCCGGCGATGCCATCATGTCTCGCTCCGTGCGCCCGGGTCAGGTGCTCCACTTCTGGTTGTCGAGCCCCGTGCACTCCCACAGGATCAGATAGGTGGACGGACCCCTGCTCTTGCTGTGGTTCGGGATGTCGACGCACTTGCCGACGACGGTGTTCACCAGATCGTGAGCGCCGTTCAGGGTGAACTTCTGGGCCGCGGAACCGTTGCACCAGGCGAGCTGGATCGGGGTGCCGTTGCTGAAGTTGGCGTTGGCCACGTCCAGGCACTTGTCCCTGGCCCGGATCGTGCCGTCCGAGCCGAAGCGCCACTTCTGGGCGTCGGCGCCGTTGCAGTCCCACATGAACAGCGGCTGACCGTCGTTGAAGTTGTGACCGGGGACGTCGAGGCAGCGGCCGGAGAGGTGGCTGCGGAAGGAGACGGGCCCGCTGAACGTGACGGCCGGCCGGGCCTTGGCGGGCTGGTTCTTGCCGCCGCTGCCGGCCTTGGGCTTCTCCTTGGACGAGTCCGCCTTCTTCGGCGGGTCCTTGGGCCCGTCGCCCGGCTTCGCCTCCGCCTTGCCGCCGCCCGCCGGGGGGATGGCCGGCGCGGCGTTGCCGGCCTTCTCCGGCTTCGCCTCGTCCTTCTCCCCCTTCTTTCCGTCCTCGGAGGCCGCGCTGGTCTCGGGAGCGGTGACGGCGAACTCGCCCGGCGCCTCCGGTCCGCTCCCGTCGAGGACGGTCCCGGCCCCGGCGGCCTTCGTCCGCTCGGGCCCGTCGTCGTTGTTCCCGGCGAGCACGAGGAAGGGCACCGACACGAGCAGCGCGCCCACGACCGCCGCCCCCGCGAGCGCGGCCTTGCCCGGCCGCCCCACGGGCCCCGCCTCCTGCTGCGGCTGCCCGATGGCGGTGGCGGTCATGGTCCGTACGAGGGCGGGGAGCCGGCTCTGGGCGGCGGAGGCGCTGGGGTCGGTCTCGGGGTCGGAGGCGGTGGCGGACTCAGGGGTTGCGGCCTGGGCGTCGGGGGCCTGGGCATCGGGGCGCTCGCTCTGCTCGCCCTTCTCACCCTGCTCTCCCGTTTCGGCCTCCTTGGCCTCCCCGGTCTTCGGGGCCTTCGCGACCTCCTCGGCCTTTTCGGCTTCCGGGGTCTTCGCAGCCTCAAGGCCCTTGCCGGCCTCCTCGGAGACCTTCTCGGTCTCCGCGGCCTCGGCTTCGGGCTTCGCCTGTGCGGGAGCGGAGGCGGGGGTCGGCTGGGACGACGAACGCGTCACGGGGTCCTCCCTGTGGTGTGGGGCCGGGGTTCGGTCGGGGCG
>NZ_QWFA01000139.1 GCF_003501885.1 Streptomyces globisporus
GCTCCCGCCCACCCCTTGTCGGCCCGCCCCAAGGGTGCAACTCTGAGAGTCCCCCCACTTGTGAACTTGTGAATCGACTCACAGAGTCGGCTCACCGAGGAGGTGGCTCGATTCATGCTCGTCCGTGACGCCATGAGCACGGTGGTCCTCACCATCGGCCCCACCCACACGCTCCGCCAGGCGGCCCGGCTGATGTCGGCCCGCCGTATCGGGGCAGCTGTCGTCCACGACCCGGACACCTGCGGGCTCGGTATCATCACCGAGCGCGACATCCTCGACGCGATCGGATCGGGGATGGACCCCGACCGGGAGACCGCGTCCGCCCACACCACCACCGACGTGGTGTTCGCCGCCCCGGCCTGGACCCTGGAGGAGGCCGCGGAAGCCATGACGCACGGAGGGTTCCGGCACCTGATCGTGCTGGACGGCGACGGCCCGGTGGGCATCGTGTCGGTGCGCGACATCATCCGCTGCTGGGCCCCCGCCCGCCGCCGTACGCCCGCAGCGGCGGCCGGCTGACGCCTGCAGGGGGCCGGAACGACCGGTGGGCCGGACCCCCGCGAGGGGATCCGGCCCACCGTCGACGACAAGCGTCCGGTCAGCCGCGAAGGGCCTGGACCGCGGCTTCCAGCCGCTTGCCGAAGTCGCCGTCCGCCTGGCGGAAGTTGTCGATCGCCCGCTCGGCGATGTCGTCGCGCGAGACCTTGGCGATGAACCCGGCGAGGTTCTCGACCAGCCGGACCTTCTCGTCCTCGGAGAAGAGCCGGTAGAGGTCGCCCGCCTGCACGAAGTCGTTGTCCTCGGCATGGCCGGGGGCCTCGGTGCTGCCGGTGGCGCCGGTGACCGGGAGCGGCTGCCACAGCGGCCGGTCGGTCTGGGCGGGGCCGCCGAAGCTGTTGGGCTCGTAGTTCTTGGCGCCCTTGTGGCGGCCGTCGTAGAGGAAGCCGTCCCGGCTGTTGGTCCGCGCCTCGGTGGCGTGCGGGCGGTTCACCGGCAGGTGGTCGGCGTTGATGCCGACGCGGTAGCGGTGGGCGTCGCCGTACGCGAAGAGGCGGCCCTGGAGCATCTTGTCCGGGGACGGGCCGATGCCCGGCACGAAGTGCGCGGGGCTGAAGATCGACTGCTCGACCTCGGCGAAGACGTTCTCCGGATTGCGGTTGAGCTCCAGCTTGCCGATCTCGATCGGCGGGTAGTCCGCGTGCGGCCACACCTTGGTGAGGTCGAACGGGTTGAAGCGGTACGTCGCCGCGTCCGCCGCGGGCATGATCTGGACCTGCACCGTCCAGGACGGGAAGTCGCCGCGCTCGATCGCCTCGCGCAGATCGCGCTGGTGGCTGTCGGGGTCCTCACCGGCGAGCTTGTTGGCCTCGGACTGGGTGAGGTTCTTGATGCCCTGGTCGGTCTTGAAGTGGTACTTGACCCAGAAGACCTCGCCCGCCTCGTTGTTCCACTGGTAGGTGTGCGAGCCGTACCCGTTCATGTGGCGCAGCGTGGCCGGGATGCCGCGGTCGCCGAAGAGCCAGGTCACCTGGTGCGTCGACTCGGGCGACAGACCCCAGAAGTCCCAGACGTTGTCCGCCTCCTGCGAGCCGGTGTACGGGTCGCGCTTCTGGGTGTGGATGAAGTCGGGGAACTTGATGGCGTCCTTGATGAAGAACACCGGGGTGTTGTTGCCGACGAGGTCGTAGTTGCCCTCCTCGGTGTAGAACTTCAGCGCGAAGCCGCGGGGGTCGCGCACGGCGTCGGCGGAGCCGAGGTTGCCCGCGACGGTCGAGAAGCGCAGGAAGGTCTCGGTCTGCTTGCCGACCTCGGAGAGGAACTTCGCCCGGGTCCACTGCGAGACGTCGCGGGTCAGCGTGAAAGTGCCGTACGCGCCGGCGCCGCGGGCGTGCACGACGCGCTCCGGGACGCGCTCGCGGTTGAAGTGCGCGAGCTTCTCCAGCAGCGCCTGGTCCTGCACGAGAACGGGACCACCGGGGCCGGCGGTCTCACTGTTCTGGTTGTCGGCGACCGGCGCGCCGGCCTCCGTCGTCAGCGGTCCCTGCGTCACGTGCGCCTCCTGCGTCGTATCCCTGCACAGTGGTCGATCCTGTACAGCCCTGTCCCTTGGCCAATACCGTTTTCGATCCTACAATGGACATTGTCCAAGTCAAGCGAGCATCCAAAGTCACACCCGATCGGGACTCGATCCCCCCACTGTTAGGCTGGGCTGCATGAGCGACCTGCTGGAACGACTTCGTGGACGCGGCTGGCGCATGACGGCGCAGCGGCGTGTCGTGGCCGAGGTCCTCGACGGGGACCACGTGCACCTGACGGCGGACGAGGTCCACGCGAGGGCCGTTTCCCGGCTGCCCGAGATTTCGCGCGCCACCGTCTACAACACCCTCGGCGAGATGGTGTCCCTCGGGGAGGTGCTGGAGGTCTCCACCGACCGCCGGGCCAAGCGCTATGACCCGAACGCCCACCGCCCCCACCACCACCTGGTGTGCGCGCGGTGCGGCGCGATCCGGGACGTGCACCCGGCGGGCAACCCGCTGGCGGACCTGCCGACGGACGAGCGCTACGGCTTCATGGTCTCCGGCGTCGAGGTGACGTACCGCGGCATCTGCCCGAACTGCGCCGCCACCGCCTGAGCCCACCGCTGCATGAGCCGGTGTCCGCCTGTAGCCACAGGCGGACACCGGCTCCTTTCGTGTCCGGACATGACGAGGGCCCGGATCTCGATGAGATCCGGGCCCTCGTCTTCAGTAGCGGGGACAGGATTTGAACCTGCGACCTCTGGGTTATGAGCCCAGCGAGCTACCGAGCTGCTCCACCCCGCGTCGGTGAATGCAACATTACGTCAGCGGGTCGGGCAGCGCAAATTCGTTCACGCGGCCCCACGAGGCCGGGGCCCCGGCGCCGGGCGGTCACCGCGTCACGCGGTCAGCTCCTGGTGCAGCGCCTCCCGCAGCCGCGCAGCCCGCTCGGCCACCTCGGCCGGGCCCAGCTCCACGGCCCGAGCGCACCAGCGCTGTCCCTCGGTCAGCTCACCCCGGCGGGCGGCGAGAAGCGCCAGGCGCAGTGCGGCCCGGCCGTGTCCGGCGCCGGCCGCGCGGGTCCACCACAGGGCGGCCTCGCGCTCGCTGCCCTCGCGGGCCAGCAGCAGCCCGAGGTTGAAGGCCCCGTTGCGACTGCCCGCCTCGGCGGCCTCCCGGTACCAGTGGGCGGCGTTCTCCACGTCCCCGCGGGCGGCCGCGAGCATGCCGACCCGAACCTGGGCGCGGCGGTGGCCCTGCTGTGCGGCCCGCTCGTACCACTCCTCGCACTCGGTCTTCTCCGGCATCGGCTCGCCCAGCGCGGGCGGGCCCGGCGGCGGCTGGCGCGCGTCCAGCACCCCGGCCAGCCGGAACGCGGCCTCCGCGCTGCCGCCGCCCGCGGCGCAGCGCAGGTGCCGCTCGGCCTCCTGGTCGTCACCGTCCCGCAGCAGCGCCATGGCGACCTGGAGCGCGGCGTCGGTGTGCCCGGCCGCCGCGGCGCGCTCGTACCAGCCCAGGGCCGTACGGTCCTCGTCGCGCCCGGCGTGCAGGATGCCGAGGTTGAAGGCCGCGTCGACGCTGCCCGCCTCGGCGGCCTTGGAGAACCAGGGCTCGGCCCCGGCGTGGTCGCCCGCCTGAAGGAGGAGCACGGCCAGCGCGTTGGCGGCCTCCCGGTGTCCGGCGTACGCGGCCCGGCGGTACCACTGCTCGGCCTGCGGGGTGCGGTCCTGGGCGGCGCAGAGCAGCCCGAGGTTGTACGCCCCGTTGACGTCCCCGGCGTCCATGGCGGCCCGGTACCAGCGCTCGGCGGTCTGCTGCTCACCGCGTGCGGCGTGCAGGGCGCCGAGCGCGTTGGCGGCGTTGCCGTCGCCGTCCTGGGCGGCGCGCAGCCACCACACGGCGGCGCTCTCCTCGTCGCCCGCGTCGCGCAGCAGGAAGCCCAGGGCGCAGGCGGCGCGGGGCTCGCCGTCCTTGGCGGAGGTGAGGTACCAGCGGCCGGCCTCCTTGAGCTCGCCGCGCTGCTCCAGGATCGCGCCGAGGTGCAGGGCGGCGCGGCGGTGGCCCCGGGCGGCCGCCTGGCGGTACCACTGCTCGGCCTCGCCGACCCGGCCGACGGCGGGGCCCGCCACGGGGCTGTCGCCGTCGGTCGCGCCCTTGTCTCCTGCGGGGGCTGCTGCCCGGGCGTTCCGTGCGGGCGCGGGCGTGGCACCGGGGAGGTCGAGGCCCGTTCCGGTACCGCCGGAAGCGGCGCTCCGGCCCAGGCCGAAGGCGTCGTGCGGGTCCTCGACGGCCTTCCGCTCCAGGGCGCGGGCGAGCCGGTAGGCGGCCTCGCGGTGCCCCTGTTCGGCGGCGGCGCGCAGCCAGCGCTCGGCGCCGACGTCGCTGCGGTGCTCCAGGAGGTCGGCCAGCGCGTAGGCGCCCAGGGCGTGGCCCTGCTCGGCGGACTGGCGCAGCCAGTACTCCGCGCCGGGCTCGTCGCCGCGCTCGCGGAAGTGCCGACCGAGCGCGTGGGCGGCGGCGGCGGAACCGGCCACGGCGGCGATGCGCCACCAGCCGGCGGCCTCGTCCGGGTAGCCGCGCTGGTGCAGCAGGACGCCCAGGTTGTTCGCGGCGGCGCGGTCCCCGTCGGCGGTGGCGGCGCGCAGATACCGCTCGGCGCCGTCCAGCTCCCCGCGGCGCAGCAGCAGCGCACCCAGGACGCTCATGGACGCGGTGTCCCCCGCGTCGGCGGCACGGCGGTGGCGCGCCTCGCTCTCGGCGCTGTCCGCGGCGTCGACCGCGTCCGTGGTGTCCTCATCGGACGGGGCGGCGACGGCAGCGCTCGCGTCGGTGGCACCGGTCCGCTGGACCGGTGCGCCCGCCCCGGCGATGGCAGCGGCGAAAGCCGCGTCTACCGCGCTTTCCGCATCTTGGCCGCGCTGCTGCACAAACCGCCCTGTCTCCAACAGAGTTGCCCTGTCCCCCATAAATACCATCGTCGCACCACCTGTAACCCGCGTACACCTGGTATATCGCGGCCAGTGAGGTCACTACAGCGTTTTGTCGACATGCCCACAGGGAGACAAGTCAAACACGCCTGGAGGCAACTGCTGCCCAGCGAACCGCACTTCACGCCCCCAGCCCGGGACCGACACGGCCCGCACACACAACGGACACGACGAAGGCCCGGATCCCAAGGGAATCCGGGCCTTCGTCTTTCAGTAGCGGGGACAGGATTTGAACCTGCGACCTCTGGGTTATGAGCCCAGCGAGCTACCGAGCTGCTCCACCCCGCGTCGTTGTGGTTAAACCGTACCACGACGCGGGGTGGGCTTTGCTCAGCTGCCCTGGTCGGAGGCCTGCTCGGCCGAACTCTCCGGCTTCGCATCGCCTTCCGGCTTGGCGTCGCCTTCCGGCTTCGCCGCGCCCTCCGGCTTCTCTGCGCTGTCGGCCTTGTCCCCCTCGCTGCCCGCCTTGGGCTGCGCGGCGGCAGCTCGTTCCAGGGCGTCCTGGAGAGCCTCCTGGGCCTTGCCGTACGCCGGCCAGTCCTGCTCCTGCAGCGCCTTCTCGCCGTCGGAGTACGCCTTCTGGGCGTCCGCGATGGCCTTCTTGAGCGCGGCGTCGCCGGTGGCCGGGGGCTCATCGGTCTCGCCCGGTGGCTCCTCCGTGTCCGGTGGCGTCGTGGACCCGTCGTCCTCGACGCCGAAGACCGCGTTGAGCGCCTCACCGAGACTGTTCTCGAAGACGATCTTCGAACCGTACGAGGCGGCCACCTTGCGCAGCAGCGGGTAGTTCTGGTTGCCACCGCGCGTGTAGACCGGCTCGATGTACAGGAAGCCGCCCTCCAGCGGAACCGTCAGCAGGTTTCCGTACTCGATGTCCGAGTCGGTGCCCTTGAGGTTCCTCACGAACTCGGCGACGTCGTCGTTGCCGTTGAGCTCACTCTGGACCTGGCCCGGGCCCTTCACCGTGGACGTGACCCGCAGGAGCCGCATGGTGCCGTAGTCCTTGCTGGCCGCGTCCGCGTTCACCGCCATGAAGGCCCCCAGGTTGGGGCGCCCTCTCGGCGTGAACGTGGTGGTCAGCGAGAACTGCTGCGCGTCCTGGCCCGGCATCTTCATGCTCAGGTAGTACGGCGGAACGGAGCCCGGCTCCTTGTTCGTCGGGTCGTCCGGCACCTGCCACGCGTCGGAGCCGCTGTAGAACTGCGCGGGGTCCTCGACGTGGTAGCGGGTCAGCAGCTCGCGCTGGACCTTGAAGAGGTCCTGCGGATACCGCAGGTGGTCCATGAGCTCCTGCGGGATGTCACCGCGCGGCTCGACCGTGCCCGGGAACGCCTTGCGCCAGGTCTTGAGGACCGGGTCCTTGGTGTCCCACTCGTAGAGCTTGACCTTGCCGTCGTACGCGTCGACGGTGGCCTTCACCGAGTTGCGGATGTAGTTGACCTGGTTCTGCTGGGCGACGACCGCGCGCTGGTTGGTGGTCAGCGAGTCGGCCGTGGTGTCGCCGAGCGTCGTCCGGGACGCGTACGGATAGCCGTTGGTCGTGGTGTACGCGTCGACGATCCACTTGATCCGGCCGTCGACGACCGCCGGGTAGGCGTCGCCGTCGATGGTCAGCCACGGGGCGACCGCCTCGACGCGCTCCTTGGGCGTGCGGTTGTACAGGATCCGCGAGCCGTCGCCGATGGCTCCCGAATACATGATCTGCGGCTCGCTGAAGGCGACCGCGTACGCGGCACGGTTGAAGGAGTTGGAGAGACTGACCCCGCTGTCGCCCTCGTAGCTGGTGGTCTTCTCGCCGTCCTCCTCGTAGTCGAGCTCCTTCTGGGGCCCGCCGACGATGGAGTACTGCTCGGTCTTCTCGCCGTAGTAGATCCGCTGCTCGTACTTCCCGAACTCACCGGTGGAGGGCAGGCCCGACTCGGTGAAGTCCGGGGACCCCGTCGGGTTGGTGCCGGTGGTGGTGCCGCTGGCCGCGATGGCGCCGTAGCCGTGGGTGTACGTGAAGTGGTCGTTGATCCAGTTCCGCTTGGGCAGGCCCTGGATGTTCAGCTCACGCAGACCGATGATCGTGTCCTGCTCCTTGCCGTCCTTGTCCTTGTAGCGGTCGACGTCGAGCGTCCGCGGGAACTGGTAGTAGTTCCTCCGCTGCTGGAGCTGCTGGAAGGCCGGGGAGACGACGTTCGGGTCCATCACGCGGTAGCTGGCGGCGGTGTTGGCCGCGGCCCGCAGCTTGGTGTCGTCCTCCGTGGTCGCCTGACCGTCGTAGTCGTCCACCTTGGCGTCATCGATGTCGTACGCGTCGCGTGTGGCATTGATGTTCTTCTGGATGAACGGTGCTTCCTTGGCCTGCTCGTTCGGCTGGACCTGGAACTTCTGCACGATCGCCGGGTAGAGCCCGCCGATCAGGATCGCCGAGAGCACCATCAGGCCGAAGCCGATGACCGGGAGCTGCCAGGTGCGGCGCCACAGCGTCGCGAAGAACAGCACGGCGCAGATCGCGGCGATGCAGAACAGGATGGTCTTCGCCGGGAGATAGGCGTTGGCGTCGACGTACCGCAGGCCCGTCCAGTTGTCGGTGGCCTTGAAGTCACTGGACTTCACGGCCAGTCCGTACCGGTCGAGCCAGTACGCCACGGCCTTCAGGGAGACGAAGATGCCGAGGAGGACCGAGAGGTGGCCGGTGGCCGCCCCGGTGGCCCGGGCGCCGGGGCTGGTGATGCGCAGCCCGCCGTACAGATAGTGGGTCAGCGCCGCGGCGATCAGCGAGAGCACGGTCGCGGCGAAGCCGAAGCCCAGCATGAAGCGGTACCACGGCAGGTCGAAGGCGTAGAAGGAGACGTCCAGCTGGAACTGGGGGTCCTTCTGCCCGAACGCCACGCCGTTGACATACATCAGCCACGTGCGCCACTGGCCGGAGGCGGAGGCTCCGGCGATCAGTCCGACGAGCGCCGTGACGGCGAGCAGCACCCACTTCTTGTAGGGGGCGATGCTCATGCGGTAGCGGTCCAGGCTCTGCTGCTCCAGCGACATCGCGCTCAGCGGCGGCCGGAGCCGGTGCGCGAGCCAGATGTTCACGCCGATGGCGAGCGCCATCAGCAGTCCGAAGACGAGGAACAGCCCGATCTTGGTCCACAGGGTGGTGGTGAAGACGGATGAATACGCGACCGACCTGTACCAGAGCCAGTCCGTCCAGAACCCCGCGAACATGACGAAGGCCATGGCGAGAACCGCCAGGACACCCAAAGTCATGAGCAGGGTACGGGCGCGCCGGGACGGGCGGCCGACTCTGATCCGTGGCCCGGTCGGGCCTCCGCCGCGGTCCGGCATCTGGAAAGCCAACGTGCGCACCTCGAAGTTCGCGGTCGTGTGAACAGGCCCAGCGATCCTAGAGCCCACCTATGCAACTTACTGAGGCTTTACCTAGTTCCCGTTCCCGGGGCGGAAGGAGGCAGGATATTGCCCATGCCCAACGTTTCCCCCGCAGGACCCCCGATGGCCGCGAGTCCACTGACCGTCGCCGTCCTCGAAATCGACGCCTATGCCTCCAACCTCGGCTGGGACCAGCCCGCCCGGCTGTTCGCCCTGGTCGACACCGACCGGCTGCGGACCCAGGAGCCCGGCCTCGCCGCTCAGCTGGGCCTGGAGAACCCCGATTCCTCCGTCGCCGCGCTCACCCCGATCGAGCAGGACGAGCTGCCGCCGGGCACCGCGCTCGACGAGTTCCTCGCCACGATCGCCTGGCCCGACGCGGTGGTCGGCTGCGCCATGACGGTGGAGCGGCTGATGCTGCCGCCGTCCGCCGAGGCGTCCGTACCGGAGAAGCTCAGCGACCAGCAGTTGACCGCGTGGGTGGCCAAGCATCCCGACCGCCAGGAGGTGCGGATGACCGTGGCCGTCCTGCGGGACGGGGCGCGCGAGTCCGCCGTACGGCTGCGGGAGAAGGACTCCCCGACCGAGGTGCTGACCGGCGCCGGTCTGGTGCCGGGCCTCGCCGAGGCGCTCGCGGCGACGTTCGATTCCTGATCCGGCCGCTGCCCGGGGCCGTCGTACGGTCCCGGGCAGCGCATCCGTCGGCCGGACCCGTACGCCGGCCGGGCCGCGCGGTCGTCAGCCGGTCGAGCAGCTCGGCAGGCCGGCGGTCTTCCCCGCCTTGATCTGCTCCAGCGACTTCGTGGCGTCCTCGATGGTCTTGACCCGTACGAGGGTGAGCCCGTCCGGTGTGTCGGCGGCGGCCGAGGTGCAGTTGTCGTCGGGCGTGAGGAAGTAGCGGGCGCCGGCGTCGCGGGCGCCGACCAGCTTCATGGTGATGCCGCCGATCGGTCCGACGGTCCCCGCGTCGTCGATGGTGCCGGTGCCCGCGACGAACTCGCCGCCGGTCAGATCGCCCGGGGTGAGCTTGTCGATGATGCCGAGGGAGAACATCAGCCCGGCGCTCGGCCCGCCGACGTCCGCGAGCTTGATGTCGATCTCGAACGGGAACGTGTGGTCCGTCCCGGCCCTGATCCCGACGATCGCCCGGTCCTTGCCGCCCTCCGCGCCGTCACCCTCCGCGGGCGGGGCCTTCACGGTCTTGATCGTGATCTTCTTGCCGCCCTCGGGCTCGCGGCCCGCCTTCTCGGCCGCGGCGGCGTCCGCCGCCGGGACGATGGTGAAGGTGACGTTCTCGCCGGGGCGGTGTTCGGTGACGAGCTTCGCGACGTCGTCGGGCTGCTTGACCGCCGTGCCGTCGACGGCCTTGATCACGTCGCCCGCGTGCAGCTTGCCCTCGGAGGGGCTGCCCTTGACCACCGTGGAGACCACGACCTGCGTGGACACCGGGATGTCCAGTTCCTTCAGGGCGGCCACCTTGGCGCTCTCCTGGGACTGGCTGAACTCCTCGGCGTTCTCCTGGGTGGACTCCTCCTCGGTCTTGCCGTCCGGGTAGAGCGTGTCGTGCGGCACCACGACGTTGTCGTGGGCGAGCCAGCCGTAGACGGCCTCGAAGATGTTCATCCGGTAGTCCGCCCCGGTGACGCGGACGGTCGTCATGTTGAGATGGCCGGACGCCGGGTACGTCTTGCGACCGGAGATCTGCAGGACGGGCTCGCCACGCGCCTCGCCGAGCGTGTTGACCGTCGGTCCGGGAGACATCTCCGAATACGGGACTTTGATCAGCACACCCGCGCAGAGCAGCGCGATGAGGACGAGAGTGGAGGCGAGCATCGTCGCGGTGCGGCGTGGCATGGAACGACAGTACGGGAAGGGCCTGTCAGTGCACCGCCGGGGCCGGTCCGTACGGGGCGACCGGAAACGCGGCGGAAGGCGGTCACGCGGCGTGCGTCGGTCTCAGAGAGCCTCGGAACCGGAGTGCGATTTCTCCATCGCGTCACGGAACCTGGCGTAGCCGGCGAGTTCGGTGACATCGCCGGTCGTGCGATTGCGGGCTGCCCAACTCGCCCATATCGCACCACCGACAGCAGCGATAAGTGGAATCAACAGCCAAGCGAGTGCCGCCATCACGACCTCCCTACCCCATGAGCGACCGGATGCCCGATCAGCAGATTAACGATCCGGAAGACCAACGCTCATGGCGGGGGTGCGGTTACGCAAATCGGGGCTGATGCGCCCCGGTACGGTTTGCGCTCAGCAGGCTCCGACCCACTCCTCCGTGCCGTCCGAGAAACGCTGGTGCTTCCAGATCGGAACCTCGTGCTTGAGGTCGTCGATGAGCTTGCGGCAGGCCTCGAAGGCCTCGGCGCGGTGTGGGCAGGCGACCGCGACGACGACGGCCAGGTCACCCACCTCCAGTTCACCCACTCGGTGGACGGCCGCCAGGGCACGGACCGGAAAGTCGGCGACGACCTTCTCCGCCACTCGGCGCAGCTCGTCCTCGGCCGAGGGGTGGCAGGAGTAGCCGAGCGCGCCGACGTCCTGTCCCGCGTCGTGGTTGCGCACGGTGCCGACGAAGAGCGCGATGCCGCCCGCCGCGTCGTCGCCGACGGCACGGAAGACCTCGTCGACGGAGAGCGGGGTGTCCCGGATCGCCAGCAGCCGGACGGGGTCGGCCGCCGCGTACTCGCCGGGGTGGTCGTGGGTGGGTGCCATGCTCCCATCGTGCCGTACGGCTCCGACATCCCGGAATTGCCTGTTCTACCGGCGGCCGGCCGGCCGCTTTGGAGCCTCCTACAGGGGCCCGCGGGCGCGGTGGGTCAGATGCGGCGGCGGGCCTTGCGGGCGCGGCGGACCACGGCGGCGGCGCCGAGCAGGGCGACCGTGGCTCCGGCGGCTCCGGCGGCGGTGGCGTCCTTGCGGCCGAGACGGCGTCCGGCGAGCGTGTGACGGCCCTCGACCTCTTCGAGGAGGGCGCCGAGCACCTCCTCGTTCGTCCACTTCGGCCGCCATCCCGCGTCGTGCAGCCGGCTGACGCTGACCACCCAGGGGTGCATCGTGTACGCCAGGTCGCCCGCCGGGGACGGGGTGAGGCCGATCCGGTGCAGCCGGGCGGCGGCCCCGAGCGCGACGGCGGAGGGCAGCTCCATCCGGCGTACGCCGCTGAGCTCCTCGACCTCCTCCTGCTCCAGCCAGCCGTCGCAGCCGACGGCGAACTCACCGTCGATCTTCTCCAGGGCGGCGTACTCCAGCGCCGTCACCAGGTCCTCGACGTGGCAGAACTGCCAGGTGGGACGTGATCCGGCGACGACCAGGAGACGCGGGGACTCGAAGTAGCGGGTCAGGGCGGTGTCGGTGCCGCCGACCAGGACGGTGGGGCGTACGACGGTGACGTTGAGCCCGGGGTGGGCGCGCGGGGCCCGGCGGCCGAGCCGCTCGATCTCCAGGAGGTCGCCGACACCGGTGGCCTCGGCGGTGGCGCGCAGCTCCGCGTCCTCGGAGAGCGGCACGTCGTTGTCGGCGAGCGCCCCGTAGACCATCGCCGAGGTGCACAGGACGACCCGGTGGACCCCGACGGCGGCCGCGGCGGTGAGCACGGTCTGGGTGCCGCGTACGTTGTACGCGGTGCGGGCGGCGGGGTCGGTCTCCAGGTCGAGGTCGAGGGCCAGATGCACGACGACGTCCGCGCCGCGCAGCTTCTCGGCGATCGCGGGGTCCCGTACGTCCAGGATGTGCCAGGTCGCCTCGGAGACCTCACCGCGCCGCTCGTCGATCGCGATGACCTGCTTGATCGCGTCGGATGCGGCGAGGTGGGCGGTCAGCAGTTCGCCGATGCCGGTGGCGGCGCCGGTGACCGCGACGACGGGGCCCCGGCCTCTGGGGGGCCTGGGGCGTTTCTCCTCGGGCGTGCTCTCGGGCGAGGGGTCGGTCAGGTTTCGCGCTGCGCGAACCTGCGGATCTGGGGAACTCACCGGGCGTCTCCAGCGGTTGTCTTCAGTACGTACCCGAATGACGCGTACGTACCAGGTGGCGTCCATCCTGCCGCAGGCCGGGAGTCGGCGGAGCACTGAGGCCCGAAGCGGGCGTGGTGTCTACGCTGGATGGTGATGTCGGGCAGTCGCCGTCGGTTCGAGCCGGCGGCCCTACGAGCCGAGGAAACCCGTGAGTGACACCCCATTCGGATTCGGCCTTCCGCCGGAGGAGCCGGAGAACGGCGACGAGGGCAAGAAGAAGGACCCCACCGAAGGTGGGCAGAGCGCGGGCGGGATGGGAAACCCGTTCGGTTTCGGGCCGGGGGCGGGCGGGGACAACCCGTTCGCCGCAATGTTCGGCTCGATGAATCCGAACGATCTCGGCGCGGCCTTCCAGCAGCTCGGCCAGATGCTGAGCTACGAGGGCGGTCCCGTGAACTGGGACATGGCCAAGCAGATCGCCCGCCAGACGGTGTCGCAGGGCACCCCGGACGGCACGAAGGACGCCAGCGTCGGCTCGTCCGAGCGGACGGCGGTCGACGAGGCGCTGCGGCTGGCGGACCTCTGGCTGGACGGTGTGACGTCGATGCCGTCCGGTTCGGTCTCCACCGTGGCGTGGAGCCGCGCCGAGTGGGTCGAGGCCACGCTGCCGGCCTGGCAGCAGCTCGTCGACCCGGTGGCCGAGCGCGTGGGCCTGGCGATGGGCGACGTGCTGCCCGAGGAGATGCAGGCCATGGCGGGCCCGCTGATCGGCATGATGCGGTCGATGGGCGGCGCCATGTTCGGCCAGCAGATCGGGCAGGCCGTGGGCACGCTGGCCGGTGAGGTGGTCGGTTCCACCGACATCGGGCTGCCGCTCGGTCCTGCGGGCAAGGCCGCGCTCCTCCCGCTGAACGTGGAGCGGTTCGGCAAGGACCTCAGCGTCCCGCAGGACGAGGTCCGGCTGTATCTGGCCCTGCGCGAGGCCGCTCACCAGCGGCTCTTCGCCCATGTGCCGTGGCTGCGGTCGCATCTGTTCGGTGCCGTCGAGGCGTATGCGCGCGGCATCAAGGTCGACACCAGCAAGCTGGAGGACGTCGTCGGCCAGTTCGACCCCTCGCAGCCGGAGCAGCTGCAGGACGCGCTTCAGCAGGGCATGTTCCAGCCGGAGGACACGCCCGAGCAGAAGGCGTCCCTGGCCCGTCTGGAGACGGCTCTAGCGCTGGTGGAGGGCTGGGTGGACGCGGTGGTCCACGAGGCCGCGAAGTCCCGGCTGACCTCGTCCGACGCGCTGCGCGAGACGATGCGCAGGCGCCGCGCCTCCGGTGGGCCGGCCGAGCAGACGTTCGCCACGCTCATCGGTCTCCAGCTGCGCCCGCGCCGGCTGCGGGACGCCTCGCGCCTGTGGGCCTCGCTCACCGACGCCCGGGGCCTGGAGGGCCGGGACGCGCTCTGGGCCCACCCGGACATGCTGCCGACCGCCCGCGACCTGGACGACCCGGACGGCTTCGTCCACCACGAGCAGGCCGACTTCTCCGAGCTGGACAAGATGCTCGGCGAGGCGGCGAAGGGCCCGCAGAAGCCCTCCGAAAGCGATGAGGGCAAGGAAGACGGCAAGGGCGGCCCCGACCAGTGACCCTGCACGACGACGCCACGCTCGTACTGAAGGGGTACGCCCCCGAGGACACGCACAGTGATCAGGCGGAGCTGCGTCAGGCCTACCTGGACCATCTGGCACGCCACGACGACGGCATGTGGAAGGCGTGCGGGGCCGGGCATCTGACGGCCAGCGCGCTGGTGATCGATCCGGAGCGGGGCAAGGTTCTGCTGACCCTGCACCGGAAGCTCCGGATGTGGCTCCAGATGGGCGGCCACTGCGAACCGCAGGACGCCGGCCTGGAGGCGGCGGCGCTCCGGGAGGCGACGGAGGAGTCCGGCATCGCGGGGCTCACCCTGCTGTCCGGCGGACCGGTCCGGCTGGACCGGCACCCGATTCCGTCCCCCTGTAACTGGCACCTCGATGTGCAGTACGCCGCGCTGGCCCCGGCCGGGGCTGCGGAGCGGATCAGCGAGGAGTCCCTGGAACTGCGCTGGTTCGGCTACGAGGACGTGCCCGGCGTGGCCGACGCCTCGGTCGTCCGGTTGCTGGAAGCGGCGCGGGCCCGGCTGTAGCGGCGGACCGCAGGCGACATGCGTAAGGGGCGGCCTCCGGGAGGCCGCCCCTTACCGCTGTGTTCCGCCGGTCACGCCCCGGTGCCGGTCAGTTCCAGGCGTTGTTCTGGTTCTGGCCGTGGGAGCCCTGCTGCCCCATGCCGAACTGGGCGCGGGCGCCCTGCCCGATCTGGGCGTTCTGCGGAGGCATGACCTCGCTCGGCTGGACCAGGGCGAAGCCCTGGCCGAGGAAGCTCAGCTCCCAGCCCTCCCCCGTGTTGCCACGACGCCTGAAGACGCCGGAGGAGTGCGTCTGGGCCTGCATCTGCACCCGCAGGGAGCTGGACCAGGCGACGATCGCGTCCGCGTCGACGTTGACGTACTTCTCGGGCGTGACCTGCATCATCAGCGGCTGGCCCGAGGTCATGAGGGCGACCTTGCCCGAGCCGGAGATGTTGAGCTGGTACTTGCCGCTGCCGGAGATGCCGTACTGGCTGTCGACCGCGATGACCTCGGTGTGCAGCGAGGAGTCGAGCGCGAGGACGTAGGAGCTGTCCACGGTCATCCCCTCACGGTCGACGTCCACGACGTGGATGTACTGCGCGAGATTGGCGAGGTAGACGGTGCCCTGGCCGGACACGCGCATCAGGTCGAGGCCCTCGCCGGTGCGTGCGCGGGCGTTGCGCTGGCTCCGCGACTGGTATTCCCCGTCGAAGTCCATCAGACCCTGGTAGGCGACCATCGCGCCCTTGCGGGCGAGGATGTCGTCGTGGCCGGTCAGCGAGACCCGCAGGAGCTGCGGGTTCTGGATCGCGTACCGGTCCTGGGTCTGCTGCTCGGTGTAGCTGAAAAGCGGACTCTGCATGATGTGTTCTCCCTCCCCGTCAGTTCCGGATCCGCAGGCGGTCCGTGCTGTCCTCGCTCGGCTGGACGACGACGATGCCCTGGCCGGAGAAGGCCATCTGGTACGCCTCGCCGCTGCCCCGTCCGATCAGCGAGCCCGCCTTGAAGCTGCGCTTGCCCTTCACCTTGAGGTTCGGGGACCAGGCGACGAGCGCGTCCGGGTCGACGTACGTCTCGTCCTCGCCGCGTCCGCAGTCGACGACGATCGGGGTGCCCCGGGAGGTGATGGCGACCCATCCGGTGCCCTGGACGACGACGTTCCACAGGCCCTGTCCGGCGAACTTGGCGAGCCCCTTGACCTTCTCGACGCCCCAGGTGAGGTGGGCGTCGAAGGCGAGGAGGTTGGTGCCGTTGACGGAGATGGAGTCGTTGTTGAGGTTGATGACGACCACGTCGGCGCCGTAGTCGGCGAGGTAGAGCAGCCCGTCGCCGGAGCACTTCATGACGGGTGCGCCCTCGCCGGTGATCCACTGGGAGGCGATCTGCCGGGCGGCGGGTGGGTTGGGCTCGTACTGGATGAAGCCCTCGTACGCGACCATCGAGCCGGTGCGTGCGTAGAGGTCCTGCCCGGAGGCCATGGCGACCTTGAGCATGGTCCTGCCGTGGTTCTCCATCCGGGCCGTGACGGGGGTCGGGGCGAAGCCCGCGAGTTGCTGGTTCATGACGGGCTCCCTCAGACCTCGTAGGGCTGGACGACGATGAAGTTGCCGGGGGCTCCCCGGAACTGGAGGTTCACGGTCTCGCCGCTGTGTCCCGGGTACGCGTTGCGGCGCAGCCGGACCTGGCTGGAGACGATCACCTGGGAGGCGGCCGACCAGGCGACGACCGCGTTGCAGTCGGCGAACGTGGTGGGCGTGACCGGCAGGACGACCGGGGTGCCGTGGGTCTTCACGACCACGGTGCCGGTGCCCTGGAACAGCATGGTGAACAGCGCGCCGCCGGGGATGCCGTGGCCCTCGACCCTGCGCACCTCGTACTGGAGGGACTCGTCGAAGGCGAGGACGTTCTCGGCGGAGACACAGATGCCGTCGCCCTGCAGCTCGATCGGGTGCAGGTGCGAGCCCTCCTCGGCGAGGAAGACCTGGCCGCGGCCGGTACAGCGCATCAGCTGCATCTCCTGGCCGGTGGCGTTGCCCACGGCGCGGCCGACGAATCCGGCGCTCTTGTAGCCGAAGTCCACCTTGCCCTGATACATCACCATGCTGCCCTGGCGGGCCAGGACCCCGGCTCCGCCCATGGTCAGGTCGACCCGCATGAGCTGCTGGTTCTGCGGGGTCCAGCGCTGCCCGGTCGCGGTCTCCTTGTACGGCTGGAGGGCCGCCTGAAGACCCGCGCCCGTGGCCGGCACGCCCTGGGGCACACCCTGCGGGGCGCCCGGGGGCATGGAGCCGGGGGGCTGCTGACCGTACGGGGCGGGCGCGGGCTGGCCGTAGGGAGCGGGTGCCTGCTGGCCGAAAGGTGCGGCGGGGGGGGGGG
>NZ_QWFA01000014.1 GCF_003501885.1 Streptomyces globisporus
CCCCAGGGGGCCTCGGGCTCCTACCCGCTGCCGCCCGAGGTCCCGGCCACGCCCGCCGCCCCGGCCGCTCCCGCTCCCGCACCCGAGCCGGTGACCGCGCCCGCGCCCGCCACCGCGCAGGCGGGCCCCGGCGACACCGGCTACAGCGCGCCCACGACGCTCGGCAACGCCCGGATCACCGATGCCCAGCGGGCCCGCGCCGAGGGGCGCTCGCCGATCATCCCGCCGGGGATCCAGCCCGCGGCGCTCACCGCCGCGCTCGGCCTGCTGCTCGCGGGCGGCGCGGCGATCGGGACGTACGCCCTGCTCGTCCCGGTGGTGCTCCTCCAGGCGGTGACGGCCGCCGGCTGGTTCCGGCTCAACGGCATGTGGCCCGCCCGCCAGGGCATCGCGCTCGCCTTCGCCGGGGGCCTGGTCGCCGATGTCGCCCTGCTCGCGGCGGGCCGGGAGCACGGCCCCGCGGCCCTGCTGGGCACCCTCGGCGTCTGGGTGCTGCTCACCGTGGTGCTCCAGCTCCGCAGCCACGCGGGGGCCGACGAGCGGATGTACGGCCTGATGGCCACCGTCGTCTCGGCGTCCCTCGCGGTGCTGGCGGGCGGATTCCTCGCGGCGGACCCGGACGCGGTGGTCGTCGGCGGGGCGGCCGTCGCGGCGGCCACGCTCGTCCGCGCCCTTCCGTTGCCCGGCGTGGCCTCCCTCGGGATGGCGCTGGTCACGGGGGTGGGCACGGGCCTCGTCTTCGGCAACACGACCGGCATCGGGCAACAGGGCACGCTGCTCGGTCTCGCGGCGGCCGGCTGCGCGCTCATCGGGCTGCGTGTGGCGAGCTACGACTACCCGTCGCGTTTCGTGCACATGACCGCCGGGGTGGCGCTCCCGCTGACCCTGGCGGCCCCGGCCGTGTACCTGGTCGGCCGCGCCCTCCTCTGACCGCCGCCCCCTGCCGCGTACGGCTGCTGACGGCCCCTCGGGAACCACCGGGGGGCCGTCGGTCGTCGATCATCCAGGGCGTCCACTCCTGCCGCAGTAGGCTCACGGGCGCCGGGGGGACCGGATCGGCTCAGGGTGGGGAATCGAGACATGCGCGCACTGCGAATACTGCTGGTCCTGGTGGTGGTGCTCGGCGGCCTCTTCCTCGCCGTCGACCGCGCGGCCGTCTGGTACGCCGAGTCCGAGGCCGAGGACCGGGTCACGATCAGCGGGGGCGGCCCCGCCACGACGGAGATCTCGATCAAGGGGTTCCCCTTCCTCACCCAGCTCGCCGGATCGCGTCTGGACCGGGTCGACGTCAACCTCACCGGCATGAAGACCAGCGCCGCGGGTCGCACGATCCGGGTCAGCGAGGTCCGGGCCCGGCTCCACGACGTGAAGCTCGGCTCCGGCTACCGCAGCGCGACCGCCACCCGCGCCACCGGCACCGCGCTCGTCACCTACGAGGACCTCACGGCGGCCGCCAGCGACGGCGTCGTCGTGGAGTACGGCGGCAAGGGCAAGGCGAAGGTGACCGGCACGGTCGAGATCCTCGGCCGGCCGATCTCGCGCAGTGTGCTGTCCACCGTGACCCGCGTCGACGGCCACACGATCAAGGTGCGCGCGGACGAGGTGCCGGGCTCGGGGATCCCCGGTGTCGAGGACCTGGTCCGCAGCAGGACCGACTTCGAGGGCGACATCGACGGGCTGCCGAAGGGCCTGGAGCTCGAGGAGGTCAAGGTGACCGAGAAGGGCCTGGAGATCTCGGTGACCGGCTCGGACGTCTCCCTGACCGGCTGACGGGCCGACCGGCCGACCGCCCGAGCGCCTGACCGGCTGACGGGCCGACCGACTGACTGCCTGACCGGCTCGGACGCCGCCCCGACCGGCTGCTCCGCCCCCTCCGATCCGGATGCTGAGACATCCGCGTCCGGTCCGCAGATACGGGGAAGGCTCGGAGGGACCCGGCGGCGGATCCCCGGCTGGATCGCCGCTCTCCCGTCTCGCATGACGGATGATCGTGTCTCACCATGCGACACGACGGTGACATCTCCGTCCGTACCTCCCTACGATCGGACGCATGAAGCGACAGGCGGATCTCACGAAGCGGCGGGCAGTAGACCTGTGCCGCGTTGCCGCCATGCTCTGTCGCACCTTCTGAGCGGGACGCTCGCACCGCCGCAGCCGCCCCGCTTCCCCCGGCCCTCCGACCGTCGCCCCTCGACCGTCACCCAGGGCCGACCCCGTGCCCCGTACGCGCCGCGTTCCGTGCCTCCGCGCGTACACCCGCACCCAGCAACTCCGCATCTCGCACCACCCCGCCGCAGACTGCCCCGGAGGAGAACAACATGAGCCGCAGCGACGTCCTGGTAGACGCCGACTGGGTCGAGGCCCACATCGACGACCCGCAGGTCGCGATCGTCGAGGTGGACGAGGACACCTCGGCGTACGAGAAGAACCACATCAAGAACGCGATCCGGATCGACTGGACCAAGGACCTCCAGGACCCGGTCCGCCGTGACTTCGTCGACCAGGCCGGCTTCGAGAAGCTGCTCAGCGAGAAGGGCATCGCCAACGACACGCTGGTCGTCCTCTACGGCGGCAACAACAACTGGTTCGCGTCGTACGCCTACTGGTACTTCAAGCTGTACGGCCACGAGAACGTCAAGCTCCTCGACGGCGGCCGCAAGAAGTGGGAACTGGACTCCCGCGACCTGACCGACGTCGTCCCCACGCGCCCGGCCACCCAGTACACGGCCAAGCCGCAGGACGAGTCGATCCGCGCCTACCGCGACGACGTCGTCAAGGCCATCGGCAGCCAGAACCTGGTCGACGTGCGCTCGCCCGACGAGTTCAGCGGCAAGCTGCTCGCCCCGGCCCACCTCCCGCAGGAGCAGTCGCAGCGCCCCGGCCACGTGCCGAGCGCCCGCAACATCCCGTGGTCGAAGAACGCCAACGACGACGGCACCTTCAAGTCGGACGAGGAGCTGAAGGCCCTCTACGAGGCCGAGCAGGTCGACCTGGCGAAGGACACCATCGCCTACTGCCGCATCGGTGAGCGCTCCGCGCTCACCTGGTTCGTGCTCCACGAGCTGCTCGGCCAGGAGAACGTCAAGAACTACGACGGTTCCTGGACCGAGTACGGCTCCCTCGTCGGCGTGCCGATCGAGCTCGGCGCCAACAAGTAACCCACCGACCAGCACCACGACGACCCGAAGGACAGAACCATGTGTGGAGCACAGGCCGGTGGCCCCGACGCTTCGACGATCAAGCCCGGTGAGACCACCATCCAGGGCAGCGTGACCCGCGACGGCGAGCCCGTCACCGGCTACGTGCGCCTCCTGGACTCGACCGGCGAGTTCACCGCCGAGGTCCCGACCTCCGCGACCGGACAGTTCCGGTTCTACGCCGCCGAGGGCACCTGGACGCTCCGCGCCCTGGTTCCGGGCGGCAGCGCCGACCGCACGGTCGTCGCGCAGACCGGCGGACTCTCCGAGGTCGCCATCGCCGTCTGATCCCGCACGGGATCGGAAGGACCGCCGTCACGAACGGCACGCCGTCTCCCACGGCACGCCGTTTCTACGGCACACAGAACGGCCGGAGGGCCGCACCCCAGGGGGTTGGACGCCACCTGACGCGGGGTGCGGCCCTTCGTGCCGTCCGGCGGCCGGAGTCCTAGGCTGGAAGCATGTACGCCCGACGCAGGAGGAACTACTTCCTGATGATGGGCGGATGCATCGTGCTCTTCGTGTCCGCCTGGGCCGTGGTGCGCCTGTGGTCCATGCCCGCCGCCATCGCCATGTGCGTCGTCGCCATGGTGATCCCGCCGATCGCCGCGATGGTCGCCAACCGGCGGGGCCCGGAGGACCGTTGGTGGGACGACCCCTCCGGCGACCCGAAGTCCGACGAGTGGTGGGACGAGCTGGACGGCAAGAAGCGCCACTGAGACCGCCCCGCCCCGGGCGGGGATCAGTAGACGAGCGCCTGCGTGTCGTCCGCCAGGGCCTCCTGCACGAACACCTGCGCACCCGCGATGCGTACGCCCTCCAGCACGTCCTTCTCCGTGATGTCGCGCCGCGCCGCGCACTGGGTGCACAGGGTGATCCGGCCGCCTGCCAGGATCGAGTCCAGCAGGTCGGGCAGCGGGGCGGCGTGCGGCAGTTCGAACTCGGCGGCCCGGCCCGGCAGCGCGAACCACGAGGACTCCCCGGTCAGCCAGAGCGAGACCTCCACCCCGCTGGCGACGCCCACGGCCGCCACGGTGAAGGCCTGCGAACAGCGCTCGGCGGCCTCGGGTCCGGCGGTCACCTTGATCACGAGCTTCTTCGGCATATGCCGAACTGTAATCCTCAGGGAGGCAACCTCCTTGCCCCCCTGAGGGTCACTTGTGCGCGCAGGTAAGGGAACCCGCGCTTCAGGTCTCTTGGGGGGACCCTTTTGGAACCGAACGACACCATTCCTGCCGCACCGGAGGCTTCCGCCGCCGTGCCCGCGCATCGGCCCCGGCCTCGTGGCCGTACGACGCTGATCATCGCGGCGGCGGCGCTGCTCGGGATCGTGGGCGGGGTCGCCGTGGGCTACGGCGTCCAGGCGGAGCGGGAGCCGACGCCGCTGGCCGCCCTGTCGCAGCCCGGCCTCGGCTACCCGGCGAAGCCGCTCTCCGCCGACCGGGCACCGGCCCCGCTGCCCGCCGCCCAGGACCGGCGGGTCAGGACGGACGGGGACCTGCGCAAGCTGCTCGTCGACCGGCCCAAGGGCACGCGGAAGACGCTCATCGACGAACTGGGCATCGGCGACGGCTGGGAGCCGCTCGACGAGTACGTCGAGAGGTATTACGAGGACCCGCACTACATGTTCGAGTCGCTGTCCGGGCTCGACCTGCGCCGGGTCGCCTCGGTCGCCTGGGAGCAGGGGCAGCACCGGGAGACCGAGGTCTGGCTGCTCCAGTTCCGGTCCGGCGACCAGCACGGTGCGTCGGAGCAGTTCGACGACCAGATCATGTACATGCCGTGGGACAGTGACGGCGCGGGCAACACGGGCGACGCGATCAAGGGCAGCCGCGAGGGCCGCTACTTCCTCTACCCGGTCGAGCGGAAGGCCGGGTACCTCCCGTCCTACCGGGCCAGGGCCCTCGCCGTACGCGGCGACATCGCCCTCGACATCAGCATTTTCGACACCTCCCCGATCAGCAAGAAGGACATCCGGACGCTGGCCGAGCGACAGCTGGAGCGGCTGTGACCGACGACGACACGAACGCCGTGACCGAGCCCGCCCCCGAGGGGGAACTCCGGGAACACCGGAGCCGCCGGGTGCGCCGCGTGCTGCTGACCGCGCTGCCCGTCGTCCTGGTGCTCGGGGCGATCGGCGGCGCGGCCGGCTACACGAAGAACACCGTGGACGCCGCCGACCGGACGGTCACGACGACGATCTGGGACAAGGACCACGTAGCGAAGGGCAAGGACCCGGCGGGCGATCCGTCCCGGGGCCGCCACGACACCGAGCTGGCCAAACTGCTGCTCCCGGTGCCGAAGGGCTACCGGCTCGGCCCGGACATCGGTGACCTCGGCAACGACAGCGAGACGAGCGGCGCCAAGGCCTCGGCGGCGATGAAGGAGATGGGACGCGGCCTGGCGGGGAAGGAACGCCGGGAGCTGAACAAGTTCATCGAGAAGCTGCGCATCCAGGGCATCGCGAAGCGCTCGTACCTCGCGGACTCCAACGACCTCCTCGTGAACGTCGAGGTCGTCAAGATGCGGGACAAGCGGGCGGTCCACCGGAACTACGCCGACCGCAAGAAACTGCTGGACGGCGTCGACGAGCTCCGCAAGGGGCCGTCGATCGAGGGCCACAAGAAGGCCGCCTGCTACCGGCTGCCCAAGGGCGACAAGGACACCCTCGACGGTGTCCTCTGCATCGCGTACGAGGGTGAGGTCTCGGTCTCCGTCGAAGCGAGTGGCAGCAAGCCGTTCAGCCCGTCCGAGGTCGGGGACCTGGTGAAGGACCAGCTCGACCACATCGCGTCCCCGGGGGAGTACATATGAGCGAGCAGACGGTGACCCCCGAGGAGGAGGCGACGGTCGCGCCGGCGGAGGCCGTCACGCCGGAGAAGGCCGAGGCGACTGTCACACCCGAGGCGACTGTCACGCCGCGGGAGGCCGAGGCGCCCCCCGCGCCCGCCCCGCACGCGCTGCCCGACGGCGCACCCCCGCTGCCCGAGGCCCCGCCCCTGGTGCCCGTCGCGGCCGACGCCTCGCCCGAGGCGCCCCGGCGGGTCCTGCGGGCCGTGGCGCGGTGGACGGCCGCCGCGCTCGCCTTCGGGGTGCTCGGCACCGGTACGGCCTTCGGGATCGCCTCGCTGGAGCGCACCGACGTCCCCGGGCTCGCCACCGAGGGCGACGGCCGCTGGGACTACCCGGACCTGTCCCTGCCCGCGCTGCCGGCCGGCTCGCCCCGGCCGTTCTCGTCCGGCAACCCGGCCGAGATCCACCACGCCGACCTGCGCGAACTGCTCCTTCCGGCCCCCGCCGGAGCGAAGCCCGACAAGAAGCTGACCGGAGGCTGGATCTCCACGGAGACCTTCCTCGACGCCTACCGGGAGCAGGACCGGCGGTCGGTGGCCCAGCTCCTGAAGGACGCCGCCCCGCGACACATCGCGGCGCGCGGCTGGACCATGCCGGACGGCACGACGTCCCGGATCTACCTGGTGCGGTTCAACTCGACGGCGTTCGCGAGCCGCATGATCGACGACCTGAACGTGGGATCGTCGGCCGGTACGCCCCTGGCCCGTACGGACACCACCGACCTCGACACCACCTGGGGCTCGGCCAACGACATCGAGAACCTGTCCTCGTTCGTCTTCGCCGAGCAGGCGCCCTTCGGGGCCGAGCACGTCCGGCAGGCGTACACCCTGGCGGGGGACACGATGGCTCTCGTCGTGCACGAGCGTCCCGGAAAGCGGGAGACGGCCCGCATCCCCTTCCAGCAGACGCTGATCCTGCAGAACCAGCTGCTCGCCTGAGGCGCGCGCGGGCGCGGCCCGCGACCGGCACCTGGACGAGAAGACCGGGCCCCCACCCATTAGGCTGGGGGCCCGGCCATGCCGCCGCCAACCGCTCGTCACGAGGAGCCCCCTGTGCTTGAGGCATTCTTCACCGCCCTGCTGGTCCTGGTCTGCGTGGGCGTCACCGCCTTCGCCGCGCTCACCGTGAAGAAGCTGTACCAGGGCCAGCGCTGACCCTCGCCGCGCAACGGTTCCCCGCCCACCCCGCACCCTCACAGATCGTCTGAGCCGCTCATGATCGAGATTCCGTCCGACCTTCACCCGGACCTCGTCCCGCTGGCCTTCCTCCTCGGCAACTGGGCGGGCGCGGGCGTGTCCGACTTCCCCGGCGCCGAGAAGTGCAACTTCGGCCAGGAAGTCACCTTCAGCCACGACGGCCGGGACTTCCTGGAGTACGTCTCCCACACCTGGGTCCTGGACGAAGAGGGCAAGCAGGTTCGGCCGCTGGAGACCGAGAGCGGCTACTGGCGCATCGACAAGGACCGCAAGGTCGAGGTCGTCATGTCCCGCGACCAGGGCGTCATCGAGATCTGGTATGGCGAGCTTGCCGACCAGAAGCCGCAGATCGACCTGGTCACCGACGCGGTCGCCCGTACGGCGGCCTCCGGCCCGTACAGCGGTGGCAAGCGGCTCTACGGGTACGTCAACAGCGACCTCATGTGGGTCGGCGAGAAGGCCACCCCCGACGTCGAACTGCGCCCGTACATGTCGGCGCACCTGAAGAAGGTCGTCACCCCCGAGGAGGTCGCCGAGATGGCGCGGAACCTCGAGGACATGCCGGACGACGGCATCGCCTTCTTCAAGTAGAGCTCAGGGAACACGGGACCCGGCCGGGGTTTGACCACACGCCCTAGACTGGGCGTGTGGTGACCACCGACTGGAAGACCGACCTCCGGCAGCGCGGCTACCGGCTGACGCCCCAGCGGCAGCTCGTCCTGGAGGCGGTCGACGCCCTGGAGCACGGCACTCCGGACGACATCCTGTGCGAGGTGCGCAAGACGGCGTCCGGCGTGAACATCTCCACCGTGTACCGGACCCTGGAGCTCCTGGAGGAGCTCGGGCTCGTCAGCCACACGCATCTCGGCCACGGCGCCCCGTCGTACCACCTCGCCGACCGGCACCACCACATCCACCTGGTCTGCCGGGACTGCAAGGGCGTCATCGAGGCGGACCTCTCCGTCGTCACCGAGTTCACGCGGAAGCTGCGCGCCGACTTCGGCTTCGACACCGACATGAAGCACTTCGCGATCTTCGGCCGCTGCGCGGACTGCACGGCGGCGAAGGCGCAGGACGCCGCGAAGGACACCGCCGCCAAGTCGTAGGCTGGGCGCATGAAGAGCCCCCTGCTGTCCCTGCCCGGCGCCGTCCCCGCCGAAGGCCGCGACGAAGGTGTCGCCGCGCACTACGGCGACCTGTTCCGCGAGCAACGCGCCCTCGCCGACGGCAACGGCTTCGTCGACCTCTCCCACCGGGGCGTCGTCACCGTCACCGGCGACGACCGGCTGAGCTGGCTGCACCTGCTGCTCACCCAGCACGTCAGCGACCTCGCCCCGCACCAGGCCACCGAGGCCCTCATCCTCTCCGCCAACGGGCACATCGAACACGCCATGTATCTGGTGGACGACGGCACGACGGTGTGGATGCACGTCGAACCCGACACCCAGGCCGATCTGATCGCCTACCTGGAGTCGATGAAGTTCTTCTACCGGGTCGAGGTCGCCGACCGCACCGCGGACATCGCCGTCGTCCACCTCCCGGCCGGCTCCATCGCCCAGGCCCCGGAGGGGGTGACCGTACGGGAGACCCCGCAGGGCCGGGACCTGTTCCTGCCGCGCGAGGATCTGGAGGCGTTCGCCGCCGCCCACGGGCCGGCCGCCGGGATCCTGGCGTACGAGGCGCTGCGCGTAGAGGGGCACCGGCCGCGCGTCGGCTTCGAGACCGACCACCGCACCATCCCGCACGAGCTGGGCTGGATCGGCACCGCCGTCCACCTCCAGAAGGGCTGCTACCGGGGCCAGGAGACCGTGGCCCGCGTCCACAACCTGGGGAAGCCGCCGCGCCGCCTCGTCTTCCTCCACCTGGACGGCAGCGAGGTGCACCTGCCCGGCCACGGCACGCCGGTCCGGCTGGCCGCCGACGGCCAGGAGGGCCGCCAGCTCGGCTTCATCACCACCTCGGCCCGCCACCACGAGCTGGGCCCGATCGCCCTGGCCCTGGTCAAGCGGAACGTGGCCGTCGACGCGGAGCTGATCGCCGGGGACACGGCGGCCGCCCAGGAGACGGTCGTCGAGCCGTAGGAACCCTGTTCCGACGGCGTACGGCTACACCTCGACGATCACCGTGAACGGGCCGTGGTTCGTGAGCGAGACGCGCATGTCCGCTCCGAACCGGCCCGTCTCCACGTGCGCCCCGAGCGCCCGCAGCTGGGCCACCACCTCGTCCACCAGCGGCTCGGCGACCTCGCCCGGCGCGGCGGCGTTCCAGGTGGGCCGGCGCCCCTTGCGGGCGTCCCCGTAGAGAGTGAACTGAGAAATCACCAGGAGGGGCGCATTCACGTCGGAACAGGACTTCTCGCCCTCCAGGATGCGCACCGACCAGAGCTTGCGGGCCAGCTGCGCCGCCTTCTCGGGGGTGTCGTCATGGGTGACCCCGACCAGCACACACAGGCCCTCGCCGACGATCTCCCCGACGACTCCGGGGGCCGAGGGGTCGTCCGTCGCGCCGGCGACGGAGACGCTCGCGCCATCCACTCTCTGTACCACTGCACGCATACAGACCAACCTATCTTGGGCTGAACGGGTACAGAGCACCTGCGTCGGCCCCTCGCGGGGTGGCACGATGCACGATGTCGGTGTGCCGACGCACCGGTCGAGGGGACGGAACAGCATGAGTACATATGGAGCCGGACAATCTCCCGGTGCCGTACCGGGCGCACGTCACCGCGCCGGCACCCTGCGGTCACCCGTACAGCGCAGTCTGCCGGGACAGGGTCCCGTACTGCCACCCGCCACGCCCGCCACCGCCACCGTGCCGGAGCAGGCCGGCGGCGACGCGGGGTTCGGCGGGCTGCGACTGCCGGAGCTGCGGACGCTGCGCCGGGAGGCCCAGCGCGACGAGGCCGATCTCAGTTACGTACGCCGGCTCGTACAGGGCCGGATCGACATCCTCCGGGCCGAACTGGCCCGCCGCCGGGACCCGCAGGCGCCGGTCGAGGACGCCGCGGTGGTCGACCGGCTCTCGGAGATCCTGGCCGACACCCCGTCCCGGCACCGCACCTCCGCCCGGCACGTCACGCTGACAACGCCGCGCGGCGACGAGTTCCGGCAGCTCGCCGCCGAGAACCTCGCCGAGGTCGAGCTGTCCGACCTGGACGCCCGGACGGACGAAGAGCTGCACACCGCGATGGGCCGGCTCGTCCGTTACGAACAGCAGGTCTCCCGGCGCCGTCACGAGCTCCAGCGCACGGCCGACGATTGCGGCGCGGAGATCGCCCGCAGGTACCGTGACGGGGAAGCACAAGTGGACGACCTGCTCGCCTGAAGCGACCCTTCCGGGCGCGGGTCCCGCACCCCCGTCCCCGGAAGGTCACCCATGACGTCGAGCGACGCCCCGTCCGCCATATCCTCCGCCCCGGCGGCCGCCCCGCCCGTCCTGGCCGAGGTCGTGCGCTCCGGGTTCACCGAGGGCCACCACCGGGGGTCGCTGGTCCTGCTGGCCGCCGACGGCAGCGTGGAGCGGGCGATCGGCGATCCGGCGGCACCGGTCTTCCCCCGGTCCTCCAACAAGCCGATGCAGGCCGCCGCGATCCTGCGGGCCGGCCTCGACCTGGCGGGCGAACGGCTGGCGCTGGCCGCCGCGAGCCACTCCGGGGAGCCCTTCCACCTCGACCTCGCGCGGAAGATGCTCGCCGAGCACGGACTGAGCCCCGCCGACCTCCGGACCCCGCCCGACCTGCCGCTGGACCCGGTCGAGGCGGAGACGTACCTCGCGGCCGGGAACGTACGCGAGCGGATCACGATGAACTGCTCCGGCAAGCACGCGGCGATGCTCGCCGTCTGCGTCCGCAACGGCTGGGACACCGCCACCTACCTCGACCCCGCCCACCCCCTCCAGCAGCTCGTCGGCCAGGTCGTCGCCGAGGCCGCGGGCGAGCCCGTCGCGGCGGTCGGCACGGACGGCTGCGGGGCCCCGCTGATGGCGATCGGGCTGACCGGCCTGGCCCGCGCCTTCCGCTCCTTCGTGCTCGCGGAGCCCGGGAGCGCCGAGCGCCGGGTCGCGGACGCGATGCGCGCCCACCCGGAGTACGTCGCGGGCACCCGGCGCCCCGACACCTGGCTGATGCGCGAGGTGCCCGGGACGCTCTCCAAGATGGGAGCCGAGGCGGTCCAGGCGGTCGCCCTGGCCGACGGGCGGGCCCTCGCCTTCAAGATCGACGACGGATCGGCCCGGGCGCTCGGCCCGGTGCTCGCCCGCGCCCTGGAGCTGCTGGGCGTGGACGCCCCGGTGGTCTTCAGGATCGGACGTTCGCCGCTGCTCGGCGGGGCGGCCGAGGTCGGGGAAATTCGCGCGACATTCTGAACCGTGCCTGCCTAGCGTGGAGGGATGAGCCTTGATGTCCGCCCCGTCACTCCGTCCGAGATCGCCGACTGGATGAAGGCGGTGGGCACCGGCTTCCTGACCCCCGCCGCCGAGAAGCCGGGTGAGGAGCTGGTCGCCGACCGGTTCGGGCACACGGACCTCTCCCGTATGCAGGGAGTCTTCGACGACGGGCGGTGCGTGGCGACGTTCCGCTCGTTCGCCCAGCAGCTGACCGTGGTCGGCGGGGCCACCGTGACGGCCGACGCGGTCACCGGCGTGACCGTGTCGCCCACGCACCGCCGGCGCGGACTGCTCAGCCGGATGATGGCCACGGACCTGGCGGCGGCCAAGGAGCGCGGCGAGGTGGTCGCCTCGCTGATCGCCGCCGAGTACCCGATCTACGGGCGGTACGGCTTCGGCCCCGCCTCCTGGACCGCCGAGTGGGAGATCGCGGTGCACCGCGCCGGGCTCGACCCGCGCCGCTCCGGGCAGCCGGCGGGCGGCGGCCGCGTCGAGATGGTCGACGGCGCCGACGTCCGCAAGACCGGCCCCGAGGTGCATGCCGCGCTGGCGGCCCGGCAGCCCGGCATCGTCGGCCGCGGTGAGCGCTGGTGGCGGACGCGCACGGGGGTCGCGCCCCGGGCGGAGCACGAGACCTGGACCGAGCCGTTCTACGTGGTGCACCGCGCCGCGAACGGCGAGGCCGACGGCCTGCTGGTGTACGGCGTGGACGACAAGTGGGGCGACTCCAAGCAGCCGCTGAACACCGCTTCCGTACGGGACATGATCGCGCTGAACCCGGCGGCGGAGCGGGCTCTGTGGCACTACCTCTGCTCGGTGGACTGGATCACCACGGTCCGCTCGGGCTACCGCGCCCCCGACGACCTGCTCCCGCTGCTGCTCC
The DNA here is from genome assembly GCF_003501885.1 of Streptomyces globisporus. GTDB lineage: Bacteria > Actinomycetota > Actinomycetes > Streptomycetales > Streptomycetaceae > Streptomyces > Streptomyces globisporus_D. Next base: position 12,513 of record NZ_QWFA01000014.1, read on the forward strand.
CCGATCCGCGTGCGGCCCGCATGGTCACCCACGCGGACTGGCTGTGGCTGCGGATGCTGGACGTGCCGCGCGCCCTGGAGGCCCGTACGTACGCCGTCGGGGCCTCGCTCGTCCTCGACGTCCGGGACGCGGCGGGCCTGGCCGGGGGCCGCTTCCTGCTGGACGCCTCGGACTCCGGCGCCCGCTGCACCCCCACCACCCGGAGCGCCGATCTCGCCCTGGACGTGGCGGAGCTGTCCACGCTGTACCTGGGCGACGAGTCCGTGCGGCGGCTGGTGGACCTGGGCCGGGTGGAGGAGCTGCGGCCGGGTGCGGCGACGACGGCGGACGCGGTGTTCCGTACGGGCCGGCGGCCGTGGTGCCCGGACGTGTTCTGAGCGGTCCGGGTCACGTGCCCGTGCCCCGGGGTCAGCGCGTCCGGATCCGGAACAGCGTCCCCGAGGCGCCGACCGCGACCGCGAGCATCCCCGCCGCCCAGGCGAGCGCGATCCAGGGGGTGTTGCCCACGCCCTGGCCGAGCAGCAGTCCGCGCAGCGACTCGATGGCCGGGGTGATCGGCTGGTGGTCGGCGAAGCCGTGCAGCCAGTCCGGCATGTTCTCGGTCGGGACGAACGCGCTGCTCGGGTAGGGCAGGAACGACATGAAGAACGTGAAGCCGCTGGCCGCCTCGGGGGTCCGGGCCAGCAGGCCGATCGCCGCCGAGATCCACGACAGGGCCACGATGTAGGCCACCAGCACGGCGCCGACCACGAGCCAGCCGCTCCAGGAGGCGGCGGGCCGGAAGCCGATGAGCAGCGCGACGCCGAAGACCAGGGCGGTGGAGCAGAGGTTGCGGACGGTGCTGGCCGCCACATGTCCGGCCAGCACGGGCGTACCGCCCACGTCCAGGGAGCGGAAGCGGTCGATGATGCCGCCCTTCATGTCCTCGCTGACGGCGGTGGCGGTGGTCGCGGCGCCGAACCCGGCGGACAGGAGCAGGACGCCCGGGACGACGTACATGACGTACGAGTCGTAGTCCGTCCCGGTGTCGATCGCGCCGCCGAAGAAGTAGACGAAGATCAGCATCATCATGATCGGCAGGGCCAGGGACGTGATCAGCGCGTCGATGTTGCGGCTGCTGATGCGCAGGGCGCGGGCGGCCATGACGGCGGTGTGGGTGAAGGGGCCGGGCCCGCGTCCGGGAGTGTGGGCCCGCTCGGGGAGCCGGTCCGTGCCTCTGTGTCGAACGGCGGTGTCAGACATGGGCGGATGCCTCCGGAGTCGTGGGCGCGTTCGGCGTCGGGGTGTTCGACGTCAGGGCCAGGAAGACGTCGTCGAGGGTCACGCTGTGCAGGCCGAAGCGTTCGATCTCGCGGCCGGCCGGGTCGATCTCGTCGAGCAGGGCGCGCACCTGGGCCGCCGATCCGTCGGTGGGGATGCCGAGCGTCAGGGTCTCGGGGGAGTGGTGGACGGCCCGGCCGGCGAGCTTCATATAGGCCTCCTGGCTGGTGAGGACCAGGTCGAGGCGGTGGCCGCCGACGCGGGACTTGAGGTCGGCCGCGGTGCCCTCGGCGGCGATCCGGCCCCGGTTCAGCAGGGCGATCCGGCCGGCGAGGCGGTCGGCCTCCTCCAGGTACTGGGTGGTGAGCAGGACGGTCGCCCCGCGTGCGGCCAGCTCGCGGACGGCCTCCCAGAGCTCCTGACGGCTGCGCGGGTCGAGGCCGGTGGTCGGCTCGTCCAGGAAGAACACCCCGGGCTCCGGCGATCCGACGAGTCCGGCGGCCAGGTCGAGCCGGCGGCGCATCCCCCCGGAGTACGTACGGACGGGGCGACGGGCGGCCGCGGTGAGGTCGAAGCGCTCCAGCAGCTCCGCCGCCCGGCGCCGCGCGGCGGCCCGGGGCTGCCCGGTGAGCCGGGCCATCATCCGCAGGTTCTCCTCGCCGGTCTGGGTCTCGTCGACGGCGGCGAACTGGCCGGTGAGGCTGATGGAGCGGCGTACCGCGCTCCGGCCGGCGACGACGTCGTACCCCGCGACCCGGGCGGTGCCGGAGTCGGCCTCGGTCAGCGTCGCGAGGATCCGCACGGTGGTGGTCTTGCCCGCGCCGTTCGGCCCGAGCAGGGCGAAGACGGTGCCGCGCTCGATCCGGAGATCGATGCCGTCGAGAACCCGGACGGCGGGCTTTCCGTAGGACTTGGTGAGGCCGTACGCCTCGATGGTGGCGGCGGAGTCTCCGCCCGGGCGGATCGGGTCGGTCATGTCCGGACCCCCTTCTGCGTATGACATACGCGTTATTGCGTAAGCCTTACGCATCTCTAGGATGGGGTCAAGGCGTACGCGGGCACGGGGCAGGGCGCCGGGCAGGGCCGGGAGCCGGGCGAAGGGGATGCGGTGGCGGAGAAGAGCAGCTCGGGCGGCGGTGACCTGCCGGCCAGCCTGGAGGCGGCCTGGGGGCTGCGGGCCCGCCCGGCGAAGGGCCCGAAGCCCGGCCTGAGCCTGGAGAGGATCGTGGCCGCGGCGGTGGACGTCGCGTCGGCCGACGGGCTCGCGGCCGTGTCGATGGGCCGGGTCGCCCAGGAGGTCGGCGCCTCCACGATGTCGCTGTACCGGTACGTCTCCGCCAAGGACGAGCTGTACGTCCTGATGCAGGAGGCCGCCTTCGGCCCCCCGGAACCGCTGTCCGCCCTGGAGTCCGGCGCAAGCTGGCGGGAGGCGCTCGCCGAGTGGGCGTCCGCGCAGCGGGACCGGCTCCACGCCCACCTCTGGCTGCTCCGGATCCCCGTCGGGGGCCCGCCCGCGACCCCGAACTCGCTGGCCTGGTGGGAGCAGGGGATCCAGGCCCTGGAGGGCAGCGGGCTCGACGAGGGCGACAAGACCTCGGTGGTCCTCCTGGTCTCCAACTTCGTCCGCAGCGAGGCGCTCCTGATGGCCGACCTGGCCGCCGCGGTGACCGCGCGCGGGGCGTCGCCCGACGAAGTGACCGCGTCCTACGAGCGCACCCTCAAGCGCCTCGTCGACCCCGTCCGGCACCCCGGGATCTCCCGGCTGCTGGAGTCCGGGGCGATGAGCGAGCCGGACGACCCGGACTACGAGTTCACCTTCGGGCTGGAGCGGCTGCTGGACGGGGTGGAGGCGCTGATCCGCAAGATGGACGGCGGCGTCAAGTCCGCTTGAGGCGGGGCGCGTACGCTTCATGGTCATGAACGGAGAGAACCCCGCGAACGGCGACCGTTCCGCTTCCGCTCCCGCTGCCGATTCCGGTTCTGATTCCGGTTCCGGCGACGGGCCGGCGCCGGTCGGTCTGCGGGAGCGCAAGAAGCGGCTGACCTACCAGGCGGTCTCCGACGCGGCGATCAGGATGTTCCTGGAGCGGGGCTTCGACAAGGTGTCGGTGGCGGAGGTGGCGGCCGCGGCGGACATCTCCAAGCCGACACTGTTCCGGTACTTCCCCGCCAAGGAGGACCTGGTCCTGCACCGGTTCGCCGACCACGAGGACGAGGCGGCCCGGGTGGTCACGGCCCGCGCCCCGGACGAGACCCCCCTGGACGCCCTGCGCCGCCACTTCCTCGACGGCCTCGACCGCCGCGACCCGGTGACCGGACTCTGCGACGCACCCCAAGTGCTGGCGTTCCTGCGCCTGCTGTACGGAACACCGTCCCTGGTCGCCCGCCTCCACGCCTACCAGGGCCGCTCCGAGGCGGCCCTCGCCCGCGCACTCGGCGGCGCGTTGTCCGGCCGCCTCGCGGCCGGACAGATCATCGCGGTCCTGCGCATCCTGGCCCTGGAGAACTGGCGGCGGATCGACGCGGGGGAGAGCGCGGACCGGGTCTACGCGGGGGCGGTCCAGGCGGCCGAGGAGGCGTTCGTGCAGCTGCGGACGGGGCTGGAGCCTCAGTCGCAGCCTGGCGACTGAGGGGCGTGGGACGCCGGTGAGCACGTGGGGCGGTGGTCAGTCGGCGAGCAGGGCGGCGGTGAGTACGGGGCGGTGGTCCGCCAGCCAGTCCTGGTGCCGGTCCCACACGGCACGCCCGCTCTGCTCGTACGCCGCCGTGTACGCCGCGTCCCCCCGCTCCACCCGCCGCTCGACGAACGCCCGGCACACCGCGGTGGCCTGCTCGATCGCCCGGGGCAGGGCGGCCCGGTCCGCGCGCCCCAGCCCGTAGCCGTCGGCCAGGGCCCGCAGGCGTTGCGCCGGGTCGAGACCGGGGCGGCCCCGCATCGGCACCCAGTAACGCGCCGCCATCGCCACGTCCCACACCGGGCGGCCGGGCGCGGCCAGGTCGAAGTCGATCAGGGCGGCGGCGCGGCCGTCCCGGAACACCACGTTCTCCAGGCACGCGTCGTTGTGGCAGACCACCGCGCCGGAAGCCGTCGCCCCCTCCGGATCGGCCAGGTCGGAGGGCCAGCCGCCCGCGCGGTCGAACGGTACGTCCGCGGCCGCGTCGTGCATGCGCCGCAGGAGTGCCCCCACGGAGCGCAGGGCGTCGTCCGCCCAGGCCCATTCCGGATACGGACTGACGGCGACCTCGCCGCGAACGTACGAGAGCCGCTCGCGATGCCCGGAGACTCCTAGCGGTACGGGCACGTCGTGGAACCCTCGCTCCCGGAGAGCCCGGAGGTGGGGGCGGAGGAGGGCCCCGTGCGGCGGGGCGGGACGTTCGACGGTGTCGCCGTGGCGCAGGACGGCCCCGGCGTTGGCCAGCCCGCCGGACAGCACTTCCGGTTCCTGGCCCGTTTCCGGTTCACGGTCCGCTTCCGGTTCACGGTCCACGGGGCTCACATCTCCCGCCCGGCGCGCTGCACCTCCACCGCGGCACCCCCCGCCGCCTTCTCCGCGCAGGGCCCCAACGCCCGCCGCAGGTCCTCCGCTTCGCGGTAGAGGGCGGTCGTCATGCCGAGGGCGGCGGCCGCATCGATGTTCTCCTGGCGGTCGTCCACGAACAGGCACCGCTCCATCGGTACGCCGGCCCGCTCGGCCGCGATGCGGTAGATGGCCGGGTCGGGCTTGGCCACCTGCTCCACCGCGCTGCTCACGACCGCGTCGGCGAGGTCGGTCAGGCCCAAAAGCGCCAGGTCCGCGTCCAGTCGGAGGGTCGCGTTGGTGACGAGAACCAGCGGGACGTGGGCCCTGGCCCGGCGCAGCAGCGACACCACCTCCTCGTCGGCCCGGAACGGCGCGTCCGCGAGCGCCCGGCCCAGCTCGCGGGCCCGCTCCGCCCCGACCCGCTCCGTGAGCCCGGCGGCGATGGACTCCACCCAGGCGTCCGGGGTGATCCGGCCGAGCAGCAGGGGGAGGTCGATCTCGGGCGCGTAGCCGATGTCCGTCGTGGTGCCTTCCGGCAGTCCGGCGGCCCGCTCCAGGCCGGCGAGAGGGGCTGTGTCGTAGAAGCGGATGACGTTGTCGAGGTCGCAGAGCACGGCGTCGAAGGCGCGGCCGGTGGAGTCGGGCGATGGGGCGGGGGCGGGTGTCACAGCGCGGCGAGTCCGGCGAGCAGCTCGGCGGCCGGCTTCGGGCGGACGAGCCAGCGCAGATGGCTGCCTTCGAGGGTGCGGACGTCGAAGGGGTTGTCGGGCGTGAGCGCGTCGGCCTCGCGGATCATGCGGTCCTGCAGGGCGGGCGGAAGGCTGGTGTCGGCGGCCAGGCGCACATAGGTCCGGGGGATCCGGCCCCAGGTCGCGGCCTGCGCCCGGTCGGCCGACGTACCGACGTCGAGGTTCTCGTCGGGCTGGAAGGTGTTGAGGAAGGTGCGGAACTCGTCATCGGTGAGGTCCGCGGCGAACGCCTGCCGGAACGCGGCGAGCGCCGCCGGGTCGGCCGTACGGAAGTTGACCCGCAGCAGCCCGAGTTCGGCCGGATTCCCGACCAGGGCGAGGGCGAGCGCTCCGGGGTCGACGTCGGCCATCTCCGGTTCTGCGTAGTAGTCGCCCACGTCCAGAGCGACGGGGCACCAGGCGGAGACGTAGACGATCCGGTCGATCAGGTCCGGCCGGGCGTTGGCGACGGCGGTGGCCGTGGCCCCGCCCCGGCTGTGGGAGACGAGGATGGTCGGCCCGTTCCGCTTGGCGCGTTCGAGGACCTCGATCACATGGGCCACGTTGTCCGCGAGGGTGACGCCCTTGATGGCCCCCGGCTCCGCGGCCAGCGCACCGAGATCCTGGGGTGTCTGGTAGGCGGCGGGGTACGTGGCCGCGAAGCCGTGCCCCGGTAGGTCGACCGCAGCCGACCGGTGGCCGAGCAGGGCGAGTTCTGCCTGGAGCGGCGCGAAGGAGAACGAGTTCGCGAAGGCTCCGTGGACGAGGACGAAGGTCGGTGGATTCTGCATGCTTCAGCCTCCAACAGAACGATCTTCGGGACAAGGGTCGGGAAGTCGGAAGGGGGCGCGGACTTCCGTCCCGCTTGACCTGGACCGAGGTCCAGGGGCGAGGCTTGCGGCATGAGTGAGGCAGATGAGCTGTTCGGTATCGCGGAGGTCTCGGCAGCGATCGGTCTGGAGCCCGACACGTTGCGGTACTTCGAACGTCAGGGGGTCGTACCGTCTCCACGGCGCGACGGTGCGGGACGTCGCCGGTACACGACGGCCGACGTCGAGCTGATCCGCATGCTGGTCCATCTCCGCGAGACGGGGATGCCCCTGGCCGATATCGCGCAGTTCACCGGCGCCGACGGCAAGGCGACTGATCCGGCCAGGCTCCGGGTGGAGTTGCTGACGGCCCATCGCCGTCGTATCCACGACCGGCGCGAGGAGCTGGACCGTGCGCTCGACGTCATCACCCGGAAGATCGCGGACTTCAGCGACCGGATCGCGAGCCCGGTGGACCTCCTCGAACGCCCCGACTGCGCGATCGCCTACGGCGTCCAGGGTGAGGGCCCCCTGCTGTTCCTCGTCGGCGCGCCCGTCGGGCGGGCCGGGTTCGCGGCGCTGGCGCACGAACTCGCGGGCAGGTTCACCGTTGTCACCCACGACCCGCGCGGTGTCGGCGCCAGCCGCGCCGTCCCGGGGATGGCCGCGCCCACGCCCGAGGTCCTGGCCGAGGACCTCGCCGCACTGGTCGACAGTTTCACCGGAGGACCCGCCCTGTTCGCCGGTACCAGTGGCGGTGCCGTAACCCTGCTTGAGCTGGGTAAACGGCATCCCGACATGATCGGCCGGGCCGTCCTGCACGAGCCGCCCCTGGTGTCGCTCCTGGATGACGCGGACCTGGCCGCCCGGGCCGCGGCAGCGTTCGGCGCGGCGGAGGCCGACCCTCAGCGGGCCGTGCAGGAGTTCTTCGACCTCAGCGGCGCTGCTCACCGCACAGGACCGGATCAGACGCCTCCGGCGCATATGGCGCTCCCCGCGCTGCCGGCCGAGGAACTCGACAAGAACCGCTACTTCCTGGGGCGGATGGCCGGCCCCACGGTCTTCTACGATCCCGACATCGAGGCCGTCCGCCGCGTGCCGGTGACGCTGTGCGCCGGCTCGCTGAGCCACCACCAGATGGCGCGCCGGGCGACCCGGGCACTCTCCGGACTTCTGGAGCTGCCTCTGATCGACATGCCCGGCAACCACCTCGGCGCGAGCGCCGAGCCGGCGGAGTTCGCCCAGGCCCTCGGGCTCCTGCTCGAACCCTGAGCGCGCCCTCGTGCGATCGACGATGCTCTCGAACCGCTCGCTGTCCTGTTCTGCGATGTCGAAAGCCCCGAACCCGCCCTCACCGCTTCGGATCTGCACGTGGTGATGTGCTGTGCGCTGTGCACCTTTACCCGTACGCCGTGCTGAGCTGCCCTGTTGATGGGGAGTCGAACCCCCGCGTTGCTCTTCACGCGCCAGGAGTGGGCCGCAAAACCGCCTGAGTACACGAACGGGTCCGTCTCGCTCGATCCGTACTTCTGAGCGCCAGGTCTCGCTCGCGCCACGCGACACTTTTGCAAGCGCCTGCTTGCAAAAGTTAGCAAGGGTGTTGCACCATCGAGTCATGGCATCACTCAACGTCGGCAATCTCGGTGAGTACCTGCGGGAGCAGCGCCGTGCAGCGCAGCTCTCGCTGCGGCAGCTCGCCGATGCCACCGGGGTGTCCAACCCGTATCTCAGCCAGATCGAGCGCGGTCTGCGCAAGCCCAGCGCGGACGTGCTCCAGCAGGTCGCCAAAGCGCTGCGGATCTCGGCCGAGACCCTGTACGTCCGTGCGGGGATCCTCGACGAGCGGGAGCGGGAGGAGCTGGAGACGCGGGCGGTCATTCTGGCCGATCCGTCGATAAACGAGCGGCAGAAGAACGTTCTGCTGCAGATCTACGACTCCTTCCGCCGCGAGAACGGGTTCGCGCCCGGGCCCGACGGCGACATGAGCGCGGACGCGGACGCCGGCGCCGGCAGCGACGCGGGCGGCGATGCCGGGAGCCGTAACGGCGACGACGCCGGTACGGGCACCACCAAAGACCACGACCCTCACAGCTAGCAGCTGGTTCCGAGTGATCCGGGAGGACCACAGTCATGGCCATCACCGATGACCTGCGCAAGACCCTCACCGACCCCACCCCCCTCTACTTCGCCGCCGGTACGGCCGACCTGGCCGTCCAGCAGGCGCGCAAGGTTCCGGCGCTGATCGAGCAGCTGCGGGCCGAGGCGCCCGAGCGGATCGACGCCGTGCGCAACACCGACCCCAAGGCCGTGCAGGAGAAGGTGACCACGCAGGCCAAGGAGGCCCAGGCCACCGTGCAGGCGAAGGTCACCGAGGTCTTCGGTTCGTTCGACGCCGCCGACCTGAAGAAGCTCGGCGAGAACGCTCAGGACCTGGCGCTCCGCAGCGTGGGCGTGGCCGCCGAGTACGCGATCAAGGCCCGTGAGGCGTACGAGAAGGTCGCCGAGCACGGTGAGCAGACCGTACGGACCTGGCGCGGGGAGACGGCCGACGAGATCGTCGAGATCGCCGCCGTCGTCGAGGCCGAGCCGAAGGCCGCTCCGAAGCCCGCCACCTCCAAGGCCGCCCCGAAGAGCGCGGTCAAGAGCACACCGGCCGCCGGGGGCTCCGTGAAGGCCGCCCCGGCCAAGCCCGCCGCGACGAAGGCCGCGCCCGCTTCGGTGAAGGCCGCCGAGGCCAAGGCCGCGCCCGCCAGGAAGACGCCCGCGCCCCGCAAGCCCGCGGCGAAGAAGACCCCGCCGGCCGACGGCAAGTGACCCTCACGGGTCCTCGCGCGACGCTGTACGCGTGACCGGGGCTCGGGGCGGGCACCTTTACGGGTGGCCGGTTCGTTGTCCCGGTACCTTGGCCCTCTCGGCCGCAGGGCGCTCATCCACTCACTAGGCGGTACACAGCATGTTGCTCTCAGCATTCGGCTCACTCCTCCAGCTGCTCTATCTGGCGATGCTGGTGCTGGCCGTGGTCGCGTTCGTCTTCGCGGCGACCGCCCGTGAGGACGCCTACCGTGCCGCCGACAAGAAGAAGAAGTCGTTCTGGCTGATCATTCTCGGCATCGCCGTCGCCGTGAACCTGCTCATCCCGATGCTCTTCCTGCAGCTCGCGGGCGTCGTCGCGTCGATCGTGTTCATGGTCGACGTGCGCCCCGCGCTCAAGGAGGTCTCGGGCGGCGGCGGTCGCCGCGGCGGTTCCAGCAGCGACGGCCCGTACGGTCCCTACAACGGCGGGCGCTGAGCGCCCAGGGGGCGTGCGACGACGGGTGAGGCGGGGCGGGAGCGCGGTGCGCTGCCGCCCCCTCGTCGTATCCGCTCCGGATCGCGGCCCAGCAGCAGGACCGCCACATCGTCGGTCAGCTCGCCGCCGTTCAGCTCCCGCACCTCGGCGACCGCCGCCTCCAGCAGTTCCTCGCCCGCCAGGCCCTCGTCCAGCCGGCCGTTGACCATCGCCACCATGCCGTCCTGGCCGAGCCGCTCGCTGGTGCCGGCCCCCACCCGCCCCTCGATGAGCCCGTCGGTGTACATCATCAGGCTCCAGGCGGCGCCCAGCTCGACCTGGCGGCGCGGCCACCGGGCCCGCGGCAGCAGCCCCAGCGCCGGGCCGCCGTCCTCGTAGGGGAGCAGCCGGGCCGGCCGGCCGTGGCGGGCCAGCAGCGGCGCGGGGTGTCCGGCCAGGCAGAGTCCGGCCCGCCGCCCGTCCGGCGCGATGTCGACGGTGCACAGCGTCGCGAAGATCTCCTCGCTCTGCCGCTCGTGCTCCAGCACCTGCTGGAGCGTGGAGAGCAGCTCGTCCCCGCACAGCCCGGCCAGGGTCAGCGCCCGCCAGGCGATCCGCAGCTCGACGCCGAGCGCCGCCTCGTCCGGGCCGTGGCCGCAGACGTCGCCGATCATCGCGTGCACCGTGCCGTCCGGGGTGCGGACGACGTCGTAGAAGTCGCCGCCGAGGAGCGCGCGGCTGCGGCCGGGGCGGTAGCGGGCGGCGAAGCTGAGCCCGGAGCCCTCCAGCAGCGGGGTGGGGAGCAGGCCGCGTTCCAGGCGGGCGTTCTCCTGGGCGCGCAGCCGGGACTCGGTCAGCTGGTGCTGCGCCGTGTCGGCGCGCTTGCGCTCCACGGCGTACCGGATGGCGCGGCTCAGCACGCGGGCATCCAGCTCGCCCCGGAAGAGGTAGTCCTGAGCCCCGACGCGTACCGCCTCGGCCGCCAGCTCCGTGTCGTCCTCGGCGGTCAGCGCGAGGACCGCGTGCAGCGGGGCGATGCGCAGTACGTGGGTGAGGGCCGCCAGCTCGTCGGCCCGCCCGGAGACGGGGCCGTCGCCGGGGCCGCTGTCGGAGCCCGTGACCGGCAGGGCCAGGTCGAGCAGGATGCAGTCCACGTCGTCGGTGAGCAGCCGCGCCGCCTCGGTGAGGTTGCGGGCGGTACGGATACGGACCCGGGTCCCGGCCGCCGCCGAGAGCTCGGGGACGGTGATGGTGGTGCCCGCCGGGTCGTCCTCGATCACCAGCAGGGTGAGGTCGCCGTGGGAGGTCTCCGCAGCGGGCACGGAGCGCTGCTGCGGTACGGGTACGGGCATCGGTTCTGGTTTCCTTCCCTCCCCCCGAGGGCGCGGCGGGTCGACGATCGACGATCCGCCAGTCGGGGACGATAGCGGTCCGCGGTGGGGGAACGGAATGGCGCACGGGGACCGGTCCCTGTCATATGCGCCGTCATAAGCCGCGTCCCGACACGGATCCGGCGCGCTGGGCGGCCGTACGGGGGCGGAAGCGCCCATGACAAACATCACGCGCCCGCGGGCGGCGGCGTGGCCCCGCTCACAGGCGGCCGGGCCGCGGAGTTCACGGGCCGCTCCGGTCGCCCGGTTCGCGGCGCCCGGGTCACCTCGGTGGGACCCCTGCTCACGTGCCCGGGTCCCTCGGTGGGTTCCCCGTTCACCTGGCCCGGCGGCCCTGGGGCGGGCCCCCTACTTGTCCGGGCGGACCACTCCGAGGATCTTCATCGAGCCCGCGCCCGCCAGCGTGACGTTGCGGCCGGGGCGCGGTGAGTGAACGATCGCGCCGTCGCCGACGTACATTCCGACGTGGCTGGCGTCGGCGTGGTAGATGATCAGGTCGCCGGGGCGCATGTCCTGGATGTCGATGCGCGGCAGCAGCCGCCACTGCTCCTGCGAGGTGCGCGGGATCGGCCGCTTCGCCGCCAGCCAGGCCTGGGAGGTCAGACCGGAGCAGTCGTACGATCCGGGGCCCTCGGCCCCCCAGACGTACGGCTTGCCGATCTGCGCCGTCGCGAAGGCCACCGCCGCCGCGCCGGCCTCGCTCGCCTCGCCGCTGACGTCCTTGATCGCACCGGAGGAGAGCCAGGCGGCCTGTGCCTCGTTCGCCGCGTCCTGCTCCAGCCGGCGCAGCCGGTCGCGCTCCTTCTTCTCCAGCTGCGATTCGAGCTTCTCCGCCGCCTTGATCTGCGCGTTGATCTTCTTCTTGGCCTTGGCCTGCTTGACCCGGTTCGCTTCCAGCTTCTCCCAGTTGGCGCTGGCGTCCTGGGTGTACGTCTCCAGGTCCTGCTGCGTCTGGTTCAGCTCGGTCAGCAGCGACTTGGAGGCCTGCTGGCCCTGGCGGACCTTGTTGATCCCGTCCAGGAAGAGCTTCGGGTCGTTGCTCAGGGCCAGCTGCGCGCCGGGCGGCAGACCGCCGTTGCGGTACTGCTCGCGGGCCTGGGCGCCGGCCCGGTCCTTCAGCGCGGCGATACGCGCCTGGCCGTCGACGATCGCCTTGGCCAGCTTCACGATCTCGCCGGACTGCTTCTTCGTCTGCTCCTCGGCGAGGTTGTACGCATCGGTCGCCGCGCCCGCCTTCCGGTACAGCGTCTCGATCTGCTCGCGGACCTTCTCCAGGTCCGCGTTGGAATAGCGCTGCGGCGAGTCGGCCGGTGAGGAGGACGACGAGGGCGAGGGTTCCGGAACCGGGGCGGCCGCGGCCTGGCCCGTGGACGTCAGCAGGGCCAGCGCACAGACCAGCGTGATGGCGGCCGTGGCGCAGTGGCGTCGGTTCACGAGCTCCCCCTCCGGGCGCGTATCTGACTTACCGTCAGTAACTTTTCGGCAACGTCGCGATCGTGCCATGCCGTCCCCCAAAGCAACAGAGGCCGACGGCACCTGACGCGTCACATACCGCCCCTACAGGGCCACTTCGTCATCCCTGTCCGTCCCCCATCCACTGGGACGAACGATGCCCCCATGGCGTTCCCGTAGCGGGCGATCTCTGCCCGATCGGGGAAAAGTTCAGTGTCCGGTGGGCCGCAGCGCGTCCCACTCCACGGTGATCTCGCCCTGCCGCCACCGCCGTACCCCGTCCACCACCGGCCAGTCGGCCGCCACCGCCCGCACCGCCGCGATCCAGCGCTGCCGCGCACCCAGCGAGGCGTACGGGGAGGCCGCCGCCCACGCCCGGTCGAAGTCCCGCAGGAACGCGTGGACGGGTTCGCCCGGCACATTGCGGTGGATCAGGGCCTTCGGCAGCCGTTCCGCGAGGTCCGACGGGCGATCCAGCGAGCCGAGCCGGGTCGCGAAGGTGACCGTGCGCGGCCCCTCGGGGCCCAGGGCCACCCAGACGTGCCGGCGGCCGATCTCGTCGCAGGTCCCCTCCACCAGGAGCCCGTCCGCGTCGAGGCGGGTACACAGCCGCGCCCAGACCTCGGCGACCTGGTCCTCGTCGTACTGGCGCAGCACGTTCGCCGCCCGGATGAGCAGGGGCCGTACCGCCAGGGGCACCTCGAAGCCCCCGTGCGCGAAGGTGAGCCCCTCCCGCTCGTACGGCTTCGCCGCCGCGACCCGGTCCGGGGCGATCTCGATCCCCACCACGGCGGTGCGCGGCTCGGCGGTACGGAGCCGGTCCAGCAGTTCGACCGCGGTCCAGGGGGCCGCCCCGTACCCGAGATCGACGGCCACCGGCGTCCCGGCGCGGCGCAGCGCATGTCCGTGTACGTCGGCGATCCAGCGGTCCATGCGGCGCAGCCGGTTCGGGTTGGTGGTCCCGCGGGTGGCGGTGCCGATGGGGCGCTGGCGCATGGGTCGAGCGTATGCGACGTGGTGCGGGGTACCCGGTTCCGCCTGATCCGGCCCGGGCCGGGCGGGCGCGCGGTGCGACGCGCCGTGGGCCGCGTAATGATTTGGCAAAGCGGAAATGAAAGGCGGCATTCCACTGTTTCGACCTTCGGAGGGCCCCCAGGCCTTCCCCCGCAGCATGCCCCTATCGAGGAGGACCGACGAGGTGAGCCAGTACGTCTCCCGGCTCGGCTCCACCCGGACGGCCGCGCGGCTCAGGTTCCCCGGAGGCTTCTCCGGGGCCTCCCGCAAGCCGCGCCGCATCGCGATGCTCTCCGTGCACACCTCCCCGCTCCACCAGCCCGGTACCGGCGACGCGGGCGGGATGAACGTCTACATCGTCGAGCTGGCCAAGCGCCTCGCCGCGATCAACATCGAGGTCGAGATCTTCACCCGGGCCACCACCGGCTCCCTGGCGCCCGCGGTCGAGCTGGCCCCCGGCGTCCTGGTCCGGCACGTCGACGCCGGACCGTACGAAGGTCTCGCCAAGGAAGACCTGCCCGCCCAGCTCTGCGCCTTCACCCACGGTGTGATGCAGGCCTGGGCCGGTCAGCGCCCCGGCTACTACGACCTCGTGCACTCCCACTACTGGCTCTCCGGCCAGGTCGGCTGGCTGGCGGCCCAGCGCTGGGGCGTCCCGCTCGTGCACGCCATGCACACCATGGCCAAGGTCAAGAACGCCGCGCTCGCCGAGGGCGACACCCCCGAGCCGCCCGCCCGGGTCATCGGCGAGACCCAGATCGTGAACGCCTCCGACCGGCTGATCGCCAACACCGCCGAGGAGGCCGACGAGCTCGTCCGCTTCTACGGTGCCGACCCGGCCGCCGTCGCCGTCGTGCACCCGGGAGTCAACCTGGACCGCTTCCGCCCCGCCGACGGCCGCGCCGCCGCCCGGGCCCGGCTCGGCCTGCCCCAGGACGCACTGATCCCGCTCTTCGCGGGCCGCATCCAGCCGCTGAAGGCCCCGGACGTGCTGCTGCGCGCGGTGGCCGTGCTGCTGGAGAGGGATCCGTCGCTGCGCTCGCGCATCGTGGTGCCGGTGGTCGGCGGGCCGAGCGGCAGCGGGCTCGCCAAGCCCGAGGGGCTCCAGAAGCTGGCCGCGCGGCTCGGCATCGCCGATGTCGTACGGTTCTGTCCGCCGGTGGGCCAGGACCTGCTGGCGGACTGGTTCCGGGCCGCGTCGGTGCTGGTCATGCCGTCGTACAGCGAGTCCTTCGGCCTGGTCGCCATCGAGGCCCAGGCGACCGGTACGCCGGTGGTCGCTGCGGCCGTGGGCGGGCTCCCGGTCGCGGTGCGCGACGAGGTCAGCGGCTTCCTGATACCCGGGCACGAGCCGGAGGCGTACGCCCGCGCGCTCGGGCGGTTCGCGGACGCGCCGGAGCTGGTCGAGCGGATGGGGGCGGCCGCCGCGGCGCACGCCCAGTCCTTCGGCTGGGACACAGCGGCATCGGCGACCGCCGACGTGTACACGGCCGCGCTCTGCGACCACCGCCGCCGGGCCCGGGCGCACCACGGCTGACCCGCCCGGGGCGCATCAGGGCCGAGGTCCGGCGCGCACCACGGCCGAGGCCCCTCCTGCCGCCCGCACCGGGCTGTCGTACGCTCGCTGCATGGCTGACGCACCCGACGAGACAGCAGCGGCCCAGGTCATCGAGGCGACGCTGAACGATGCCGGACTCGCATGGGAGAGCCCGGAGCGCGGCAACTACGTCGTGACCCTGCCGGGCACCCGCAAGCTGTCGACGACCTGTTCCCTGATCGTCGGCAAGCACTCCCTCTCCCTCAACGCGTTTGTCGTCCGGCACCCGGACGAGAACGACGCCGAGGTGCACCGCTGGCTCCTGGAGCGCAACCTCCGCCTGTTCGGGGTGAGTTACGCGATCGACTCGCTCGGCGACGTCTACCTGGTCGGCAAGCTCCCCCTGTCGGTGGTCACCGCCGAGGAGCTGGACCGGCTGTTCGGCGTGATCCTCGAAGCGGCCGACGGGGCGTTCAACACCCTGCTGGAGCTGGGTTTCGCGAGCTCGATCCGCAAGGAGTACGCCTGGCGGGTGGCGCGCGGCGAGTCCACCCGGAACCTGGACGCGTTCAGCCATCTGACCCGGGACGTGTCGGGCAGCTGACCAACCGGCGCTCGCCTCCATCTGGGGTGGCGACGCACCCGCCGCGGGCTTCGGCGTACCCGGCGAGGGAATCCCCGTCCCGCTCGATGTCCCCGAAGAGCACGAGCGAGACGAAATCGGCCACCGGGTCGCCCGTGACCAGCAGGTTTCCCGGCCACAGGTCGAAGTGCACGAGGGCGGGCCGGGTCACCTCGTTCAGGACGGGGGTCTCGGCGTCGGCGAGGCGGCGGTGCAGAACGCGACCTCGTTGACCAGGAGATCGCGCGACACGCGGATGACGTCCTTTCGGGAGGGTTGTACAGCCCTTCCGCACAGTGCATTCACAGGATGATCACAACGGAATCACGATCACGGAAGGGCGTTGCCGGACCGGACTTCGCTCACGGGTTCGATCGTAAGGTGTGCATCACTGCGACGGCCCGTCCCAGACGGCGTCGAAGTGCCGTACGGAAGAGGGGCGGTTGCTCACCGAACCGGAGAGAAGAACCATGCGCGCCACTGCCGTACGACGTACCGCCCTCGCCGCCTCCGCGGCCGCCCTCGCCCTGCTGGCCACCGCCTGCAGCGGCTCGTCGGACGCCGACGCCAAGGACGGCAAGGACGAGAAGGGCGCAGCGAACGGAAGCAGCTCGGCCCCGAAGACCCCGGCCAAGGCGCTCACCGCCGCCGAGCTGGAGAAGGCCACCCTCGCCCAGGGCGACGTGGAAGCCACGAAGATCACCAAGGCCGGTCCGGCCGACGAGGTCCCGGCGGACGGCGTCAAGGTCGACAAGGAGGCCTGCCTTCCGGTCGCCCACGCCATGTACGGCGTGGCGCAGGACGGGGCGGTGGCCACCACGAAGCGCAAGGTGATCGACGAGCCGAAGGCCGACGGCAAGAAGTCGCTGGAGGACGTGGCGAAGGGCGAGGGCGCTGACGCGTTTGCCGACGCCTTCAACCTGACGTCCACGTCGGTCGCGCTGCACTCGTACGAGGGGACGGCGGGCCCGGACGCGTTCGCCGCGCTGAAGAAGGCCGCGGCGGAGTGCGCGGGCGGCTTCACCGCCACGGTGGCGGGGACGTCGACGAAGGTCGTCTCGATGACCGAGGAGAAGGTCACCGGCGGCGACGAGGCCCTGGCCTGGACGGTCACCTCCGAGAACGACGGCACCGCCATGCCGGTCAAGCTGGTGGCCCTGCGCAAGGGCGGCAGCATGGCGACGTTCTTCGCCTTCAACCTGGCGGCGGCGGGCGGCGGCGACGTGAAGTTCGGGCTGCCGACCGCGGTCGTGGCGGCGCAGGACAAGAAGCTCGCCTGACGAACGCCCGCGGCGCCTCTGTCCTGATCCACCACGGGGCGGGGGCGCCGCGGCCGTGGGGGATCAGGGCAGAGGCACGAGCCGGACGACGGTCACGGTCAGGACGGACCGGGAGACGTAATAGAGGACGATGGCCCCGGCGACGGTCGCCTCACGGCGGTCCCGCTCGCTCTTGACGGCGGAGGAGGCGTGCCCGTACGGCTCCTCGCCGAGGGTGCGGACCATCTCGTCCCGGAAGGACTCGCCGCCGCGCATCTTGGCCAGGGTGTCGTCGGCGGGCGGTGCGTAGGAGATGCGGAAGCTCAAGCGACGCTCCGCCTCTCGGCCTCATCCCGCGCCAGCCGGTCCAGGATCTTCTCGGCCTCGGGATCGGGGACGGCCTCCAGCATCCAGTGCCGCATGACGGCCTGGATCTCGTGCACCCCCGCCTCGTTGATCGCGAGATCGAACTCCTCGCGTCTCTCCTCGGGGAGCGTGGCCCGGATGTCCGGGATGCTGTTAGGCACCTCGACCTCGGTACCGCCGACGAAGGTCTTCAGAGACTCACCCATGATCGCTCTCCTCGATCTCCTTGCCCTGGAGGGTCGCCGTCACGGGCGGTGTGACGGCATGGGCTCACCGTAGTGCGTACGAGGCGCGTTTCGGCCGACCCGGCCGGGCACGGATCGGCCACGGATCAGGTCCGACGCGGCACTTCGGCCTCAGCTCCGCCCGAGCTTGGCCGCGACCCGGTCGCGCAGGAGCGCGTACTCCTCCTGGAGCCTCGGCAACTCCCCGGGCGGCCGGACGACGACCTCACCGCCCACGACGACCTCCTCGGGCCCGAACTGCTCCCGGGTCAGATCGATCTCGACGCCCATGCCCAGCCGGTTCCACCAGTGGAAGTCGGTACGCACCCCGTCGACATGCACCTCACCCCGGACCAGCTCCCCGCCGAGCAGGTCGTTGAGCACCATGGCGGTGACCCCGCACTGATCACGCGCCGGATTGTCCGGGGTCCAGCGGTCGCGGGACTCCGGAGTGCAGGTCTCGGCGCTCCAACTGCTGCGCAGGGCCTGCTCGATGTCGGTGAGAAGGTGAATCGTCATGATGGCCATCGTGGCAGGGGGCACTGACAACGCGGCCGCTCCGCGCCTCAGCTGCCGTCGGCGACCGTACGGCGGTCGCGCCGCCGCTTGACCAGGAGGACGGCCAGGTGGGCCGTGGCGAGGGCGGCGGTGATGCCGGCCAACGCCCGTACGTAGAGAGGGCTTCCGGAGCTCGCCGCGGCCCAGAACGCCACGACGGCGAGGAACGCCAGGTAGCCCGGTGTGTCGAGATACGACCGCTTCCCGGCCACTGCCACCCCCACTTCCTCGGCCCACCGACCGGCGGAACCGACCGCCCCCATTGTCCCCGATAATTACGTCGACAGAGGCTGCGGGCGCCCTGCAGAGTGGTCGCCCGTGACCAGCAGCGAACTGTGGACCCGAGAGACCGCCGACCGCTACGACGCCGAAGAGGCCGAGAACTCCTCCCCAGCCGTCCTCGAACCGACCCTCGACTTCCTCGCCGAACTCGCCGGCGACGGCCGGGCCCTGGAGTTCGCCATCGGCACGGGCCGCGTGGGCGTACCTCTGCGGCAACGCGGCGTACCGGTGACGGGCATCGAACTCTCCGAGCCGATGGCGGCGGTGCTCCGCCGCAAGGTAGACGAGGAGACACTCCCGGTGGTGATCGGGGACATGGCCACGACGGCCGTCCCCGGCGAGTTCACCCTGGTCTACCTCGTCTACAACACCATCGGGAACCTGCTCACCCAGGACGAACAGGTCGCATGCTTCGAGAACGCGGCCCGTCATCTGGCCCCCGGCGGCCGGTTCGTCATCGAACTGACCGTACCGCCGCTGCGATTCCTGCCGCCCGGCCAGGTCGCCGTGCCGTTCGACGTGTCCGAGCGGCACCTCGGCTTCGACACCTTCGACCTGGTCGAGCAGACCCTCGTCTCGCACCACTTCACCCGCGACGGCGACGACGGCCGCTACCGCCGAGGCACCTGCCGCCAGCGCTACGCCTGGCCGGCCGAGCTGGACCTCATGGCCCGCATCGCGGGACTGGACCTGGAACGCCGGGTCGGGGACTGGGACGGGACGCCGTTCGCGGACAGTTCCGGCAAGCACATCTCTGTGTGGCGCAAGCCGGTCTGAGGTCATCCTGGGGTGGGCGGCCCGCTCAAGGAGCTCACATGCGCTTGAGCCCGATGCACTGGAGGACGGCGAAGCCGCCGACCGTCAGGCTCTGCAGCACGATCCAGACCGCACCGACGCCCGTCGGAGACAGCGCACCGGAGATCACGACCACCAGGCTGAGCACGACCCAGAGCATGTTCGCCACGATGACCGCGATCAGTCCCGTGCGGCTGACCTCCTTCCGCGTCCCGATGGCAAGCACTCCCACCGCGTAGAGGAGCAGGAACGCCCCGACGGGGTACTGGACTGCCGTCGGGACGCCGAAGAAGGAGTCGAGGACCGTGGCGAGCGCCAGGTACGCGATGCCGTTGAGGCCGGTGGCCACCGCGTCCAGCTTGAGCGCCAGCCGCGCGAAACCGTCGGTTCCCGTTGCCCTTGCGTCTGAGGCAACCCGGTCGTACTGCGTCGAAGCCATTGTTGTCTTCCTTTCGTGCACAAGGGAGTTGCCCGATACGGAAGAGGAATCTCCGCGGGGCCGCCGAACAGTGCTGAAGTTAGGCGGCCCCCTGGAGGGCATCAATTACCTCCGAGGTAATCAGCCCGGAGCACCCGGCGGTCCGCGCTCACACGGCCTCGGGACTGGTGGACTCGCAGGGTGAGGCCATGCGTCTTCCGGCCACGAAACCTGCTCGACCGAGACGCGCCCCGAAGGCAAGGATGAGCGAGTGACGTCGACCGAAGCAGCAGCAATCGCGCTACAGGACAATGCCGCTCTCTGGAGTGCGGGGGAAATCAGTGCGAGCGAAATCGTCGATGCCGCCTGTGATGCCCTCGTCGCGGGACTCGACACTCCCGGCCTTCGGATCCTCGCCGCCCGCACGCGCGCCGAGGCGGACTACGACGTCCACGACCTGCTTCCCCCAGCACTTGACGAACTCGGCCTCACCTTCCGTCCGGCAGCCGACGAGGCCGCCCAAGAAGCCGTCGTGCGAGCGCTCGCACGACGCATGCTCGCCGGCGACCTGGAACCTCGGGAGCTCACGTTCCGGATCCACCAGCGCTACGGACACGAACTGCCCCTGACGGAACGGCTTGCCGAGCTCGACGACGAGTACGACATTCTCGAATACGGCGACAGAACCGTGGACCAGGTCGACGCCGAGGTCACGGCCGAGGCCCGCCGCCTGGCCGCCCGTCCCCGCGTTCCCGCCGAACACAAGGGCGTCCCCGGTGTCGGGGACGAGTGGAACAGCCAGTCTCGGTGAGAAGCATCCTGGTCCGTGCTTTTCGCAGATGACCAGCTGTTCTGGCTACCGCCCCGGCGGGCCGAGAAACGCGATGGCCCCTCACCTGCCCGAAAAACGCAGGTGAGGGGCCTGATCACTTTCGCTACTTCTTCTTGCCCTGGTTCTTCACGGCCTCGATCGCGGCCTTCGCCGCGTCCGGGTCGAGGTACGTGCCGCCCGGCTTCAGCGGCTTGAAGTCGGCGTCGAGCTCGTAGGAGAGCGGGATGCCGGTCGGGATGTTGAGGCCCGCGATGTCCTCGTCCGAGATGCCGTCCAGGTGCTTCACCAGGGCGCGGAGGCTGTTGCCGTGCGCGGCGACCAGGACCGTGCGGCCCGTGAGGAGGTCCGGGACGATGCTGTCGAACCAGTACGGGAGCATGCGGACGACGACGTCCTTCAGGCACTCCGTGTCCGGGCGCAGCTCCGGGGGGAGCGTCCCGTAGCGCGGGTCGTCGAACTGGCTGTACTCCGCGTCGCGGGCCAGCGGCGGCGGCGGGGTGTCGTACGAGCGGCGCCACAGCATGAACTGCTCCTCGCCGAACTCGGCGAGCGTCTGCGCCTTGTCCTTGCCCTGGAGCGCACCGTAGTGGCGCTCGTTCAGGCGCCAGGAGCGGCGGACCGGGATCCACAGGCGGTCGGCGGACTCCAGGGCCAGCTGCGCGGTGCGGATCGCGCGGCGCTGGAGGGAGGTGTGCAGGACGTCGGGGAGCAGACCGGCGTCCTTGAGCAGCTCACCGCCGCGGACTGCTTCCTTCTCGCCCTTTTCGGTGAGGTTGACGTCCACCCAACCGGTGAACAGGTTCTTCGCGTTCCATTCGCTCTCGCCATGGCGGAGGAGGATCAGCTTGTACGGTGCGTCGGCCATGAGCCCGAGCGTAATCGAACCCGTGCGAACCCCGCGCGCCCGCCCGTAACGCGGACAGCGCCGGGCCCCGGGCGCCCGGCGTGCGGACGATTGACGGGCGGCGTCAATCCAGTGGCGGGCGGGGAACCGGGCTTCGTAATGTCTCGAACGGTGTCGGGGGTGTTACCCGAGGCCCGTCTAAACGTCCGTACGTCCCGTGGGGGGAATCCTTATGTCCGTCGCCGGTCTGCGCACAGCCGCCCGCGAGACCGTCTCCGGGATGCCCCGCGAGTTCTGGTGGCTGTGGACCAGCACCCTGGTCAACCGCCTCGGCGCGTTCGTCGCGACCTTCATGGCCCTCTACCTGACCCTGGACCGGGGCTACTCCGCCTCGTACGCGGGTCTCGTCGCCGCCCTCCACGGGCTCGGCGGGGTCATCTCCTCGCTCGGCGCCGGCGTGATGACCGACCGGCTCGGGCGGCGGCCCACCATGCTGATAGCCCAGACGTCCACCGCCGTCTCCGTGGCGGTGCTCGGGTTCATGCAGCACCCCTTCGCCATCGCCGCCGTGGCGTTCTTCGTCGGCATGGCGAGCAACGCGTCCCGCCCCGCCGTGCAGGCGATGATGGCGGACATCGTGCCCCCGAAGGACCGCGTCCGGGCCTTCTCGCTCAACTACTGGGCCATCAACCTCGGCTTCGCGATCTCCTCCGCCGGGGCCGGTTTCATCGCCGAGTACAGCTACCTCGTCGGCTTCATCGGCGAGGCCCTCATGACCCTCGTCTGCGCCGTCCTCGTCTTCCTGAAGGTGCCGGAGTCACGGCCCGAGGAAGCCGTGGTCAAGACCGTCGCCGGCAAGCGGCCCCAGGACGAGGTGCGGCTGACCACCGTCCTGCGAGACGGCCGCTTCATGGGCGTGGTGGGGCTGTCGTTCCTGGTGTCGCTGATCTTCCAGCAGGGGTACGTGGGGCTGCCGGTGGCCATGGGCACGGACGGGCTGTCCAGCTCCGACTTCGGCACCGCCATCGCCGTCAACGGCGTGCTGATCGTGGTCCTCCAGATCCCCGTCACCCGCTTCATCCAGGACCGCGACCCGCGCCGACTGCTGATCATCTCCTCGCTGCTCGCCGGGTACGGCTTCGGGCTCACCGCCTTCGCCGGGTCGGTCGCGGCGTACGCCCTCACCGTCTGCGTCTGGACGCTGGCCGAGATCGTGAACGCGCCCACCCAGACCGGGATCGTCGTCCAGCTCTCGCCCGCGAAGGGCCGGGGCCGCTACCAGGGCATGTACACGATGTCCTGGTCGGTGGCCGCGCTCGTCGCGCCGCTGATGTCCGGCTTCGTGATCGACCACTACGGCGCCGCCTGGCTCTGGGCCGCCTGCGCCGTCATCGGGACCGTCGCCGGACTCGGCTACTGGCTGCTGATGCGCAACCTGCCGCGCGAGGAGCACCCCGCGGCGGACGCCCTGCCCGGGCCCGCGCCCGTCCCGGCCGAGGCCCGCCCGGACCAGGCCGAACCGGAGGCCGCACCCGCGGCGGCGGTCGAGCGGGCCTGCTGAAAAGCGGCGCGCGGTGCCCATCCGGAACGGGGGTCCGGGCGGGCACCGCGCGCTTCTCGTACGTGTACCTGTCCGGGGACGGGTCAGCCGCAGCAGCCGCCGCACTGGCACGGGGCACCGGACTGGCAGCCGCACCCGCAGCCCGACCCGCATCCGCAGGCGCCGAGCAAGGTCAGGTGCACCACTTCGGTCGGGGTCTCCTGCTGGGGTTCGGTCGTGGGGGAATCGGCCATGGTCCCTCCTCAGGGCATACGGCTGGGCGGCGGACGCCGGTGCGCCGCCGCCGGGGACGTACGGCACGACCCACCGCTCACGGCCATGGCGCCGCCCCCGCCCCATTGCATGCCCATCCCGGCGGGCGCATCAACGGCGCACACGCGCAGGAACGTAAGTGCGACTCGCGTGCGCCGGTGGAGCGCCGGTGGTACGCCGGAGGCGCCCCGGCCCGTCCCCCGCACGCCCTCGACCGTGCGCCGGCGACCGTGCCCCGCCGACCCCACGCCCTCGCTTACGCGCCCTCGACCGGCGCCGCCGCCTGGATCTCGTCCGCGTGCTCACCCGTCACCAGGTAGACCACGCGCTTGGCGACCGACACCGCGTGGTCGGCGAAGCGCTCGTAGTAGCGGCCCAGCAGCGTCACGTCGACGGCCGTCTCGATGCCGTGCTTCCAGCGGTCGTCCATCAGGTGCTGGAACAGCGTGCGGTGCAGCAGGTCCATCTCGTCGTCGTCCTGCTCCAGCTGGAGCGCCAGATCGACGTCCTTGGTGATGATGACCTCGGCCGCCTTCGCCATCAGGCGCTGGGCGAGCTGGCCCATCTCCAGAATGGTGGCGTGCAGGTCGTGCGGGACCGCCGACTGCGGGAAGCGCAGCCGGGCCAGCTTCGCCACGTGCTGGGCGAGGTCGCCCGAGCGCTCCAGGTCGGCGCTCATCCGCAGCGAGGTCACCACGATGCGCAGGTCCGTGGCCACCGGCTGCTGGCGGGCCAGGAGCGCGATGGCGCGGGCCTCCAGGTCGTGCTGGAGGTCGTCGACCTTCTGGTCGCCGGCGATCACGTTCTCCGCCAGCGTCAGGTCGGCGTCGAGCATGGACGTGGTCGCCCGCCCGATCGCCGAGCCGACCAGCCGGGCCATCTCGACCAGGCCTTCGCCGATCGAATCGAGTTCCTCGTGGTAAGCGTCGCGCATGGAAGTCCCTCTCCAGTTCCAACTGAGGCCGGGGTCTCGGACCGACCCCCACGGTGCCACGGTGGGGCCGTAACGCGTCCGGATCCGGCCCCCTAAGTGAACCGGCTCCTACCCCTCGGTGAACTCTGGGCGACGAGTGTTCGAGATGGCACTCGGACGGCTGGGAGGGACTCGTCGCACCCGCATAACCTTGAAGCATGGACGTGAACGCGGCGGTCGCCGCAGCTGCGGCGATTGCCGGTCTCCTGACCGGTGTGATCGCCATGCTGGCGTTCCGCTGGAGCGAGCGCGACCTGAAACGGCCCACGCGCACCTCGCTGCGGCCCGACAGCAACGCCGCTCTTCCCCCCGGAGTGGACACCGTCCTCTCCGTTCTCAGCTCCTCCGCCGTCGTCCTCGACGAGAGCGACAGCGTGGTCAAGGCCAGCTCGGCGGCGTACGCCCTCGGCCTGGTGCGAGGCGGCCGACTGGCCGTCGAGCCGATGCTCAACATGGCCAGGGACACCCGGCGGGACGGCGAGATACGACAGGTCGAGCTGGACCTGCCCCGGCGCGGTACGGGCCGGGGGGACACCCTCGCCGTCTCCGCCCGGGTCGCCCCGCTCGGCTCGCGGCTGGTGCTGCTGCTCGTCGAGGACCTCACCGAGGCCCGCCGGATAGAAGCGGTGCGGCGCGACTTCGTCGCCAACGTCAGCCACGAGCTCAAGACCCCGACCGGAGCGCTCTCCCTGCTCTCCGAGGCGGTCATGGACGCCTCCGACGACCCGGAGGCGGTCGAGCGGTTCGCCGGGCGGATGCAGATCGAGGCAACCCGGCTCACCAACCTCGTCCAGGAGCTCATCGACCTCTCCCGGGTGCAGAACGACGACCCGCTGGAGGACGCCGAGCCGGTCAAGGTGGAGACGCTGGTCGCCGAGGCGATCGACCGCTGCCGCCAGCAGGCCGGCTCGAAACAGATCACCATGGCCTCCGCGGGCGCCGAGGGCCTCACGGTCTGGGGCAACCGCGGCCAGCTCGTCGGGGCCCTCGGCAACCTCGTCGAGAACGCCGTCAACTACAGCCCCGCCCACACCCGCGTCGGCATCGCCGCACGCCGCCTCGCCTCGCCCGGCGGGGACCTCATCGAGATAGCCGTCACCGACCAGGGCATCGGCATCTCCGAGAAGGACCGCGAACGGGTCTTCGAACGCTTCTACCGCGTCGACCCGGCCCGCTCACGGGCCACCGGTGGCACCGGTCTCGGCCTCGCCATCGTCAAACACGTGGCCGCCTCGCACGGCGGGGAGGTCACCGTCTGGAGCTCCGAGGGACAGGGCTCCACCTTCACCCTCCGGCTGCCCGAAACGGGCGCCACGAGGGAGCGCACCACCGGCGGACCGCTTATCGTCAACGGCGACGACGAGGGGCCGTACGAGACCGACACCTTTGACCCCTTCCCTGCCCCGGAGGCTCTTCCGTGACCCGAGTGCTTGTCGTCGAGGATGAGGAATCCTTCAGCGACGCCCTGTCCTACATGCTGCGCAAGGAAGGTTTCGAGGTCGCCATCGCGGCGACCGGCCCCGACGGTCTGGACGAGTTCGAGCGCAACGGCGCCGACCTGGTCCTCCTCGACCTGATGCTGCCCGGCCTGCCCGGCACCGAGGTGTGCCGCCAGCTCCGCAGCCGGTCCAACGTCCCGGTGATCATGGTCACCGCCAAGGACAGCGAGATCGACAAGGTCGTCGGGCTGGAGATAGGAGCCGACGACTACGTCACCAAGCCCTTCTCCTCCCGCGAGCTCGTCGCCCGCATCCGGGCCGTCCTGCGCCGCCGCGGCGAGCCGGAGGAGGTCACCCCGGCCGCCCTGGAGGCGGGCCCGGTCCGGATGGACGTCGACCGGCACGTCGTCACCGTCTCCGGCGGCAAGGTCGACCTCCCGCTCAAGGAGTTCGACCTCCTGGAGATGCTCCTGCGCAACGCGGGCCGCGTGCTCACCCGCATGCAGCTCATCGACCGGGTCTGGGGCGCGGACTACGTCGGCGACACCAAGACCCTCGACGTCCACGTCAAGCGCCTGCGCGCCAAGATCGAGCCCGACCCGGGCGCCCCGCGCTACCTCGTCACCGTGCGGGGCCTGGGGTACAAGTTCGAGCCGTAAGCCGTAAGCCGCACGGTCCCGTGTACGCCGAAGGGGCGCTTCCCGGCCGGGAAGCGCCCCTTCGGCGCGCTGTGCGCGTGTGCCGCCGGCCTTACGGGTTCGGCGGCGGCGGTCAGTCGGCCGCGGGCACCGAGGCGGCGTCGCCCGCGCCCTGCGTGGCCGCATCGCCCTGCGTGCCGGTCTCGCCCTGGCCCGTGGCGCCCTCGACGGCCGCGCCGTCCGCCGGCGTACCGCCCGTCGCGCCCTCGGCCGTGCCGGGGGTCTCGGCTTCGCCGGTCGCGCTGCCGGACGGCGTCGGGGTCGGCTTCGGGGCGGGCGCCTCGGCCTTGGGGCTGGGACCGAAGTCCTTGAAGAAGCCCTCGGCCGGGAAGACGCTCGCGCCGAGGCCGACATCGCCGGTCCGGCTGAGCTTGAAGACGACCTGCTGCACGTCGCCGTTGCGGGCGGCCTCGCCGCTGTTCTCGATCACGGCTGCGGCGTTGCCCTTGCCGCCGATGATGACCTGACCGCCGGCCGGGACCACGATGGGGCCCTTGCCGGCGGCCGCCTGGAGCTTCACCTCGACGTCGCTGCCGGGCAGCGTGATCGCCTCCAGCACCTCGCGCTCGGTGCCGTCGTTGAACAGCGTCGCGGCCACGACGGCGGGGCCGTCCGAGCCGGCGCCGGGCTGCGTGATCACGTTGACGTTCTGGACCTTGATGTTGCCCACCGTCGTGGCCGGGTTGTCCGGCCGGATCTTGAGCGTCTCGGCGTTGTTGCCCGCCGCACAGGCGGACAGGGAGAAGATCGAGAGCGCGGTGGCGGTGGCGGCGAGAGCGCCGTGTCGAAGGCTGCGGCTCACGGCGGCGGCAACTCCTTGAACGTTCGGACTGCGGACTTCGGACGTCGGGCGTCGAGCGGTGGTGTAAAGCCGCCCTAAGGGTGTGTCAGCGGCCTTAGGCTACCGAGCCGCCGCGCCCGCCCTGCACCCGACCCGCCTCTAGGGGGTGTCTCGTCGGCCGGGGGAGGGTCCGATCGACGATCAACGGTAGGACCGGGCCGCCGCAGGGGCGTTCTACCGGCCGGTAGGTCATGCGCCGTTCACATAATCCGCGTGATCAATTCTTCCGGGCGTCCCGCCGCTTCTTCGTTCTTTTCCGCCGCGCGGCTTCTTCGCCTTCGCGTTCGTCTCCGCGTTCCGGGCGGAAAGTGCCGGACGGCACTTGGCTTGATCAAATTCATTGCGGCCGGGCAGTTACGCCCGTACGAGTGAGCGATCACCGAACGGAGTAGGGAATGATCGCCATCTCGAACCCGACAAAACGGGACTTTCACCCTCTTCTGCGGGGCTTCCGGGCCGTGTGACGTGGATGTTTCACCTCGGGTGCACAGCGGCTCCGACCTGCGAATACCGTCCTCCGGACGCCTTCCGCAGCACGTTCGTGTCGCTGTTGTCAAGCCCCGAGATATGCCCTGACCTGCGAAAACGCCATTCAGGAGAGTCGATTCTCGTGTTACTCTGGATAGCCACGGAAGGGGTACCTGTCACATGACGTTCAAGGTTGGCGACACCGTGGTCTATCCCCATCACGGGGCCGCGCTGATCGAGGCTATCGAAACTCGCCAGATCAAAGGCGTGGACAAGACCTACTTGGTGCTCAAGGTCGCCCAGGGCGACTTGACGGTTCGTGTGCCGGCGGACAATGCGGAGTTCGTAGGCGTGCGCGACGTGGTCGGGCAGGACGGGCTGGACCGGGTCTTCGAGGTGCTGCGTGCACCGTACGCCGAAGAGCCGACGAACTGGTCCCGGCGTTACAAGGCAAATCTCGAGAAGCTCGCCTCCGGCGATGTCATCAAGGTCGCGGAAGTCGTCCGTGACCTGTGGCGTCGGGAGCGCGAGCGCGGTCTCTCCGCCGGAGAGAAGCGCATGCTCGCTAAGGCCCGCCAGATCCTGGTGAGCGAGCTCGCCCTCGCGGAGAACACGAACGAGGACAAGGCCGAGGCCCTGCTCGACGAGGTCCTCGCGTCCTGAAACCGGATCACACCGGTCGTATGAATGTGCCGCGGTGCCCGCTGACCAGTCGTTTTCACGCTGTGTCGTCGGGCGCTGCGGCATGTTCGGACCCGAATCCGCGTATCCCGGATCCGTGAACCACCCGAATCCGTGTACACGGGGCCGTCGAGCACAAGGCGGCCCCGATGTCGTGTGAGCCCGGTGCGACCCGCGCTCGACCGGGCGGATGGTCACGGAAGGGGCCCGGTGCGAGTCAGGGTGTCACTCCCGGCTCGCTGGGCCCCTACCCATGTCGGTCGTGGAAACAAACCTGCCGAACCTCGGGACCTTCCTCCCGGAACCTCGGACCCCTCGGACCTTCGGAGTGCAACCGATGTCAGCGACGCCACCCCCGACCGACCGGCCGCGCCCTCCCCGTACCGCCGCGGTGATCCCCGCGGCCGGCCGGGGCGTGCGGCTCGGCCCGGGCGCGCCCAAGGCCCTCCGGGTGCTCGGCGGCACGCCCATGCTGATCCATGCCGTCCGCGCCATGGCCGCCTCACGCGCCGTCTCCCTCGTCGTGGTCGTCGCCCCGCCGGGCGGCGCGCCCGAGGTGAAGCACCTCCTCGACGAGCACGCGCTGCCCGAGCGCACCGACTACCTGGTGGTGCCGGGCGGTGAGACCCGCCAGGAGTCCGTCCGCCTCGGCATCGAAGCGCTGCCCGGGGATGTCGCCGTCGTCCTGGTCCACGACGCCGCCCGCCCGCTGGTGCCGGTCGACACGGTGGACGCGGTCGCCGCCGCCGTACGGGACGGGGCACCCGCCGTCGTCCCCGCGCTGCCGCTGGCGGAC
This sequence comes from Streptomyces globisporus, assembly GCF_003501885.1. Classification (GTDB taxonomy): domain Bacteria; phylum Actinomycetota; class Actinomycetes; order Streptomycetales; family Streptomycetaceae; genus Streptomyces; species Streptomyces globisporus_D. The sequence goes on from NZ_QWFA01000014.1 coordinate 41,402, forward strand.
ACCGTCAAGGAGGTCGAGCCCGCCCAGGCACCGGGCGAGCCGGAACCGGTGCTCGCCACCCCCGTACGGGCCAGGCTGCGCGCGGTCCAGACGCCACAGGGGTTCGACCGGGAGACGCTGGAGCGGGCGCACGCCGAGGTCGCGGTCGACGGCGAGGGCGCCACGGACGACGCGGGCATGGTGGAACGCCTCGGGAAGCCCGTGGTCGTCGTCCCCGGCCACGAAGAGGCGTTCAAGGTGACCCGGCCGCTCGATCTGGTGCTGGCCGAAGCGGTACTCGCCCGCAGGAGGGCCAACGATGGTTTCTGACACCTCTGCGGCGGGGCCCGCCCCCGCCGTCATCCCGCTCGTCGGCATCGGCACCGACATCCATGCCTTCGAGGAGGGCCGCGAGCTGTGGTGCGCGGGCCTGAAGTGGGACGGCGAGGGCCCGGGACTCGCCGGACACTCGGACGCCGACGTCGTCGCGCACGCCGCGTGCAACGCGCTCTTCTCCGCCGCGGGCCTCGGCGACCTCGGGCAGCACTTCGGCACGGGCCGCCCCGAGTGGTCCGGGGCCGCGGGCATCACCCTGCTCACCGAAGCCGCCCGGATCGTCCGCGCCGAGGGCTTCGAGATCGGGAACGTCGCCGTCCAGGTCGTCGGCCTCCGTCCGAAGATCGGCAAGCGGCGCGAGGAGGCGCAGAAGGTGCTGTCCGCCGCGGTGGGCGCCCCGGTCTCGCTCTCCGCCGCCACATCCGACGGCCTCGGCTTCACCGGTCGCGGCGAGGGCATCGCCGGCATCGCCACCGCCCTGGTCTACCGGACCCGCTAGGACCCTCCGGCGGGGCGCCGCGTTCACCCTTCCGGCCGGACGCGGCGGGAAGGATGCGGGACCGCGCGGTTGTCGGGCAGGAGCAGCATCGGAACACCGGACCGCTCCGACGCCCCGTACGGCTACGCCGAGATCCGCGGCGAGGCGACGCTGACGGCCGACGGCGGGCAGGAGCTGATCGACGAGCTCTCGGTGAAGTACACCGGCAAGCCGTACGGGGAGCTCCGAGACCCGGGGACTCCCCCTCGTACGGCCGGAAAACGCTCTCCGGGGTGTCCAGAACCATCCCGGTACCAGAAAGTTGTCCCCGCGATCCCCAAGGGTCGCGGGGCACTGGTGTCGGCCTACTACCCTTGAGGCGTGACTATTCGCCTGCACGACACCAGCGCCCGGCAGATCCGTGACTTCGTCCCGCTCACCGCGGGCTGTGTCTCGATCTACCTCTGTGGCGCCACCGTCCAGGCGGCACCGCACATCGGCCACATCCGCTCGGGCCTGAACTTCGACATCATGCGCCGCTGGTTCACCTACCGCGGCTACGACGTCACGTTCATCCGGAACGTCACCGACATCGACGACAAGATCATCGCGAAGTCCGCGGAGCAGGGCCGCCCCTGGTGGTCGATCGGCTACGAGAACGAGCGCGCGTTCAACGACGGCTACGACGTGCTCGGCTGCCTGCCGCCCACCTACGAGCCCCGCGCCACCGGCCACATCCCCGAGATGATCGAGATGATGCGCGGCCTGATCGAGCGCGGCCACGCCTACGAGGCCGACGGCAACGTCTACTTCGACGTGCGCTCCCTCCCCGGCTACCTGCAGCTCTCCAACCAGGAGCTGGACGATCTGCGCCAGCCCTCCGGCGACGGCGAGACCGGCAAGCGCGACCCGCGCGACTTCGCCATGTGGAAGGCCGTCAAGCCGGGCGAGCCCAGCTGGGAGACCCCGTGGGGCCGCGGCAGGCCCGGCTGGCACCTGGAGTGCTCCGCGATGGCCCACAAGTACCTGGGCTCCGCCTTCGACATCCACGGCGGCGGCATCGACCTGATCTTCCCGCACCACGAGAACGAGATCGCCCAGGCCAAGGCGTACGGCGACACGTTCGCCAACTACTGGGTGCACAACGGCTGGGTCACCCTGGCCGGCGAGAAGATGTCGAAGTCGCTGGGCAACTCCGTCCTCGTCAGCGAGATGGTCAAGCACTGGCGCCCCATCGTCCTGCGCTACTACCTCGGCACCCCGCACTACCGGTCGATGATCGAGTACAGCGAGGAGGCCCTGCGCGAGGCCGAGTCCGCGTTCGCCCGCATCGAGGGCTTCGTCCAGCGCGTCACCGAGAAGGTGGGGGAGACCGTCGCCCCCGCCGCCGAAGTACCGCCCGCCTTCGCCGAGGCGATGGACGAGGACCTGGGCGTCCCGCAGGCGCTGGCGATCATCCACACCACCGTCCGCCAGGGCAACAGCGCACTGGCCGCCGACGACAAGGAAGCCGCCGCGGGCCGCCTCGCCGAGGTCCGGGCCATGCTCGGCGTCCTCGGCCTGGACCCCCTCGACCCGCAGTGGGCGGGCGAGGGCGACCGCGGCGAGGACCTGCACGGCGTCGTCGACACCCTCGTGCGCCTCGTCCTCGACCAGCGGCAGTCGGCCCGCGCCCGCAAGGACTGGGCCGCCGCCGACGCCATCCGCGACCAGCTGGGCCAGTCCGGCCTCGTCATCGAGGACAGCCCCACCGGCCCCCGGTGGACGCTGGGACCGCGCTGAGCGAACCTCTGAGCAGGGCAATGGTGCCGCCCGGCGATCCGGGCGGCACACTGATGAGACGTACACGATCCACATCCGCGTGCGGATCGAGGATTTACAGGAACAGGTAGGTCATGGCCGGGAACAGCCAGCGCAGGAACCGCCGCACGTCCAACAAGAAGGGCGCGCAGGTCGGCAGCGGTGGCAAGCGACGCCGTGGCCTGGAGGGCAAGGGCCCGACCCCGCCCGCGTCCGCTCGCAAGGGACACAAGAAGAACCGGGTCGCCAACGCCCAGGCCAAGCAGGCCGCCGCCCGCCGCCCCGCGCCCCGGCGCGGCGGCGCCAAGGGCACCTCGGAGATGGTCGTCGGCCGCAATCCGGTCTACGAGGCCCTGCGCGACGGCGTCCCCGCCGTGACGCTGTACGTCCAGCAGTACATCGACAACGACGAGCGCGTCCGCGACGTCCTCAAGCTCGCCGGCGACCGCGGCACCATCAACCTGATGGAGGCCCCGCGCCCCGAGCTCGACCGGATGACGAACGGCCTGAACCACCAGGGCCTCGTCCTCCAGGTCCCGCCGTACGAGTACGCGCACCCCGACGACCTGCTCGCCGCCGCCGACGACGCCCACGAGGATCCGCTGATCGTCGCCCTCGACGGCGTGACCGACCCGCGCAACCTCGGCGCCATCGTCCGCTCCGTCTCCGCGTTCGGCGGCCACGGCGTCGTCGTCCCCGAGCGCCGCGCGGCCGGCATGACCGCCGGAGCCTGGAAGTCCTCCGCCGGCACGGCCGCCCGCACCCCCGTCTCCCGGGTCACCAACCTCACCCGCGCCCTGGAGGGCTACCAGAAGGCGGGCCTCACGGTCGTCGGCCTGGCCGCCGACGGCGAGCACACGGTGGAGGACCTGGAAGAGCTGGACGGCCCGGTCGTCATCGTCATCGGCAGCGAGGGCAAGGGGCTGGGCCGCCTCGTCGGCGAGACCTGCGACTACCGGGTGCGGATCTCCATGCCGGGCGGCGCCGAGTCGCTCAACGCCGGTGTCGCCGCGGGCATCGTGCTGTACGAGGTGGCGCGCCGCCGCGCCTAGAACGTCAGGGGTTCGCCCGTCGACAGGCCCGCCCGCCGGGCGAGTCGACGGGCGAACGCCGAACATCCATCCAGGATGCCCGAGTTTGGCCTGATCTTGACGGGTCTCGGACACATTCGGTGCGGTCAAGGCAGTGTCCTAAACACACATCACTCGGTTAGATGAGTGTGGACACCAGAACGCCTCGGTTCGACGAACAACCCGCCCTGAGCATGACCAAGGTGGACAGCGACCCCGCGCAGGTCATCGTCAACCACGCCAGCTTCCGGGTGCAGCTCGCCCCGGGCCAGCGCGCACGGCTGCGCGGTGCCCCCGCGGGCACGGCCCGCATCCCCGCCATGAGCGGCGCGGGCGGAGGCCGCAGGCGGGCACCCGTCGTCTGGAGCGGCAAGTCCGCTCCCGGCGACCCCGGTGCGACGGGCCTCCTCCAGGCCGTGCGCAACTCCACCGCCGGACACCTCGACGCCGGACTCGGCGGAGCCCCCGGCGGCCACGAAGCGGGCGCGACCCAGGTCATCCCGCTCCTGGAGGAGACGCAGCCCAACCCCGTACTGACCGCCCCCCACCAACCGGGACGCACCGGCCCCCTGCTGCCGCCCATGCGACAGGCCGTCGGCGCGTACGACGACCCGCTCGACGGACCCGAAGCCCCCGGCGACGACTACGACGCCGACGCCCCGGAAGCCGACGACACCGACGCCCACGCCCGGCGCGGCACGGGCGACCCCGTCCGGCACGCCTACTACCCCGGCCACCGGATGAACCTGGGCGTCGTCCTGCTCCCCATGCGGGTCCTCCTCGGCTTCATCTCCATCTACGCCGGCATGGGCAAGCTGTGCGACCCCGTCTACTTCGACGGCGGCGAACGCGGCTCCATGGTCAAGTGGCTGACCTCCCTGCACCCGTGGGCCGTCGCCGAACCCCTGCGCGACTTCGCCCTCTCCCACCCGGTCGGCGCCGGACTGACCGTCGCCTTCCTCCAGGTGGTCGTCGGCGTCCTCACCGTCCTCGGCCTCTGGCAGCGGGTCGCCGCCGCTTTCGGCGCCCTGCTCTCCGCCGCGCTCCTGGTGACGGTCAGCTGGCGCACGGTCCCGGTGTACGACGCCCCCGACATCATCCTGCTGGCCGCCTGGAGCCCGCTGATCATCGCCGGCGCCCCCGTCTACTCCGTCGACGGCCGACTCGCCGGCGAGGCCTGGCGCAAGCTCGGCCCCCGATCGGAACTCTGGGACCTGCGCCGCCGGGTCCTGCGCCGGGGCACCGTCGTCGCGACCGTCGTCGTCGGCCTCACCCTGCTCATCGGCTCCATCCTCGGCGGCGCGGTCCGCTCCACCGAGGTCGTCACCGTCCCCGGCCGCAACGACAACCCCACCAATCGCCTCCCCGGCATGCCGCTGCCCCAGGAGTCCACCGGGGAACGCCAGGCCTCCCGCACCCCCGAGCAGCAGCGACAGCCCGAACCCACCAGCTCCGGCGCGGCGAGCACCCCCGCCACCGGCCAGGCCGACCCCGGCGCCACCCGCGACACCGGCGGCGGCCAGAGCACCGGCCAGGGCACCCAGCCCAGCCAGACCCAGGGCACCGGCCAGGCACCCCCGCAGCAGACCACCCCGCAGCAGCCCCCGGCCGCCACCAGCGCCGGACCCACCTCGTCCGGCTCCACCAGCGGCGACGCCTCCACGGGCGGCGGCGGCGAACCGGACCCCACCGGCGGCTCCACCTCCTCCGGCGGCGAAGGATCCACCTCGGGCGGCGGCGGCCGGAACCCGATCGGCGGCCTCCTCGGCTGACCCGCACGACCACGCGACGAGGGCGGCGCCCACCCGGTTCTCCTGCCGGGTGGGCGCCGCCCTCGTGAGCTGAGCAGCGTACGGGCGACTGCGCGTACGGGCCCCTGTCAGACGCCGTGGGACCCCAGCTCGCGAGCCGCCTCGGTCAGATCCTTCGCGGTGTCGATGGCCCGCCAGTACGCTCCGTTCGGCAGCGGATACCCGGCCAGCCGGCGCTCGCGCGCGAGCCGCGGGAACGTCGTCCGCTCATGGTCACCGCGGTCCGGCAGCAGCTTCGTGAACGCGGGCGAGAACACGTACACCCCGGCGTTGATCAGATACGGCGACGGCGGCGACTCGATGAAGTCGGTGATGTGCCCGAACGCGTCCGTCTCCACCGCACCCCACGGGATGCGCGGCCGGGCGAGGGCCAGGGTGGCGGTGGCGTCGCGCTCCGCATGGAAGGCCGCCATCTCCCGCAGCGGGAAACGGGTCCAGATGTCACCGTTCGTCGCGTACCACGGCTGATCGGCGTCGGGCAGCCGCTCGGCCGCGTACCGCAGCCCGCCGCCCCGCCCCAGCGGCTCGGTCTCCACGACCGTCGTGACCCGGAGCGGCAGAACGGCCTCCTCCAGCCACTCCTGGAGCACCTCGGCCAGATGCCCGCAGGAGACCACGGCGTCGGTGACCCCCTCGGCGGCCAGCCAGGACAGCTGATGGCCGATGATCGGAGTCCCGGTCCCGGGGATCTCGACCATCGGCTTGGGGCGGTCGTCGGTGTACGGCCGCAGCCGCGACCCCTGGCCACCGGCAAGGATCACGGCCTGCGTCGGATACGTATGCATGGCAGGCACGATATGCGGTGCCCGCCCACGGAAGGCGGCGCCCGGCGCGACCGCCTCCCGGACTCAGCCTCCGGAGCTCAGCCTCCGGGGCTCAGCCTCCGGGGCTCAGCCTCCGGAGCTCAGCTGAACTGCGCGACGCCGGAGGCGAACGAGGTGTCGCAGACCGGACGGGAGAAGCGGTGCGCCCGGGTCGGGCCGTACTGCTCCACGGCCGCCTTGCCGAGCGCCTTGGCGATCGACATGCAGTGGCGGGCGAGCGACGGACGCTGCTCGACGGCCCGCTGGAGGCCCGTGAGCGCGGCGCCCGGGTCCTTCTCCTGAAGCTCCACGAGCAGCTTCTCGCGCAGGACGTCCTGCGGGGCGTGCGGCTTCGCGGGCTTGGACACGGTCTCCGAGGAGGCGGCCAGCAGCTGGGAGTCCTTGTCCGACGCCGCCCACGGAACGCTGGTGACCGCGAGGGTCCCGGACAGAACCATGACGACGGGCAGGACGAGAGCGAGGGATCGGCCGATGCGGCGCGCGGTGTGGGTCACGCAGCGAGCGTAGCGGCCGGTGATGACTTGGCGACAATTCGTCACCCTCGCGGGGGATGGTTCGACGCGCCCTTTCGAATACGAGGTTGACGCCCCGGGGTGAAATGCCCAGTGTGCCGGGGTATTTGACGCCGCGCGGCGCCGAAACCCAAACCCGCCGGGACCACGCAAACGGCCCCGCGCCGCCGGGCGATGCCGGGGGACGCGGGGCCGTGCGTACGGCAGGAGGCGGGTCAGTTGGTGAGCCGCTCGCCGGTGGAGGTCGCGAAGACGTGCAGCTCGTCCGGGCGCGGGACGACGTGCAGCTCGGTGCCCTTCTCCGGGACGGCACGGCCGCCGACACGGACGACCAGGTCCTTGTGCTCGCCGCCGACCTGCGTGGAGCCGTAGACGAACCCGTCGGCGCCGAGCTCCTCGACGACGTTGACGGAGACGGCCAGACCGGCGGGCTCGTCCGAGGTGTCCTTGGTCAGCGACTTCGCGGCGGCGCCACCGTGCTCGACGATGTCGAAGTGCTCGGGCCGGATGCCGACCGTGACGGTGGTGTCACCGCGGTCCGCGGCGGCCGAGAGCGCCTCACGCGACACCGGCACCACGCTGTTGCCGAACTTCACGCCACCGTCGGTGATCGGCACCTCGACGAGGTTCATCGCGGGCGAGCCGATGAAGCCGGCGACGAAGAGGTTCGCCGGGCGGTCGTACATGTTGCGCGGCGAGTCGACCTGCTGGAGCAGCCCGTCCTTCAGCACCGCGACCCGGTCACCCATGGTGAGGGCCTCGACCTGGTCGTGGGTGACGTACACGGTGGTGATGCCGAGACGGCGCTGCAGCGAGGCGATCTGCGTACGGGTGGAGACGCGGAGCTTGGCGTCGAGGTTCGACAGCGGCTCGTCCATGAGGAAGACCTGCGGCTCACGCACGATGGCCCGGCCCATCGCCACACGCTGCCGCTGACCACCTGAGAGCGCCTTCGGCTTCCGGTCCAGGTACTCGGTGAGGTCCAGCATCTTGGCGGCCTCTTCGACCTTCGCCCGGATCTCGGTCTTGTTCACACCGGCGATCTTGAGCGCGAAGCCCATGTTGTCCGCGACGGTCATGTGCGGGTAGAGCGCGTAGTTCTGGAACACCATGGCGATGTCCCGGTCCTTCGGCGGCAGGTGCGTGACATCGCGGTCACCGATGCGGATCGCGCCGCCGTTGACGTCCTCGAGACCCGCGAGCATGCGCAGGGAGGTCGACTTGCCACAACCGGAGGGACCGACGAGGACGAGGAACTCACCGTCCGCGATGTCGATCTCGAGCTGGTCCACGGCCGGCTTCGTGGAGCCGGGGTAGACGCGGGACGCCTTGTCGAACGTGACACTGGCCATGATGGATCTTCTCCTCAACCGGCAGGAACGTGCCGGACGATCCGAGTAGGGAGTGGTCTGGTCCACTGAGTGAACCTGCGGTGACGTTACCTGGCGTTTCCCGATCTGTCAGTAGTCCGGGGCACCCGGGAAATCGCGGTCGCCGGAGGCCAGGCGTTGGTTAGACTGCTCCGGCACGCCTCCTTAGCTCAGCTGGCCAGAGCAACGCACTTGTAATGCGTAGGTCGTCGGTTCGAATCCGACAGGGGGCTCAGCGCGAAGCCCAGGTCGGATCCTGTCCGACCTGGGCTTCTGTCGTTGGTCCGGCGTGGGCGGCGCAGGCTCGTTTATGTGGCGTCCATCGGACCCTTATCGCGTTTCCCTACGGTCACGGGCGAGGTCCGAACCCGATGGGGGGAAACCACATGCTCCGCATCCACTTCAATGACGCGGATCTGGCAAGGACCCGGCTCGCCCCCGCTCCCGACCCGCTGTTCGAGGTGGCCGCGAGCATGCATCGGCTGCAGTCCAGTCGTGGTCGGTGGGCGTACGCCGGGTGGTATCGGGCGGCGCGGCAGGGGCTGCGGGAGAAGGGGCTGGAGCGGGCGCTGCGGGGTGTTCTGTTGCCGCTGTATCCCAGGGCCGCGTACTTCCCGGACTTTTTGACGCCGTGCTCCGGGGTGGAGGGGCTGGATGCGGGGCTGGAGGCGTTGCTGGCCACGCCGGCGGAGCGGGTTGCGGAGGAGGTCGGCATTCTTGACCGGCTCATCGGGGCGCCGGGGTGGGCCGGGCGGTTGGCTGAGTGTGAGGTGCGTCGGGAGTTCGTGGGGGTGCTGCGTGCCTATTACGGTGCCGTCGTCGTGCCCCATCAGGAGCTGATCCAGGCGCGGATCGAGGCTGAGCGGGCGGTGCGGGGGCGGGGGCTGCTGCTTGGTGGGGTCGAGGGCATGCTCGCGGGGCTCGGGCCCATGTTCCGGTGGGGTCCGCCGGTGTTGGAGGTCGCGTATCCGCGGCAGACGCAGGACCGGGATCTGTATCTGAACGGGCGTGGGCTCACGCTCGTTCCCTCGCATTTCAACTGGGGTGAGCCGGTCGCGTTCGCCGATCCCGGGCTGCCGCCGGTGCTCTGGTACTCGCTGTTGCACGAGCCTGCGGCCCGGCCCTTGCGGGAAGAGGATCCCGAGCGGTCTCTGACCAATCTGCTCGGGCGGGCCCGGGCGGTGGCTCTGCGGGTGGCGGCCGGTGGTGCCACTACGGGGGAGATCGCCCGGGCGGCCGGGGTTTCGGCTTCCGCCGCCAGTCGGCATGCCACGGTGCTGCGTGATGCGGGGCTCATTTCGACCGTCCGTATGGGGCCGGCTGTTCTGCATACGCTCACCCCTGCTGGTGCGGCTGTTCTGCGTGCGGCCCGGGGTGAGGCGGGCGACGGGGCCGTTGAGCTGAGCTGATGCGTCTGGTTGCGGCGCGCCAGCGTGCTTCGGGGCCCTCGGGCCGTTGTGGCAGGGAGTCGGCGTGGCGTGGGGGGGTCAGGCGCGGTTCGGGGCGCCGATGGTCAGTTCCACGTCGTCCTCCTTCTGTGCGATCCCCTTGACGGTCCAGGTGCTGTCGTCGATGGGGGTGCCTGCCGCGGTGGTGTAGGCGGCGACCGTGAGGGTCGGTCCGGTCGGGGATCCGGTGTGGAGCTCCGCCGCGGTGGCCGCTCCGTCGGAGAAGCGCAGGTATGCCTCGATCGGCTCCGGTGCCGCTGCGAAGGCCGCCGGGTGGGGCAGGCCCTGGAGGCGGCAGCGCGCGCCGGGGAACAGGTGGGTGTGGGTGCAGAGGGCGGGGTAGGCCTGGGCGTCGGGCATGCGGGGTCTCCCGGGGTGGTGCTCGGTGCTGGGGCGGGTGGTGCGCCGTGCGTGCCGAGCAGGGCGTAAGTAC
>NZ_QWFA01000140.1 GCF_003501885.1 Streptomyces globisporus
TACTTCACACAGACAACGATCCTCAAGCTCACGCCGGCTCTCCTACTGCATCGTCATTTCCGGGCTGCCTTGTTGCACGCAGCATAGGCGCCTTGTCGGGCCGGATCCGGTCGGGACGACCGAGGCTCCGAGGCCGATATTACTCGCCAGTACACCCAGTCCGTTACCCCTGAGCAAGCGCACCGCACTGTGACCTTGCCAACGCGGCAGACCCGTGCGTGCGTGACCTCAGTCTCGCAGAGCCGTGAACCGTCCCTGGTGATAGACCAGCGGGCGACCGGCCCCCGAGGGCGAGCCTGCCACGGCTTCGGCGATGACGATGCGGTGGTCCCCCGCCGGAACGCGGGACACGACCCGGCAGACCAGCCAGGCGGACACGTCCGCCAGCAGCGGAACGCCTTGGGGGCCGCTGCTCCAGTCGGTCGACGGGCCGAAGCGGTCGGCTCCGCTGCGGGCGAAGGTAGTGGCCAGTTCCTGCTGGTGCTCGCCGAGTATGTGGACGCCGACGTACGCGGCCCCGGACAGCACGGGCCAGCTGGAGGACGACGTACCGATGCCGAAGGAGATCAGCGGGGGTTCGGCGGCGACGGAGGTCAGCGAGGTGGCGGTGAAGCCGACCGGGCGCTCCCCCGCAGCGGTGATCACGGCGACACCGGCGGCGTGGCGGCGAAAGACGGAGCGGAAGAGTTCGGGCGTGGCGGCCGTCGCGGCGGGGGCGAGATCGGGCGTTGCCGTCATGGACGTGTCCTTCTGCGGGAGTGGCGTACGGGTCCGTGGGTGCTCAGACACCCGGACAGCGCGCACTCGCGTAGCGTGCGAGGTCCACGTGGACCCGGCCGTGGAGAAGGAGTTCTGGCGGCATAACGTCAGACTGACGATGCGTGGTGCGCGCAGTCAAGTGGGTTCCGGAATGTGGGAGATGCGTCACGGTCCGTCATATGGCGTGCCCCAGCGCCGCGACGACGTCGACCGTGCGGGGCTGGCCGGATGCCCGGCGGACCACTTCGCCCTCGGCGTCGAGGACCAGGACGGTCGGCGTCTTCGTGATGTCCAGCTCCCGCACCAGCGCGAGATGAGCCTCGGCGTCGATCTCGATGTGGGCGACCCCGTCGACCATCCCGGCCACCTCGGTGAGCGTGCGGCGGGTGGCCCGGCACGGCTGGCAGAAGGCGCTGGAGAACTGGACGAGCGTCGCGCGTTCCCCCAACTCCGCGCCGAGTCGGCCTGCGTCGAGTCGCTGTCCGCGGGTCCGGCCGTCCACCTGGTGCCTCCTGATCAGAGCTCTTCGTAAGGGGTCAGCACCGGCTGCCGCCCCGGCATTCCCACAGCGTGCGGTGCACACGCACGTGACGAGAATCTCGCGGTCCACGTCCTCCGGGACTGGCCAGCGGCTCGCGCATGGGGCACCATCGCCACAATGCCGAAAACCTACGGCTGCGTAACTTCCGCCGGGAGAACCCTCCCCAGGCACTGAAGAAGGGTCTTCCCCAGATGGCAGAACTCGTCTATCGACCGGTCATCGGCGCCGCTCGCACCATGTTCAAGGCGCTCGACCTGAAGATCGACACTCAGGGTTCGGAGCACATCCCGAAGACCGGTGGTGCGGTGCTGGTCAGCAATCACATCAGCTATCTCGACTTCATCTTCACCGGCCTCGGTGCTCTTCCGCAGAAGCGGCTCGTCCGCTTCATGGCGAAGGAATCGGTCTTCCGGCACAAGATCTCCGGTCCGTTGATGCGGGGAATGAAGCACATCCCGGTCGACCGCAACCAGGGCGAGGACGCGTACGCGCACGCACTGAAGTCATTGCGTTCGGGCGAGATCGTCGGTGTGTTCCCCGAGGCCACCATCTCGCAGTCCTTCACGCTGAAGAGCTTCAAGTCGGGCGCCGCGCGCCTGGCCCAGGAGGCCGGCGTTCCGCTGATCCCGATGGCGCTCTGGGGCACGCAGCGGATCTGGACGAAGGGTCGGCCGCGCAACTTCAAGCGCAGCCACATCCCGATCACCATCCGCGTCGGCGAGCCCATGGAGGCGCCGGCCGACCAGTACGCGGGCGCCCTCACCCGGCGGCTGCGGGAGCGGGTCCAGGAGCTGCTGGAGGCGGCGCAGCGGGCCTACCCGGTGCGCCCGAAGGACGCGAGCGACACCTGGTGGGTGCCCGCCCATCTCGGCGGTACGGCCCCGACCCCCGCCGAGGTGCGCGAGCTGGGCTGACCGGCCCCTCCCGCCTCCTCTCCTCCCGAGCCCCCGGTGCGCACGTACGCCGGGGGCTCAGAGGTGTGCGGGGAGGGTCCGCGAGAGTTCCGTGCGGTCCCGGGCGTTCCTCAGCGTGTGGAGGATCTCCGGGGGCGGCGCGGCGTACACGGTCGGGTAGTCCACTTCCCCGAGGTGCTCGCGCACCGTCCACGCCAGCCGCTCCTCCTCCAGCGAGAACTGCGCGTCGATGCCCGGCTTGTTGCCCCGGGGGTCCACCCGTGCCCAGTGGTCGTGTCCGGGCAGGCGGAGTGCGACCAGGCCGTGGATCACGGGGTTCGCCCCGTCGTCGTCGGCGAGGCGCTGGTAGCAGAGGCCGGCCGGGATGCCGTGGGCCCGGAGCAGGGCGGTCAGCGCGACGGACTTGGCGTAGCAGATGCCGTTGCGGGTGGTGAGGACGTCGGAGGCGCGCCAGGTGACACGTGGATCGCCGGAGTCCGCGGAGTGCGGGACGGTGTCACGTACGTACATGAAGGCGGTGCGGGCGTATGTGTATGCGTCGTCGGTCTCGCGCGCCAGGTCGGCCGCCACCTCCCGCACCCGGGGGTGTTCATGGTCGATCGCGTCGTCGGCGGCGAGATAGGCGGCGACGTCCGGGGACTGCTGAATCAGTTGCATGGCCCCTGAGCGTACGAAGCGGCCGACCGGAGATCAATTGATTTCCGGTCGGCCGCATAGTCATGCGCTGCGCGAGAGGCGTGTTACCGCGCCATCTCTTCCTTGATCGCCTGGAGGAAGGCGTCGACGTCGTCCTCGCGGGTGTCGAAGGCGCACATCCAGCGGACGTCGCCTGCCGCCTCGTCCCAGAAGTAGAAGCGGAAGCGCTCCTGGAGCCGCTCGGTGACCGCGTGCGGCAGCCGGGCGAACACGGCGTTCGCCTGGACCGGGTAGAGGATCTCCACCCCGTCGATGGCCCGGACGCCCTCGGCCAGGCGTTGGGCCATGGCGTTGGCGTGCCGGGCGTTGCGCAGCCACAGGTCCTTGGCGAGCAGCGCCTCCAGCTGGACGGAGACGAAGCGCATCTTGGAGGCGAGCTGCATGGAGAGCTTGCGCAGGTGCTTCATCGCCCGGACCGCGTCCGGGTTGAGCACGACGACGGCCTCGCCGAACAGCGCGCCGTTCTTCGTGCCGCCGAAGGACAGCACATCGACGCCGACCGTGTTGGTGAACGTCCGCATCGGCACGTCCAGGGAGGCGGCCGCATTGGCTATCCGCGCCCCGTCGAGGTGCACCTTCATGCCGCGCTCGTGGGCGTGGTCGCAGATGGCGCGGATCTCGTCGGGGCTGTAGACGGTGCCCAGCTCGGTGTTCTGGGCGATCGAGACGACCTGCGGCATGGCCCGGTGCTCGTCGTCCCAGCCGTACGCCTGCCGGTCGATGAGCTCGGGGGTGAGCTTGCCGTCCGGGGTCGGCACGGTGAGGAGCTTCAGCCCGCCCATCCGCTCGGGCGCGCCGCCCTCGTCCACGTTGATGTGCGCGGACTCGGCGCAGATGACCGCTCCCCAGCGGTCGGTGAGCGCCTGGAGGGCGACCACGTTGGCTCCGGTGCCGTTGAAGACCGGGAAGGCCTCGGCGGTGGGGCCGAAGTGGCTGTGCATGACGCGCTGGAGATGGCCGGTGTAGTCGTCCTCGCCGTAGGCGACCTGGTGGCCGCCGTTGGCGAGCGCTATGGCCGCGAGGACCTCCGGGTGCGCTCCGGCGTAGTTGTCACTGGCGAAGCCGCGTACCTGCGGATCGTGGTGACGTCGCGCGTCGGTCCTCACGGTTGCGGGGTCAGCCACAGGCGCTTTCCGTTCACTTCGGGGGCGGGCTCCTCCCAGACGCCGGCGATGGCCTCGGCCAGCTCCGTGACGTCGGTGAAGCCCGCGAACTTCGCATTCGGGCGCTCGGCGCGCATCGCGTCGTTCACCAGTGCCTTGACCACCAGGATCGCAGCAGCGGTACGGGGCCCGTCCTCGCCCCCCGCCTTGCGGAAGGCGTCGCCGAGCGCGAGGGTCCACGCCTCGGCCGCGGCCTTGGCGGCGGAGTAGGCGGCGTTGCCCGCGGTGGGCTTGCTGGCTCCGGCGGCGCTGATCAGGAGGTAGCGGCCCTTGTCGCTGCGCTCCAGCGCCTCCTGGAAGGCCAGCGAGGTCGACTGGACGGTACGGATGAGCAGCTTCTCCAGCGCGTCCCAGTCGGAGAGCACGGTCTCCTGGAACGACGGGCTGCCGCGCCAGCCGCCGACGAGGTGGACCAGGCCGTCGATGCGGCCGAACTCCGCCTCGGTGCGCTTGGCCCAGTCCCGGGTGGCGTCGAGGTCGAGCAGATCGACGGTCTCACCGGTGACGGTCGCGCCCCCGTGGGCGTACCGGGCGGCGTCCACCGCCTCGGCGAGCCGTTCGGGGTTGGCGTCGCAGCCGACGACCGTGGCGCCCGCCTCGGCGAGCCGCAGCAGCGTCGCGCGACCCGCGGGTCCCGCCGCTCCGGCGACCGCGACCACGGCTCCTTCGAGCGCGCCCGTCCCCTCGCCCGTGCCGTTTCCGTTCATGGCCACCGCCTCCTCGGGAGAATGGTTCACGCGGCTGCCCGCTCGTCGTTCGCCGCGGTGATTCCCTTGGCAGAGGCAATCACGTGCTTCAGCTTCTTCGCGAGCGCCTCATAGAACATGCTCAGGGGAAACTCGTCCGGAAGCACGTCGTCGACGAGCTTGCGAGGAGGAAGTGTGAGGTCGAGGGCGTCGGGGCCCTTGGCCCAGCGCGATCCCGGGTGCGGGGCGAGGTAGGTGGAGACGAGGTCGTACGCGGCGAACCAGTGGACCAGCTTGGGGCGGTCGATGCCGTCGCGGTAGAGCTGCTCGATCTCGCCGCAGAGCTGGTTGGTGACCTCGGGGGCACGGTCCCAGTCGATCTTCAGGGTGTTGTCGGTCCAGCGGACGACGTCGTGCTTGTGGAGGTAGGCGAAGAGCAGCTGGCCGCCGAGGCCGTCGTAGTTGCGGACGCGCTCACCGGAGACCGGGAAGCGGAACATCCGGTCGAAGAGCACCGCGTACTGCACGTCGCGGCCGTGGGCGTTGCCCTCGGACTCCAGCTTCACGGCCTCCTTGAAGGCGGTGAGGTCGCAGCGCAGCTCCTCCAGACCGTACATCCAGAACGGCTGGCGCTGCTTGATCATGAACGGGTCGAACGGCAGGTCACCGTGGCTGTGGGTGCGGTCGTGGACCATGTCCCACAGGACGAACGCCTGCTCGCAGCGCTGCTGGTCGCCGATCATCTCGCGGATGTCGTCGGGCAGCTCCAGGCCGAGCAGCTCGACGGATGCCTCGGTGACGCGGCGGAAGCGGGCGGCCTCGCGGTCGCAGAAGATGCCGCCCCAGCTGAACCGCTCGGGGGCCTCGCGCACGGCGATGGTCTCCGGGAAGAGCACCGCGGAGTGGGTGTCGTAGCCGGAGGTGAAGTCCTCGAAGGTGATGCCGCAGAAGAGCGGGTTGTCGTAGCGGGTGGCCTCCAGCTCGGCGAGCCACTCGGGCCAGACCATCTTGAGGACGACCGCTTCGAGGTTGCGGTCGGGGTTGCCGTTCTGCGTGTACATCGCGAAGACGACGAGGTGCTGGAGACCGTCGGCCCGGTTCTTCGCGGGCTGGAAGGCGAGCAGCGAGTCCAGGAAGTCGGGGACGCGGAAGCCGTCGGCGGCCCAGCGGCGCAGGTCGGTGACGAGCGCACGGTGGTAGGCGGCGTCGTGCGGGAGGAGCGGGGACAGCTCCTCGACCGCACCGATGACCCGGTCGAGGACACGCTCGACGTCGGCCGGGGACGGGGCGCCGTCGGCCTCGAAGTCGATGGATCCGTCCTTGGACTGCCAGGGGCGGATCTCCTCGACGGCATCCCTGAGCACGGGCCAGGCCGGGTGCTCGACGACCCGCTGGGCCGTAGCTATCGCGCCGTCGGTGGCGTCGTGCACAAGAATTTCCGTCATAACACTTCCTCCACGGGAGAACCTCGCGTGACATCACCGTAGCCGGGCAGGGATCCCTCCGACAAGTGCAGGCCTGAAAATTATCCTGCGCACCCCCTATGGTCACCGCTGTTTTTCCTGCGGGATACCGGGTAGGAGCGCATTTCCCGCAGCACCGATCGGATCCGGGCGACCGGGCCCGCACGGCGTGGGACATCCCGCGCCCGGGCCGTTACCCTCCCCAGTGCCGTATTGCCGTACCTCAGCGCGGGCAGGAGCAGTCGACGGGAAGCCGCCGACGGAAACGAGGTCGCCTTGTCATTTCTCACCCTGGGTCATCGTGGAGTGATGGGCGTCGAGCCCGAGAACACCCTGCGCTCCTTCGTCCGCGCCGAGGCGTCCGGCATGGACGCCATCGAGCTGGATCTCCACCTCAGCAAGGACGGCGCGCTCGCCGTGATGCACGACGCGGACGTGGACCGCACGACGGACGGCACCGGGCCGATCGCGGCCAAGACCCTGGCGGAGCTGCGTGAGCTCGACGCCGGCCGGGGCGAGCGGATCCCCGTCTTCGAAGAGGTGCTGGAGGCCGTCTCCTCCCCCCTGCAGGCGGAGATCAAGGATGTGGCGGCGGCCCGCGCGCTGGCGGACGTGCTGCTGGAGCGGGATCTCGTCGGGCGGGTGGAGGTGTCCTCGTTCCACGACGAGGCCGTCACCGAGATCGCCCGGCTGGTGCCCGGCGTCCGGACGGTCCTCATCGCCAGCCGCTGGGGCGCGGACGTGGTGGACCGGGCGAGGGCGGCGGGCGCGGCGACGCTCGCGCTGAACATCCGCCGCCTCACCCTGGAGGTGGTGGAGCAGGCGCACGCCGAGAGCCTGAAGGTGATCGGCTGGGTGGTGAACACCCAGGACCACCTGCGCCTGGCCCGGGCCCTGAACCTGGACGGCGCGACGACCGACTTCCCCGAGATCCGCCGCACCGGCCGCTTCACCGCCTGAGGGCGCGCCGGGGCCGGTCGCCCCGGCGGGCCGTCAGATGTTCTTGACGAGCAGCTCGAAGGCCAGGTCGTCGCGCTGCGGGATGCCGAAGCGCTCGTCGCCGTACGGGAACGGGGTGAGCGCTCCCGTACGGCGGTAGCCGCGGCGCTCGTACCAGGCGATCAGGTCCTCGCGCACCGAGATGACCGTCATGTGCATCTCGCCGACGCCCCAGCCCTCCTTCGCCGTGCGCTCCGCCTCGGCGATGATCAGCTTGCCGAGTCCGCCGCCCTGGAGTCCGGGCCGTACCGCGAACATGCCGAAGTAGGCCGCGTCGCCCCGGTGTTCGAGCTGGCAGCAGGCGACGAGTTCGCGGCCGCGCTCGACCGCGAGGAGCCTGCTCGCCGGAGCGTCGATGACGTCGCGCACGCCCTGTTCGTCGGTCCGCTGCCCCTGGAGGATGTCGGCTTCGGTGGTCCAGCCGGTGCGGCTGGAGTCGCCGCGGTAGGCGGACTCGATCAGTGCCACCAGCGCCGGGACGTCGGCCTCGGTCGCGTCACGGAAGGTCAGCCGGGCCGAATCGGGCGTGGCGGTGTCCATGGGTGGGGCTCTCCGTTTCTCTGCTGCCGTACGAACCTGCGTGCTGCCGCGCGTACGGCCGATGCCGTACGTCCGGTCGAGAGTAACGCGACCCGGAGCGCCCCCGGCGGGCCCCGGAGCGCTCCCTTCACTCCCCTGTGCGCCGGGTTCGGCGGCGTCGGCGTGGGCAGCGATGGGGCGACCCGCAAAGTGCCGAACGTCCGACCGGGGGGAGGCGCGCCGTGCACGGAGGGGCTTCGACCGGCTGGCTGCTGATGGTGTTGTGCGCGGTGAGCGGCGCCTACTGCCTTCTGCGCACCCGCACGGGGACGCCACGGGAGCGCCGCACCGCGCGCTCGGAGGCGCTCATGGGTTTCGGGATGGCGGCGATGGCCGTTCCGGCGGCGGTGCTGACGCCGCCGGGCTGGGCCTGGGCGGTGTACGCGGTGCTGTTCGGCGCGGCCGCGCTACGGGCGCTGCGGCCCGCCTTGCGCGGCGGCCACCATCTGCACCATCTCGTCGGCTCGCTGGCCATGGTCTACATGGCCGTGGCGATGGCCCCGGCGGTGACCGGGAGCAGTGGGGGCGGCCATGCCGGGCACGGCGCGGCATCGGCGGGAGCCGGGGGCATGCCCGCGCTGACCGGGGCTCTGCTCGTCTACTACGCGTTCTACGTGCTGGGTTCGGCCGGCCGGCTGCTGCCCGGAGCTGCCGTCACCCCGGCCGACGGCACGGGTGTCATCGGCCGGGACCCGGGCGGTTTCGGAGGCGGGACGGACGGGCGGGCCGAGCTCACGACGGCCTGCCGGCTGACGATGGGCATCGGCATGTTCGCCATGCTTCTCACGGTGTGAGACGGGAAGTGGGACAGAACCCCCGTCAAACAGTGGCCTGCGTCACTTGCCGGTCGCGGCCGTACCCCCGGTCGGCCCGCCGCTCATAAGCTGAAGCCATGCTGGTCTCCCTCGCGCTGCTGCTGCTCGGTGCACTGACCGCCCTGGTGACCCCGCGTGTGATGGCGCGGGCCCGGTGGCCGGAGCGCGAGCCGGTCGTGGCCCTGTGGGTCTGGCAGTGCGTGGTGGCCGCGGTGCTCCTGTCGTTCGCTCTGTCCATGACGCTGAGCGCGGCCGCCGCCTGGCAGGCGGTACGCGGCCACGTCTTCGCCCCCGCGCCGCATGCCGTCGTCGAGGCGTACGCCCTGGCGGCGTACGGTCCGTGGTCGGCGGTCATCGCGGTGCTGCTGGCGCTCGGCGGGCTGTGGTCCGGGACGATGCTCCTGCGTGAGATCCGGCGGGCGCGGCGTCGCCGCAAGCAGCGTCGGGCGGAACTGCTGGTGCGCGCCCCGCTGATGCCGGGCGAGGAGCCCGGAGCCGACCGTCTCGTGGTGCTGGAGGCCGAACGCCCGGATGCCTGGTGGCTGCCCGGCACCGCGCCGCAACTCGTCATCACCACCGCCGCGTTGGGCCGCCTGAAGGGCCGTCAGCTCGATGCCGTGCTCGCCCATGAGCAGGGGCACGCCCAAGCCCGGCACGACTGGTTGCTGCACTGTTCGTCGGCGCTGGCGATCGGCTTCCCGCAGATCCCGGTGTTCGCCGCGTTCCGCGACGAGATGCACCGGCTGGTCGAGTTGGCCGCCGACGACGTGGCGTCGCGCCGCTTCGGCAGGCTGACCACCGCGCTCGCCCTGGTCGGACTCAACGAGGACCGCGGGGTGTTCGGCCCCTGCCCCACCCCGCAGGCTCAAGTGCCCCTCCGGGTCAACCGGTTGCTGGCCCCGGTCGAGCGACTGACGGCGGGCCGCAGGCTCCGGCTGACGGCCGCCGCCGCGCTGGTGCCGGTCATCCCCGTCGTCGTGGCGTTCGTCCCGGGGCTCCGCGCCCTCGGGTAACGCCGGGACAGCCCCGGGTGATCGGGGTTCCGCACCAGGACCGGCCACAGCTCCGTACCTGGGTTGGCCTTCGCGCGGTGTCCTCGGCGAGGATCACCCCATGCCCTCCCCCCACTTCCGCTTCCGTTCACCGAACCGTTCCCCCCGCGCCGAGCCCGCTTTGTGGACCGGAGCCGCCGTCGGCGCGGCATCCCTGGTGCTGCTCGTGCTGGTGGCGGTGCGCTGGTCGCCGCTGATGTCCCTGGACCGGTCGGTCGCCGACGCACTGCACCGGCACGCCGTGGCCGACCCCCCTCTGGTCCGGGTGAACCGGGTGCTGACGGACTGGGTGTGGGATCCGTGGACCATGCGTGCCCTGATCGCGGTGGCCGTGGTCGCCCTGTGGTGGCAGGGGGCGCGCCGGCTCGCCCTGTGGGTGGCCGCGACGAGTCTGCTCGCCTCCTTCCTCCAGCAGGGGATGAAAGCCGCGGTGGACCGGGAGCGTCCGCAGTGGCCCGACCCGGTGGACTCGGCCCAGTTCGCGGCCTTCCCTTCCGGGCACGCGATGACGGCCGTCGTCAGCTGCGGGCTGCTCCTGTGGCTGCTGCGGCTGTACGGCGCGGGCCCCGGGCTGTGGGGTACGGCACTGGCCGTGGCGGTGGTCTCGGCGGTCGGCGTCGCGGCGACCCGGGTATATCTGGGGGTGCACTGGCTGACCGATGTCGTGGGCGGTGCGCTGCTGGGGGTGGCCGTGGTGACGTTGAGCATCGCCGGGTACGCCCGGTACGCGGCGCCCCGGGAGGGATCGCACCGATGACCAAAGGCGTGCTGTTCGACTTCTCCGGAACGCTGTTCCGGATCGAGCCGGTCCGGGACTGGCTCGCCGCCGTGCTGCGCGAGGAGGGCGTCGACGTACCGCAGGAGGATTTCGAGCCGTACGTGACCGGGCTCACGGAGGCCGGTGCCCTCCCGGGCGGTCCACCTCCGCTCCGGGTCCCGGAGCGGCTGGCCGACGCGATGGCGCGCCGGGACCTGACCCCCGCACTGCACCGCGAGGCGTACACCGGGCTGGCCCGAACCGTCGCGCTGCCCCATCCGGGGCTGTACGACGCGCTGTACGACCGCCATATGCGGCCGGAGGCCTGGCAGGCCTATCCGGACGCGGTGGAGGTCCTGGAGGGGCTGCGGAGGGCGGGGATCGCGGTCGGTGTGGTCAGCAACATCGGCTGGGACCTGCGTCCGGTCTTCCGGGCGCACGGGCTCGACGACCTGGTCGACGCCTATGTGCTGTCCTTCGAGCACGGGCTCCAGAAGCCCGCAGCGGAGCTGTTCCATATCGCCTGCACGATGATCGGCCGGGATCCGGCGGATGTGGTCATGGTCGGTGACGACCGGATCGCGGACGGGGGCGCGGCCGCCCTGGGCTGCGAGGTCCGCTTCGTGGACCATCTGCCCGTGCCGGAGCGGCCCGACGGCCTGCGTTCCCTGGGGCTGGTCCCGGGCTGAGGCCCACCGCGAGCAGGGGCCGAGCCACACCGGCGGCACCAGGGAGATTGAGGGAGATCGGGCCGGGGTGTGAGGCATATCCCGCCGCGGAAGGGGTAAAGGAAGCTGCCCGTGGTCGTAGCCTGGTGGGCATGTCCCCGATGTCGTCGTCCGTGTCCACCCGTTCCGCAGCCGAGGTCAACGCGGAGATCCGCGACCTGTGGCAGCGTTCGGGCGGGTCCCTGACGCCGCAGGACGAGGCGGAATACCAGCGGCTACTGGTGGAGTGGGCCGCCGCTGCCGGCGGGAGCGTCCGCACCGCCGTCTGACCGCCGCCCTGTGACCAGGAGCCGTGGGAGATCGCGCCCGATCCGGCGATCCCCCGCGTCGCCGGATCCGGGCACACCCCCGGCGTGCCCCGGGGGACACGGCCGTGGACCGCGCCGGGGACCGGAGTTGCGGGGTCCGCCGTCGCAGGGATCCAGCATGTCCCCACCCCGCTCATCGGTCAATGAATTTCCGCTCCGCACACACCGGGGCCGGCGCCTCGCGGGCGGGTGACCGCCCGGGAGACACCGGCCCCGGAATGGCTGACGAAGCTCCTGCGCGACGCGCTGACGGATCAGCGGTCGAAGTAGTCCGGCTGCGTCTGCACGTTGAGCTCGTCCATCGTGACCCGCTTCGCCGGGTCGGTACGCCGGTCGTCCAGCTTCAGCACGTCGAAGCCCTTGGCGATGTCGCTGGAGTAGATGTGACCGTTGTAGTAGTACGCCGACCAGGGGCCGGCCGTGGTGACCTGGTCGAGGGTGACCGGGCCGCGCTCGAAGAAGGCGATCTCCTTGGGCTTGGCCGAGTTGGTGAAGTCCCAGACGGAGATGCCGCCCTGGTACCAGGCCTGGACCATCAGGTCGCGGCCCTTCACCGGGATGATCGAGCCGTTGTGGGCGACGCAGACCTCGGCGTCGGCCTGGTGACGGTCGATCTTGAAGTAGCTCCGGAAGACCAGCTTGCGCTTGTCGCCCTTGCCGACGATGTCGTAGATGCCGTCGGCGCCGCGCTTCGGACCGATCTGCTCGTTGCAGGTGGCCGCGCCGCCGCCGCCCAGCTCGTCGGTGAAGACGACCTTGTTCGCACCCTGGTTGAAGGTCGCCGAGTGCCAGAACGCGAAGTTCACGTTGTCCTGGACCCGGTCGATGATCTTCGGGTGCTCCGGGTCCTCGATGGAGAACAGCAGACCGTCACCCATGCAGGCCCCGGCCGCCAGGTCCTTCGACGGCAGCACCGTGATGTCGTGGCAGCCGGTCGTCTTGGAGACGCCGGGGTTCTCGGGCGCTCCCGGGTTACCGCCGTCCGGGAAGAGCACCGGGAAGTCGATGACCCGGGCCTTCTGGGGCGCCTTGAGCGGCACCTTGATGATGGAGATCCCGTCGTGCGGCGGCTTGCAGTCCGGGAACGTCTCGTTGGGCGAGTACGAGGAGACGTACACGTACACGTTCTTCTTGCCGTCCGGCACCAGCGTGTGCGTGTGGGAACCGCAGGCGGTCTCCACGGCGGCGATGTACTTGGGCTGCCGCTTGTTGCTGATGTCGAAGATCTTCATGCCCTCCCAGGAGGACTTCTCCGTGGCGGGCTGGGAGGTACTGGAGCAGGAGTCGTCGCTGCGCGAGGAGTCCGTCGACAGGAAGAGCAGGTTCCCGGAGACCGAGATGTCGTTCTGGGAGCCGGGGCAGAGAACCTGGGCGACCGTCCTGGGCTTCTTCGGCTTACTGATGTCGTAGATGACGAAGCCGTCGTAGTTCCCGACGTACGCGTACTTCCCCTGGAACGCGAGGTCCGTGTTGGTGCCCTGGAGGGCGCCCTTCGGCACGTTCGTCAGGTGCTTGATGTTGGAGCTGTGGACGATCTCGTCCACTCCGGGTATGTCACCCCCGGATATCGCGGCCCTGGCCTCGGCCTGGTCGCTCTTGGAGACGGAACCGCGCTCGGCCGGGGCATCGCCCGGGTCGGGGGTCGCGGCCGCTGTGGTGGCCGTCAGCAGCGTGGCGAGGAGTCCGGCTGCGGCTGCCACCGCACCCAGACGTCTGCGCCGCACGCGGGTGGTGTGCAACGAGGTCACTGCGTCCTCCCTTGTATCCGTTCGGGGTCGAACGGTTATGGAACCCCCGGCAGTATCGTCCCTCACATGTACACATCAACAGACGGCAACGCAGACGTAATAAAAGTTTTTGATCTTCCGCCGGTGGAAGCGTGTTAGGACGGTCTCCAACAAACCCTGTGACACAGGAGGTCACCGTGTTGATCCATCGCCGGACCGCAGCTCTGCGCTCAACCGCTCTCGCGGCGACGGCGATTGCCGCCGCGCTCGTCCTGGGAGCCTGTGACGCGGACAGCGGTGACGGAACGTCGGAGAAGGCCAAGGACGCGGGTCCCGGCGTGGTCGCGCCCGGCAGACCGGGCGAGCCCGCCCGGACGCTCTCCGCCGAGGAGGCCGCCGAGGAGACCGGTCAGGACACCGCCAACTCCGCGGACTTCCGTTATGCCCAGATGATGATCGAACATCACGCGCAGGCGCTCGTGATGACCGAACTCGCCCCGAAGAGGGCCTCCCGGAGCACCGTCAAGCGGCTCGCGGAACGCATAGCGGCGGGCCAGAAGCCGGAGATCGGAGCGATGGAGGGGTGGCTCAAGCGAAACGGCGGCGACAAGCGCAAGCAGCACCACGACCACTCCGGGATGCCCGGCATGGCGACCGAGGCCCAGCTGAAGAAGTTGCGCGGCGCCGAGGGCAAGGCGTTCGACAAGCTCTTCCTGGAGCTGATGATCACCCACCACCAGGGAGCGATCACCATGGCCACGGAGGCGCTCACCGAGGGGAACGACATCTTCGTCGAGGAGATGGCGAGCGATGTGGTGGCCCAGCAGACCGTGGAGATCAACCGGATGCGCGGAATGATGGACTGAGCCCCGGGGCCGCGCCACTCGGCCGCGCTGCCCGTGGAGGAGGCCACCCGGCTGCGCCGCTCCGTGCGCCCGGCGGTGCGGATCGGCCCGGCGGTGCCATCCTGGAGGGAACCTCCGGGAAAGAGGTGCGCCGTGCTCTCCGTCGCCGTCGTCGGTTCCGGTCCCAGCGGGGTCTACACCGCCCAGGCCCTCCTCCAGCAGTCGCTGGTGCCCGATGTGCGCGTGCACGTCCTGGACCGGCTGCCCACCCCGTACGGACTCGTGCGGTACGGGGTGGCCCCCGACCACGAGAAGATCAAGTCGCTGCAGAACAGTCTGCGGGCGGTGCTGGAGGACGAGCGGGTCACCTTCGTGGGCAACATCGGCGTCGGCGGAGCTGACGGCGTCTCCCCAGCCCGGCTCGCGGAGCTGTACCACGCGGTCGTCTACTGCGTCGGGGCGTCGGCGGACCGGACGCTGGCGGTACCGGGCGAGGGCCTGCCGGGCAGCTACTCGGCCACCCGCTTCGTCTCCTGGTACAGCGCCCACCCGGACATCGGCGGCGACTTGTTCGCCCGGGACGCCCTGGACGCCCGCTCGGCCGTCGTGATCGGTGTGGGCAACGTGGCGGTCGACGTGGCCCGGATCCTGGCGCGCGGCGCCGGCGAACTGCGCCGGACCGACGTGCCCCGCGCCGCGCTGCGCGCGCTGGAGGAGAGCCGGGTGCGCGAGGTGCACATCGTGGGCCGCCGGGGCCCCTCCCAGGCCCGGTTCACCACCAAGGAGCTGCGGGAGCTGGGAGCGCTGCCCGGGGCACGGGTCGTCGTCGACCCGACGGAGCTGGCGCTCGACCCGGCGTACGACGCTCCGGACGGCCTGCCCGGAGCCCTCCCGCTGCCCGCCGTGGTGCGGCGGAACCTGGAGGTGCTGCGCGGCTGGTCGGCCGGCGGCGGGGTCGGAGCGGGCGGGGCGCCGGGCTCGGCGGATGCCGGACGCCGCATCCGGCTGCGGTTCTTCCTGCGGCCGGTGGAGCTGCTGGAGCGCGGCGGGCGGGTGGCCGGGGTCCGGTTCGTCCGGACGGCTCCGGACGGGGCGGGGGGCGTACGGGACACCGGTCGATACGAGGACGTCGAGGCGCAGCTCGTCCTGCGGGCGGTCGGCTATCGCGGGGTGGAGCTGCCGGGGCTGCCGTTCGACCCGGTGCGCGGGACGGTACCGCACGCGGCGGGCCGGGTACTGCGGAGCGGGGTGCCGTCGCCGGGCGAGTACGTGGCGGGGTGGATCAAGCGGGGGCCGACCGGGGTGATCGGCTCGAACCGCTCCTGCGCCAAGGAGACGGTGGCCTCGCTGCTGGCGGACGCGGCCGCGCTGACGCGGCGTACGGCGGCGGAGGACCCGCTGGCCGTGCTGCGGGAGTGGGGGCTGCGGCCGGTGGAGTGGGCCGGCTGGCTGTCGATCGAGCGCGCGGAGGCGGAGCTGGGCCGGTCGCTGGGGCGCGGCCCGGTGAAGATCCCCGACTGGGCGGGGCTGCTGGCGGCGGCCCGGGACGAGAACGGCTGAGCGGCCCCGTGCGGTCACTCCCGGGTCGCCACCACCAGCCGGGCGCGGGGGCTGCCGTCGGGGCGGCGGCCCAGTGCGGTGAGCGGTGTCAGCCGCACGGTGAATCCGGCCCGCGTCAGGTCCTCCAGCACGTCGCCGAGCCGGAACGTGCGGTAGTACATGACGAACTGCGGGCGCCACAGAGCGTTGCGCACCCGCATCGCCGCGTCGAAGCCGAGCAGCGTCCAGTAGGCGCGGGATCCCACCGGGGGCGGTGCGCCGATCGGGAAGACGAACTGTCCGCCCGGGCGGAGCGATCCGTAGACCTCGGCGAAGAGGCCGGGGCGTTCGGCGGGCAGGAAATGGCCGAACGCCCCGAAGCTCAGGGCGAGATCGAAGGCGGGCGCGAAGGGCAGGGAGCGGGCGTCGGCCCGTACCCAGTCCACTGCCGGGCCCTGTGCTGCCGGTCGCTCTCCTGCCGGTGCCTCTGCTGCCGGTCCCAGCCCCGCGGGTGCCCCGCCCTCGGGCGGGAAGGCGGCCCGGGCCTCGGCGAGCATCCCCGCGCTGAAGTCGACCCCGACCACCCGCTCACGGCACAGCTGCCGGAGTACGCCGACCCCCGCGCCGGTGCCGCAGCAGACGTCGAGTCCGGTGCCGAAGGGGCCGAGTCGGCGCACCTCGTCGGTGACGGCGTCGAGCACGCGGTCCGGGGTGCGGTAAGGCGTCCGGTCGAACTTCGGGGCGAGGAGGTCGTAGCCGCGCTCGATCGAGGAGAGCGCCTGGACGGCCAGTTCGCGCACGGTGGGGCCCTGTTCGGTAAACATCACGGGCCACCCTACCGACGCGGCCGCCCCCTGCGGCCACGCGCTGCTGTGCCACCCGGAACAGGAGGGCCTCGGCGTCAACGACCTTCGGGAAGCCGCCGCTTGAGGGTGATGGCGGCATCGGCGGCGTAGGCCTGGGTCCAGCTGCGGCCGGCCCCTGACTTCCAGGTGACGTGGACCGTGGAGCCGTCAATCCGCGCGCTCTCCACGGTCATGGCCCGGTCGCCGTCGCGCACGTCGCCGCGGCGCAGTTCGCCCGCCTCGACCGTGACGGGACGCCCCGCCGGCGCGCTCTCGGCCTCCTCGGCCGCCCGGAGGAGTTCGGCGGCCAGCTCGCGGGCCGCCTCGGGGGTGCAGGACCAGACGAACTCGCCCGCCGGGGGCGTGAGGCGGATGCCGATGCGGGGAACGGGGGCGGGGCCGTCGTCCGGGGC
>NZ_QWFA01000141.1 GCF_003501885.1 Streptomyces globisporus
CTTCGTCCCTCGCCGTCCACCCCGCCCCCTCCCTCCCCCACCCGTCCGTCCGGAAGAGAGCAGCTCATGACCCTGTTGCGCGGTGACGCACTGTCCGAAGCCTTCGACCGGGGCTCCGCGGCCTACGACCGGCTCGTCGCGGCCAGCCCCGGTTACCACGCGCATCTGCGTCGCTCCGCGCGACGGCTCGGCCTGGCGGACGGCGGTGCGGGACTGCGCGTCCTGGATCTGGGATGCGGCACCGGTGCCTCCACCGAGGCGCTGATCGCCGCCGCCCCGCTCGCCCGCGTCACCGGTGTCGACGCCGCAGCGGGGATGCTGGAGCGAGCGGCGGCCAAACCCCGGCTATCGCACGTCGAGTTCGTCCACGCCCCGGCGGAGGCGCTGGCCGACCATCTGGCGCCGGGCTCCTTCGACGCGGTGTTCGCGGGCTACCTGTTCCGCAACGTCCAGGACGCCGACGCGGTTCTGCGCCTGGTGCGCCGGCTTCTGGTCCCGTCCGGCCGGCTCGCCGTGCACGAGTACACGCTCGGCGGATCACCGGTGGACCGGGCCGTCTGGAACACGGTCTGTTCGACGATCATCCGGCCCGCCGGACGGCTCACCGGGGACGCACGGCTGTACCGCCACCTCCAGGAGAGCGTGAACACCTTCGATACGGCTGCGGAGTTCGCCGGACGGCTACGAAGGACCGGATTCCAGGATGTCCGCGTCCTGCCACTGCCCGGCTGGCAGACCGGCATCACGCACACCTTCGTCGGCCGCACCGCGCAGGAGGCGTGATGGTGCCGAGGCGGAACGGCCGCGCCGGCCGTCACGGCCGGGACCGGCGGGCCGCCGTGGTCCACGCGCACGGCGGCCGCGCCCGTTTCACGGGAGAGGCTCCTACCGCCGCGGTCGTCGGCGGCGGCCTGGCCGGGATCGCGGCCGCCACCGGACTGGCCGAGCGAGGCGTACGTGTCACCCTCTACGAGAGCGAGCCGGATCTCGGCGGGCGGCTGGCCGGGTGGCCGACCCGGCTCGCGGACGGTTCGACCGTCACCATGAGCCGCGGCTTCCACGCCTTCTTCCGGCAGTACTACAACCTGCGCGGGCTGCTGCGCCGGGTCGACCCCGGTCTCGACTCACTGACGCCGCTGCCCGACTACCCCCTGCGGCACAGCTCCGGACTGCACGACAGCTTCGCCCGCGTCCCGCGCACCCCGCCGCTCAGCGCTCTCGGTTTCGTCGCGCTCAGCCCGACCTTCGGCGTGCGCGACCTGGCCAGGATGAGTCCGCGCGCCGCCCTGCCGCTGCTGGACGTGCGGGTCCCGGAGGTGTACGAGCAGCTCGACGGGGTCAGCGCCCACGACTTCCTTGCCCGCATCCGGTTCCCCGAGGCCGCCCACCACCTGGCCTTCGAGGTCTTCTCCCGCAGCTTCTTCGCCGACCCGCGTGAACTGTCGGCGGCGGAGCTGGTCCTGATGTTCCACATCTACTTCCTCGGCTCCAGCGAGGGCCTGCTCTTCGACGTTCCCTCCGAACCCTTCCCCACCGCCCTGTGGGACCCGTTGCGCGGCTATCTGGAGAGCCACGGCGTCTCCGTGCGCACGAGCACCCCCGTCCGGCAGGTGCGCCCGCAGCCCGACGGCGGCCTCAACGTCACCACAGATCAGGACACCGCGCGCTGCGACGCCCTCGTCCTCGCCCTGGACGGCGCCGGGCTGCGCCAGGTCGTGGGCGCGTCTCCCGAGCTGGGTGACCCGGACTGGCGAGCGCGGATCGGCCGGTCGCGGACCGCTCCGCCGTTCCTGGTGTCCCGGCTCTGGCTGGACCGCCCGGTGGCGCCCGACCGGCCCGGATTCCTCGGCACCAGCGGCTACGGCCCGCTGGACAACGTGAGCGTCCTCGACCGCTGGGAGGGCGAGGCGGCGCGCTGGGCCCGGCATTCCGGCGGCTCGGTGGTGGAACTGCACGCCTACGCGGTCTCGCCGGACGCCGACCGGGGCGTGGTCCGTGCGGAGGCGGTCCGTCAGCTGCACCGGATCTACCCGGAGACGTCCCGGGCCCGGGTGGTCGACGAGCGCCACGAATGGCGGGCGGACTGCCCGATGTTCCCGGTGGGCGGCTACCGGGACCGGCCGGGCGTTCGCAGCCCGGATCCTGCCGTCACGGTGGCCGGAGACCTGGTCCGCACCGGTCTGCCGGTGGCGCTGATGGAACGCGCGGCCACCAGCGGGTTCCTCGCAGCCAACGCGCACCTGGAGCGGTGGGGCGTGCGCGGGCAGACCCTGTGGACGGTCCCGCGCACCGGACGGTCCCTGCCGCTGCGGGGGCTCGCCGCGCTCGGCGGCTGACGCACGAACAGGCGGTTCCCCGGCCGGTTTCGCCGGACGTCAGCCGGGGAACCGCCCCTGCGCCCGCAGCTCCCAGCGCCGCTCGGCGTACGCCAGGTCGTCGCGCCACAGCCGGCCGGCCGATGCCCGCATCAGCGGCCGGAGCATCGGCGCCGCCGCCCGGGCCACCGCGAACCCCCGGCGGTCGGAGGCCGCGACGAGTGCCTCGACGACGGCGGTGCGGGGCCGGCCCTGCTCGTCGGGGGCCAGCGGGGTGGCGTGGGTCTCGACGACGGACCCCGCTCCTTCGCCCTCGACGATGTGCATGACGACGGTGCGGGGCTCGGGTGCGGTGAACCTGGCCAGGACCGGGACGACCAACCGCCCGGCCACCCTGAAGGACACTTCGACCAGGAACCCGTCGTCGTCCCCGGTGCTGTCGCCGGGTACGTCCGTCACGGTCAGGTCGACGAAGGAGTACGGGTGGAACCAGGCCCCGTGCCACGGGTCGAGCCGGTTGGCCACCACGTCCTCCGGCTCGCACCGCCCCACCGCGCTGTAGACCGCGTCGACCCCGTCGCCCAGGAGCGGCCGGACCGGAACGCGGGGCCGCTCGGTGGGTTCCTCGCCGCCCATGCGGTCCAGCCGTACCCAGAGCAGCACGCCGTCGTCGAAGGCCGGGTAGGGCTCCCATCCGGCGACCGGCCCGCCGTCCAGGGCGAGACCGTGCCAGTGGCAGACCAGCGTGCCGCAGCGCACGGGGCTCTCCTGGAGTGGCGCCCCGAGGTGGGGGCAGGCCCCGGGGCCGGTGTGCAGCCTGCCGTCGTCGTCGCGCCAGGCGACGACCTCGGTCGAGCCGACCGTGATGCCGAGAGTCTTTCCCGGGGGAAGGTCTCGCGAGGCGCCGATGACGTACCAGTTGCCGGAGGGGCGGCTCTGCGCCCGTTTGAGGGCCTGGGCGATGAGGGAGGGCTTCGCGGCCCGCCAGGTCGGCTCCTGCCGTTCCCAGGGCACGGGTACCCGCCGCAGTCGCAACGGGATGCGGCGTCGCGCGGACGGCCTCACGCGGCCTCCACTCGTACGGGCGTGGCGGTGCCGGTGAGGACGCTACGGGCCGGAGGGGCGGGGCGCCGGAAGGTCACCGTCTTCGTCCGGTGCCGGACCGGGGCGCGGGCGGCGAGCGCGCGGGCGAGGCCGTCCAGCGCCACGACCGCCCGGCGTCGGCGTGGGACGACGGCGCGGCGGTGCAGGACCGTGTAGTCCTCGGCCTCGATCGCGTCGAGGATGCCGCTGTAGAGCACGAACGCCGTACGGATGCAGGGCCGCGCCATCGGGTCCAGCATCCCCAGTCCCGGCAGGGCCCGGCGGTAGACCGTCCTCGTGTGGGCGGCGAACGCCCGCAGCGCGTCGGTGATCCTGGGGTCGCGCGTACTGGTGCGCCGGCTCCACTCCAGACGTGCCCGGTCCACTCCGTGCGCGGCGATCAGGTCGGCCGGAAGGTAGAGCCTGCCCCGGTCCAGGTCCTCGCCGACGTCCCGCAGGAAATTGGTGAGCTGGAAGGCGATGCCGAGCGCGGCCGCGGGCCCGGCGGCTTCCTCCTGCCGGGTCACCGTTCCGAGCACCGGCAGCATCTGCAGGCCGATCACCGCGGCCGACCCGTGCATGTAGCCGTCCAGGTCGTCCAGCGAGGCGTAGCCGGTGATCGTCAGATCGCTGCGCATGGAGGCCAGGAAGTCGGCGAAGTGCCGGTGGTCGATGCCGTAGCGGTCGGCCGTGTCGACGAGTGCGCGGATCACGGGTTCGGTGGCCCGTCCGTCGCGCAGCCCGTTCTCCAGCTGGGTCTCCAGAGCCGTCAGGGCCGCGGCGCGCTCCTCGGCGGTGGCGGTGGAGTCGAGGTCGTCCACGATGTCGTCGGCCCAGCGGGCGAAGCCGTACAGGGCGTGTACGGCCACCCGCCTGTCCACGGGCAGCAGCCGCGTCGCGAGGAAGTAGGTCTTCCCGTGCCGGGCGTTGAGGTCGCGGCAGCGGGTGTAGGCGGCGCGGAGGCCAGGCTCGTGGATGCCTGCGGCATCCAGCTCACGGGCGGTCATACGGCGGCGCCTCTCGTGCGTCGGGCTGGGGCGGCGGGTGGGCCGGTGATCCTCTGCGCCGCCAGCTTCCCCGAGATCAGCACGGTCGGCACGCCGACGCCCGGAGAGGTGCCGCACCCGGCGAGGACGGCGTTGGCGGTGCCCCGCACCAGGTTGCGCGGGCGGAACGGGCCGGTCTGGGGGAAGGTGTGGGCCACCGCGAAGGGTGTGCCGGCCCCGTGCCCCTGGGCGGTCCAGTCGACGGGGGTGACCAGCCCCTCCTGCTCGATCGCCGCACCCAGCCCCGGCATCTCGCGCCGGTCCAGCCAGGTGAGCAGCTCGTCCCGATAGCGGGGGCCCAGCTCCCGCCACTCGCGCACGCCGGGCCCGATCGTGGTGTTCGGGCAGGGCGCGAGGATGTAGTGGAGGTGCTTGCCGGGCGGGGCGAGGGAGGGGTCGGTGGCCGTGGGCCGGGTGATCAGGAGCGAGGGGTCCGACATCAGCTCGCCGGTGCGGGTGAGCTGGCGGAAGGTGCTCTTCCAGGCGGCCCCGAAGGAGATGGTGTGGTGCGCGAGATCCGGCCACGTACGGTCCGTGCCCGCGTGCAGGATCACCGCGGACGGCGAGTGCCTCAGCGGCAGCGGCCGGCGCGGGGCGTGGCCCAGGAGACCGTAGCTGACGGGCAGATCGGGGGTCAGGACCACCGCGTCGCACGGGATGCGTTCTTGGTCCGTGACGACCGCGGTGATCCGGTCGCCGGAACGCTCCAGCCGCTGCACCGTCTGCCCGTAGCGGAAGTCGCCTCCCGCGTCGGCGGCCGTCCGGGCCATCGCGGTGGGCAGGGCGTGCATGCCGCCGCGCGGGAAGTACACCCCGGCGACGGTGTCCATGTAGGCGATCACCGCGTACGCGGCCAGCGCCCTGGCCGGGGGCACCCCGGCGTACAGCGCCTGGAAGGAGAAGACCCGGCGCAGCCGCTCGTCGGAGACAAAGCGCCCGATCCGGGCGTCGAGCCGGCCGAACCCGCCGAGAGCCGCGAGCCGCACGAGGTCGGGGTGCAGCAGTTGGAGGGGCGAGTCGAAGTTCGCGTCGATGAAGCGGCGCATCTGCACCTCGTAAAGCCGCTCCAGCCAGTTCCGCAGCCGCCGGTAGCCGACCGCCTGCCGGGCCCCGGCGAACTGTTCCACAGCCGCCTCCATGGCCGCTCCGTCGGTGTGGACGTCGAGCTGTGACCCGTCCGCGAACCTGGCCCGGTAGGCGGGGTCCAGCCGGATCAGTTCCAGGCGGTCGGCCATCCTGTCGCCGACGGCGGCGAAGGCTTCCTCCACCAGGTCCGGCATGGTCAGCACGGTCGGCCCGGTGTCGATGCGGTAGCCGCCCTGCGTCAGGAGACCGGCTCGGCCGCCGGGCAGCGCGTCGCGTTCGACGACGGTCACCGTGCGCCCCGCGCCGAGCAGGTGGAGTGCGGCGGAGAGCCCGGAGAGCCCCGCGCCGATCACCACGACGTGGTCGACCGGCCCCTTGATCGTGATCACTGGGTGCAGCCCCCTTCGACCATGCTGAGTGAGGGGGGCGCAGCCACCGCGCGCAGCAGGGCCTGCAGCCGGCCGCCCGCGTGCGCGTCGATGTCGACGGCCTGGACCAGTCTCCGCGCGGCCCGCTCGCCCAGACGCTCCGCCTTGGCCTCCACCAGCGCGCGGGCACCGGTGGACTCCAGAACGGCGCGTACCTCCCCGAGGCCGTCCTCGTCGAGGTCCGAGTTGCCGACGGCACGGTCCAGCACGGCCAGGGCCCGGTGGTCGCCGGCGGCACCGGCACAGGTACGGGCCATCGCCAGCAGATAGGTCGGCTTGCCCTCGCGGATATCGTCCCCGGAGGGCTTCCCGGTGACGGCCGGATCTCCGAACACCCCCAGCAGATCGTCCCGAAGCTGGAAGGCCACTCCGGCGTACCGGCTCGCCGAGCACAGGGCGTCGGTGGTCCACTCGTCCGCGCCGGCCAGGGCGGCGCCCAGCGCCACGGGCCGCTCCACCGAGTACAGAGCGCTCTTGAGGCAAGCAGTGCGCAGGGCACGCGCCGCCGAGACACCGCCACCGATCTGGCCGCGCAGGTCCAGATACTGCCCGGCGACCATCTCACCGCGCATGGCCCGCCACAGGGCTCTCACCCGGCGTCGCCGCGCGGACGGCAGGAACGTCTCCGTGACCGTGTCATCGGCCCACACCAGCGCGAGATCCCCCGCGAGGATGGCGGCGGAGGCGCCGAAGGCCGCGCCCGCCACGGATTCGGCCGGAAGACCCGCCCGCTCGGTCAGGGCGACGTGGACGGCGGGCCGTCCACGCCTCGTACGCGAACGGTCCATCACGTCGTCCTGGATGAGGGCGCAGGCCTGGATCAGCTCCAGACCCACGCCCAGCCGCAGTGCGGCCCGGGTTTCGGCCCCGCCACAGGCACGCATGGCCCACCACAGCAGGCGAGGCCGCATGCGCTTGCCGCCCCGCAGGGTGAAGTCGGCGACCAGGTGCGCCACGTCGTCGGAGAATTCGGGGTCATGGAGGGCTGCTTCGGCCACGCACTCCGCCAGCACGGACTCGGCCGTCCGCCGGACGGCCCCGACGACATCGTCGTCGACGGCCTGCGCCTCCCGGAGGGACCCTGGGTGCCAGGGCTCGGGCGGGCCGACGTCGGGTGGCACGAGGCCGGCGAACGCGTGGTCCGCGGGCTGCAGACGGCCCATCTCAGGCCCTTTCCGTCGGGGGTGAGGAGGAATAGCGGTCATTCGCTGCATCACGTACCCCGCCAGGCCCTCCCCTATCGAGGCCAGCCGCGTGACAGTGCGTCCGGCAGGTCCTCGCCCCGTCGGACGTACGCGTCCATGCCGAGACCGGGCGGGGCCGCCCTGAGAGGAGCGTCCTCACACCTCCTTGAGCGCGCCGACGACGAGGTCGGCGAGCAGTGCGCCCGCCGTGCCGTCCGGGTCGAGGTCGGGGTCGTAGATGGTGACATTGAGCCCGACGCAGCGCGGGGAGGAGACCAGCGTCCGCAGCAGCGGGGCGAGTTCGTCCGGGAGGAGGCCGCCGTCGTCCGGGCTGTCGACGGCGGGCATGACGCTCGGGTCCAGGACGTCGGCGTCCAGGTGGACCCAGTAGCCGTCGAGGGCGGGCGTCTCCAGGCTCTCCACGGTGGCCCGTGCGAGATCGGCCGCTCCCCACTCCCGGATCTGGCCGACGGTGGCGTTGGGGATCTTCAGTGCGGCCAGTTCGGCCTGGTCCTCGTCCTCGTCCCGCATGCCGAAGAGACGGACGTCCTCGTCCTTGAGGTAGGGGCCGAGCCCTTCGATGTCGCTGAGGTCCGCCTGCCCCCGGCCGGTGGCGATGGCCAGCTCCTCGCCGCCCGCCGCGCCGATCCGGTCGCTGTTGCCGGTGTGCCGGAAGTCGGCGGATCCGTCGACGGCGGCGAGACCGTACCGGCCGATGCGGCGCAGGGCGAGGGCCGCGCCGAGCTGGATGGAGCAGTCGCCGCCGAGGACGAGGGCGAACTCACCGGCCCGTACGTGCCCTTCGATGCGGTCGGCGAGGGTGCGCGTGTAGCGGGCGATGGCGGCGGCGTTGAACACCCCGTCGCCCTCCTGCCAGTCGCCGAGGTCGTAGCGCGGCGGCACCACGACGCCTCCTTCGAGCGCGCCGAGGCGGGCCACGATCCGTTGCTCGCGCAGGGCGCCGGCCAGCTTGTAGCAGCCCGGGACGGTACCGGGAGACGGAGGCCGCAGGCCGAGGTTGGACGGGGCGTCGAGGACCACGATCGTACGCATGCGGATCATCCTCGCCGCGGTGGCGCACCCCCCTCAAGCGGTTTCGCCGACAGGGTGCGGAGCCTGGAACGGCTCTGCGCCCGTCGTCACTTTCCCCGGCGGCGGAAGAGGTAACCGCCGCAGCCGAGTCCGATCAGGAACATGGCGGCCAGGGCGGACCACAGCGGCATCGTCACCTCGGGAATCAGCACCCGGATGGTGACGTCGTTGGTGTTCACGCAGATGAACACGATGACGAGCACGACCACCACGCCGACCGCGATGCGTCCCGGGGTGAGCCATCCCTCAGCACGCCCGCTGTCGCTCGATACGTCCTTGGGGCTCATGGTCCGGCCCTTCCGCTCGTTCCTCGCCCGTCCGGCCCGCCGTCGTGCACGCGGCCGCCCCCCGGGGTCCCAGCATGAGCGGATGCCGGGTCCGGGGGGCGGTGATGTTGCGCCGTTCGGGTGAACGGGCGGGTGGGGGCGTCAGCCCGCCGGGACGACCGGGAGTTCCAGTACGCCGGTGTCGTCGGGGGCGTGGAGGACGGTGACGGGCTTGATGCCCCGGTTGCCGAAGTACGCGGTGTCGCCGGCGGCGATCACGAACTCCAGGCGGTGCCCCTTCTCGTACCGGTGGACGATGCCGGGCAGCTCGACCGTGAAGGGCCGGGTGACGTCGGGGACCCTGACCGGGGAGACGAGCCGGTTCACCAGCTTCCGGCTGCCGTCGGGGGCGACGTCGTAGACCTTGGCGAACAGGACGAGCTTGTCGGAGGCGTCGCCGCTGTGCTGGACCCGCTCCGCCTTCGGCGAGACGACCTTCAGGGTGGCCTTTGGCGCGCCGACGACGTCGAGGGGTGCGGTGAGGGGTTCGCTGCGCCAGCCGAGGTAGGTGCCCTTCGTGTCGTACGGCTTCGGGTCGGGCAGTCCGATCAGCGGGGCGATGGAGCTCTCGGAGTGGCTGGTGGGCACGAGCCAGTTGGTGTACTGGCGGCTGCCGCGCGCGACCTTGGAGCGGTTGTCGACGAGTTTGCCGTCGCCGGAGAGGTAGAGGGACTGCGAGAGGGCGGGGACGTCGGCTGCGGTGCCGTAGCCGCTCTGCCAGTCGCGGTAGTAGGAGAGGGCGGGCCCGGTGTCGACGCCGGTGTTCTTGTGGAGGTAGCGGTCGAACCAGGCCAGCACCCGCTGCCCGACGTGACTGGTCTCCAGATTGCCCTGGCTCAGGTCGAGTTCGCCGGGGACCTGGCCGCCGCTGTGCCCCCAGGACTGCCAGATCATCTTGGTCTCGGTGCCCTGCGCCTTGAGCGTCCGGTAGGTGGCGGTGGCCTCGTTGAGGTTGAAGAGGCTGTCGGCCTGGCCCTGGACGACGAGGGTGGGGGCCTTGACCCGGTCGAGGTAGGAGACGGGCGAGACGCTGCGCGCGTACGCGAGCATCTCCTGCGCCTTGTCGGCCGGGTAGCGGCCGGAGTTGAGCAGCCGGATGGTCTCGCAGGCGCGGGTGGCGAAGTGCAGGCAGTCCAGCCGGTTGATCCGGGAGGGGTCCAGGCTCGGGTTGAGGAGGGGCTGTCCCTCCCCGATCAGATAGAAGCCGTTGGCCCACTGCCACTTGAAGACCCCGGGGGTGTCGGACGTGACTCCCGTGCGCGCCCCGGTGTTGTTGGGGGCGAGTGCGTAGGCGAGGTCGTTCCAGGTGATCAGCGGGACGAGGGCGTCGACGCGGGGGTCGACGGCGGCGGTCGCCAGCTGGATCGCGCCGCCGTAGGAGCCGCCGATCATGCCGACGCGCGGGTCGCCACCGGCGTCCCGGGTGACGAAGTCGGCCTTCGTCCCGTCGTCGGCCGCGCGAACTCCCCCGAGGAAGTCCAGGAGTTCGCTTGCCGCTTGGCCGTCGACGGCGGGGTCGTCGAGGGTGATCAGGCAGCCGGACTTGCCGAAGCCGAGGCCCGAGTAGACGAGCCCGACGTAGCCGCGCTCGGCGAAGGCCTTGCCGATGGCGTCGGTGGAGCCGTCGGACTTGCTGCCGCCGAAGCCGTTGGTGGCGAGGACGGCGGGGGCCGGGTTGTCGGCGTCGGCCCCGGCGGGCCGGTAGAGATCGGCGTCCACCGTGCAGGTGCGGTCGCCCGCCCCGACGGTGAACGTCAGCGGGGTGACGGTGTACGGGGCGGTGTCGGCCCGGGCCGGGCCGGCGAGGACGAGGGGGGCGACGAGGGCCGCCCCGGCGACCGCGACGAGCGGGTCGCGCACTCTGGAAACAGCACCTGACACGAAGACCTCCACACCGAGGGCACCTTACCGACCGGTAAGTATTGGGTCGCGCTCATGCTGTGACACAGGTCATATCCGTGTCAACGCATCGGTCAGCAGTTCTTGACGGATGTTCACTTTCCCGCGTGAAAGCACACACCTCCGCGCCCGCACCGAAGGCGGTGCGAGCGCGGATGAGGGAGCGGCCGAGAAGCTCAGAGCAGGGCGGGCACCTCGACGGTGAGCGTGCAACGCCCGCCGTCCGCCGGTGCGTCGAGCACCGCGGGCAGACCCAGGGGAATCGTCAGCGCGGTCGCCCCGTGGCCGAACCCCAGCTCCTCGACCACGGGTATGCCCAGCGGGCCGAGCCGGTCGGCGAGCACGGCGCGAATCCTCTCGTACGGCCCGCACTCCTGCCATGAGCCACAGGCCACCCCGCCGACCCCGGCCAGGGCTCCGGAGCGCAGGAGCCGGGTGAGGATGCCGTCGAGCCGGTAGGGCTCCTCCCCGGTGTCCTCGATCACCAGCAGGCCGCCGCGGGCGTGGGACCGGCCGCCCGGGGTGCCGGTGTCGGCGGCGAGCAGGCTGACGCATCCGCCGTACAGGACGCCTTCGGCCCGGCCGGGGACCAGGGCCCCGGCCGACGCGAGGCCGAGGGTGCGCACGGTCTCCGGCTCGAAGAGGGTGGCGCGCAGATGCTCACGGGTCGGCGCGTCCTTCAGGAACGTCTCGGTGGCGACCATCGGTCCGTGCAGGGTGGCGAACCCGGCCCGCAGGGCGAACGCCTCGTGCAGCACGGTGATGTCGCTGTAGCCGACGAACGCCTTGGGCCCGGCGGCCCGGATCGCCGCCCAGTCGACCAGGTCGACCATCCGGTGTGCGCCGAAGCCGCCCCGGGCGCAGAGCACGGCCTCCACGGACGGGTCGCACCACGCGGCCTGAAGGTCCGCCGCACGGTCCGCGTCCGCCCCCGCGAGGTAGTCCAACTCCAGGTGCGTGGAACGGACATGGGGCCCTACGACGGGTTCGAGACCCCAGTCGCGCAGGACGGCGAGGCCTTCCTCCAGCCGGTCGGCGGGGACCGGTCCGCTCGGCGCGACGACGGCGACCCGGGAGCCGGGGCGCAGCCGGGCCGGCCGGGTGAGCGGCGCGAGAGGGCCGGGGTCCTGGCGGGTCACGTCGTCAGCTCCAGGGGTGGTACGTCGGGCCGCTCGATGCCGAACGTCTTGGCGTAGAGGGAGAGTTCGGCCTCCAAGGCACGGACCAGGGTCTCCACGCGCCGGAATCCGTGGCTCTCCCCCGCGAAGGCGATGTAGGCGTGGGCGATGCCCCGGCCGGCCACGGCGGCGAGGAACCGCTCGCTCTGGGCGGGCGGGCAGATCACGTCGTCGAGGCCCTGGAGCAGCAGGAACGGGGTGTTCAGCCGGTCGGTGCGGTTCATCGGGGAGCGTTCCCGGTAGCGCTCGGGCACCTCGGCGAACGGGCCGACGAGGGATTCCAGGTACCGCGATTCGAAGTCGTGGGTCTCGTCGGTGGCCCACCCTTCGAGGTCCAGGATCGGGTAGAGGATCGTCCCGCAGGCGTAGAGGTCGGTGCTGGTCAGCGAGGCGGCGGTGGTCCAGCCGCCCGCGCTGCCGCCCCGGATCGCGAGCCGGTCCGGGTCGGCCGCGCCCTCCTCGACCAGGGCCGAGGCGACGGCCGCGCAGTCCGCCACGTCGACCAGGCCCCATGCGCCGCGCAGCCGTTCGCGGTAGGCGCGTCCGTAGCCGGTGGAGCCGCCGTAGTTCACCTCGGCCACGCCGATGCCGCGCGAGGTGAAGTAGGCGATCTCCAGGTCGAGGACGAGCGGGGAGTGGCCGGTGGGGCCGCCGTGCGCCCAGACGACGTACGGAGGCTTCTCGCCCTCGGGACCGGTGTGTTCGGGGTGGTGCGGCGGGTGGATGTGGGCGTGGATCTCGCGGCCGTCGGGGCCGGTGAAGGTCCGCTGCTCGGGGTCGGGATAGTACGCGGGGTCGATGGCGTCCCGGTGGGGTGCGCCGATGGTGCGGGTGCGTCCGGTCGTGGTGTCCAGCTCGACGACCTCGGGGGCGCTGCGGGGGCTCGCCGCGACGCCGACGACCCGGCTGCCGTGCACGGTGAGCGTGTCGGACCAGGCGGTCCAGGGGCCCGGGGCGTCGGCGAGTTCGCCGGTCTCCGGGTCGAGGATGCCGAGGCGGTGGTCGCCCTTGCCGTGCAGGACGGCGATCAGCCCGTTGTCCAGCGGATGGAACCAGCGCAGCCCGATCTTCCATAGCGGCCCGCCGAACTCCTCGCCCCGGGGCGGCAGGAGGCGGCTGCTGGGGACCACGCCGCCCGCGACGACGTCGGGGCGGATGCGCTGGAGCTCCCACCAGCCGGAGAGATCGGAGACGAACAGGAGGCTGCCGTCGCGGTCCCACTCCACCTGGCACACCGATTCGTCGAGGTCCCCGACGAGAGGCCGGACGCCGGTGAACGCGCCCGCTTCGGTGATGTCGGCCAGCATGACCACCGTGCCGTCCCAGGGCATCGCCGGGTGGTCCCAGGCGATCCAGGCGGCCCGCCGCCCGTCGTGGGAGACCTTGGGCCCGGTGACGAACCGATGCCGGTCGTCCGAGAGTTCACGGACCGCCGTGCGGTCGTCGGCCGCCGAGCCGTCCAGCGGTACGGCGGCGACGACCCGTCGTACGTCGGTGGGGGCGGGCCCGGTGAACTCCTCCAGCACGCACCAGACTTCGCCCGCCCTCCCCTGCTCCGGGCGCACCTGCGGGTCCACCCAGCGCAGCCCGCCGCCGACCTCGGAGAGCGGGGTGAGC
This sequence comes from Streptomyces globisporus, assembly GCF_003501885.1. Taxonomy (GTDB): domain Bacteria; phylum Actinomycetota; class Actinomycetes; order Streptomycetales; family Streptomycetaceae; genus Streptomyces; species Streptomyces globisporus_D. The sequence goes on from NZ_QWFA01000141.1 coordinate 13,255, forward strand.
GGCCAGGGCTCGTCCGGTCCGTCGGGGGCGTAGGCGTACAGCCGCTGGTCGGTGAAGTGGACGAACACCACGAGGGGTTCACCGTTCGCGCGCACGGTGCCGGCCCAGGGCTGTCCGCCGTACTCGATCACCCGGCTGCGGGCGTTCCAGGGGGCGGGCAGCGCGGGTGCGGTGGTGCCGTCCGCGCGGCGGCGGATCAGCGCGCGGCGGCCGCCCTCGGCGGGGCGCGGCTCGGTCCACCAGACCTCGTCCCCGACGGTGCCGAGGTGGTCGGGCCGGCCGTCGTGCGAGGCGGCGAGCGCCGCGTCGATCGGCGACGGCCAGGTGCCGTACGGCGCTGCTGCTGCGGGCACGGTGCTCACGTTGGTCGTTCCCCCCGGGACAAGGCGGTCAGGCGGTGCGCAGGTAGTGGTCGAGGACGCGGACGCCGAAGTGGAGGGCGTCGACGGGGACGCGCTCGTCGACGCCGTGGAAGAGCCGCTGGTAGTCGAAGCCGACGGGCAGCTTCAGCGGGGTGAAGCCGTAGCCGGTGATGCCGAGGCGGGAGAACTGCTTGGCGTCGGTGCCGCCCGACATGCAGTACGGGACGGTGTGCGCGCCCGGGTCGAACCGCTCGACGGCGGCACGCAACTTGGCGTACGTCGGTGAGTCGACCGGCGCCGTCAGGGCCCTCTCGCGGTGGTAGAACTCCCAGTCGACGAGCGGCCCGGTGAGCCGGTCCAGGGTGGCGTGGAACTCCTCGTCGCCGCCGGGGACCATACGTCCGTCGACGTAGGCCGTGGCGTGGCCGGGGATGACGTTGACCTTGTAACCGGCGTCCAGCATCGTCGGGTTGCTGCTGTTGCGGATGGTGTTCTCGACGAGGGAGGCGGCCGGGCCGAGCTTGCCGAGGAGCTGGGCGACGTCGAAGCCGGGGTCGTCGAGGTCGGCGGTGATGCCGTGCAGGGCGGCGATCTCGGTGATCGCGGCCCGGACGGTCGGGGTGAGGCGGATGGGCCACTCGTGCTCGCCGATCCGGGCGACGGCGGCGGCCAGCGCGCTCACCGCGTTCTCCCGGTTCACCTTGGAGCCGTGCCCGGCCCGGCCCTCGGCGGTCAGCTTCAGCCAGCCGGTGCCGCGCTCGCCCGCCGCGATCGGGTACAGCGAGAGGCCGTCGCCCGCGTGGAAGGTGAAGGCCCCGGACTCGCTGATCCCCTCGGTACAGCCCTCGAAGAGGTCGGCGTGCTGCTCGGCGAGGAAGCCGGACCCGTCGGCGGCGCTGTCCTCCTCGTCGGCGGTGTAGGCGATGACGATGTCGCGCGCCGGGCGGAAGCCCTCGCGGGCCCAGCCCCGTACGACGGAGAGGACCATCGCGTCCATGTTCTTCATGTCGACGGCGCCCCTCCCCCACACGACGCCGTCGCGGACCTCGCCGGAGAAGGGGTGCACGGTCCAGTCGGCGGGTTCGGCGGGCACCACGTCGAGGTGGCCGTGGACGAGCAACGCGTCGGCTGAGGGGTCGGTGCCGGGGATCCGGGCGACCACGTTGGTCCGACCGGGGGTGCGCTCCAGCAGCGTCGGCTCGATCCCGGCGTCCGCGAGCCGCTCGGCGACGTACTCGGCGGCCGGGCGCTCCCGGCAGTCGCCGCCGCCCCGGTTCGTGGTGTCGATGCGGATCAGCCCGGAGGTGAACGCCACCACTTCGTCGAGAGCCTGCCGGTCCACGGGTCCGAGCAGGTCGGGGGCCTCAGCCATACTGTTCCTCCACGGCGGCCGACACGATCGTCGTCACCGCCTTGAACGTGCGAATTCCTTCGTACATCGTCGCGCTGGTGTACACGACGCGCCTCTCGCCGCTCGGCGCCACGCCGGGGACGACGGTCGCCGCCGCCGCCAGATGCTCGGCGTCGAACTCCAGCTCGATGGTGAACGTCTTCCCGGCGACGGGGTCACGACGCCCCGCGAGCGCGGTGGCCGCTTTCGCCGCCGCCCGGATGTCGGCGGCGGTACGGGCCGGGGTGCGGCACACCGCCGCGTACCGGGAGACGTAGTCCTTCACGGCGACCTTCCGGGCCTCGGGAGCGTACCCCTCGGCGTCCACGCAGGTCAGGTCGTCGCCGGTGACGAGGACGACGGGCACGCCGTACTCGGCGGCGACGTGCGCGTTGAGCAGGCCCTCGCTGGCGCGGACGCCGCCCAGCCAGACGCCGGTGATGGAGTTGGCGAGGTAGGTGTGGGCGAGGACGCCCTCCGTACCGGCCCCCGTGTGGTAGCCGACGAAGGCCACCGCGTCCACGTCGCCGTGCTGGATGCCCTCCACCATGGACAGCGACTTGTGCTTGCCGGTCAGCATCTGGACCCGTTCGTCCATGTGCTCCAGCAGCAGGTTCCGCATCGACCAGTGGGCCTCGTTCACCAGGACCTCGTCAGCGCCTCCGTCGTAGAAGCCGAGCGCGGCGGCGTTCACGTCCGAGGTGAACATCGACCGGCACCGCTCCCACTGCGCAGTCCCCGGCAGCACGTCGGCCGGCCAGGTGACTCCGGTGGCGCCTTCCATGTCGGCGCTGATGAGGATCTTCATGCCGCCTCACCGTACGCCCCGTGAGCGGCGCGGGCCAGGGAGGGGCGGGCGTGCCAGAGGTCCAGTCCGCTGGAGGGAGGAGACCCGCCGCCGCAGTGCCCTATGGCATCGCCGCGGGCCGTGCCGCGATACTGCGGGGCCCCACCCGGTGAAACGAAAGGGACCCGTGTGACCCACCAACTCCCCGCAACGGCCCGGATCGGTCTCGGCGGTATGGCGCTCCTGCTCGTCCTGGCGGGCTCCTCCCTGCCTGCCGCCGCAGCCCCGTCGGACACCTCCCGCACCCCCGTGGAGGCGACCGTCGAGGAGCAGCGCCTCGACCGGGCCGCCCCGCAGGAGATCCTGCGGCGCAGCGGATTCGACGCCTTCGCCCCGCGCTTCGAGCGAGCCCTGGAGCGCTCGCAGAGCTACGCGCAGGCCGAGCGCACCGTGACCCGCCATGCCTCGGCGCTGTGGCAGCGCGCCGTGGACCGGGCCCAGGGGCGAGGGCCCGCCACGGGCGACCTGAGCCGGGGCGACGACCGCCCGCTGTACTGGGCCCGGCTCGCGCTCAGCCGCGAACTGCGCGCCTGGACGCCCCGGTTCGACCTCGACGACCGGCGGCGCGAAGCCCTGCACTCCGCCCTGGAGACCGCGTCGCGCGGCCAGGGCGACATCCGCTACCCGGGCCACCGGACGAAGCGGGTCCTGGTCACCGGATTCGACCCGTTCACGCTGGACCGGGACGTCCGGATCGGCAACCCCTCGGGGGCGAGCGCGCTCGCCCTGGACGGCACCCCGGTGCAGACGCCCGACGGGCCGGCCGTCGAGCGGGCCCTCGCCCGGCAGCTGCCGCATCTGGACCTGTTCACCACGGTCAGCCAGGGCCGTCAGGGCCGCTTCGACGTGGAACGCACGAACGGCGCCTGGCGCGGCGGCTTCGCCGACAACGAGAACGCCTCCAGCACCGGGCTCGTCCCCGTCGCCGATCCGGCCACGCAGCCGCAGTGGACGTCCACGACCCTCCCGTACCGGCAGCTCACCGAGGCGGACACGGGCCGCTTCCCGGTGTACGACAACACCGAGGTCACCGAGATCCCGGCGGGCGGCACCCAGCCCGTGACCCGGCCCGACGGCCCCACCCCGGGCTCGGCGGCGCGAGCCGGGGGCGGCGGCGACTACCTCTCCAACGAGATCGCCTACCGGGTCACCCTGCTGCGCGACCGGCTCCGCCTCCCGGGCCTGCCGGGCGGCCATCTGCACACCCCCGTGCTCCAGTTCGGCGCGGAGAACACGAACCCGCAGACGGGCACGGTCACCGACCCGGACTTCGAGCGCAACCGCGCCGACATCGTGGGCCAGGTGAGGGAGCTGGTGCGGACGGCGGTGACGGCCACCGGCTGAGCGAGGCCGCGAGCCGCGCCTCGGCATCCCGCTTCAGGATCCCGGCGCGGCGGTCGGCGGCGTGGGATGCGGCGGCTCGCGGGACTGTGGTGCGGCCCGCCGGGGCGAACACTATGAACGCAATGCGCGCGGGGCTTCTCCCCCGGGCGCGGCGCTTCCTAGCATCCCGGCATCCCGGCGCACCCTGTGCCGGGGCAGCCGCACAGACCGTTCCGGCGTCAGCGCCCGCGGGCGCTGACGCCGG
>NZ_QWFA01000142.1 GCF_003501885.1 Streptomyces globisporus
GGTGGGGTGGGCGCGCTGCGCCGGGGGCGCGGGGCGCGCGGGGCCGGGGCCCGGACGGCCGGGACGCGGGGTGGCCGCTGAACGCGGACCGGGTACGGGACGGGGGGTCGGCGCGGTGCGGCCGGCGGCCGGAGTGACGCGGGGACCCTGGGCGCTCTCGGGAATCTGAGGCTCCTCGGAGATCAGAGGCATGACGGTGGTCTGGATGTCGGACGCCGAGGTCGTCGGCGCCGGGAGAAGGGGCGCGTGCGCGCGATCAGAATTCGAAGCCGAGCTGGCCCCCGCTTTCGAGTGCGGCCGCCTCGGCGGAGATACGGACCTTCTTCAGGTGCTGCCACCGGGGCAGCCCGTCCAGGTACGACCAGGAGAGGCGGTGGTGGGCCGTGGGCCCCCGCTCCTCCAGCGCGGCCCGGTGCACGGGCGAGGGATACCCCGCGTTGGCGTCGAAGGCGAAGTCGCCGCAGTCCTCGGACGCGGCACCGAGCTCGGCCATCATCCGGTCCCGGTGCACCTTGGCGATCACCGAGGCCGCCGCGACCGCGATACAGGACTGATCGCCCTTGATCACGGTGCGGACCTTCCAGGGAACGCCCAGGTAGTCGTGCTTGCCGTCGAGTATCACCGCGTCGGGACGGACCGGCAGCCCTTCCAGGGCGCGCACGGCGGCGAGCCGGAGGGCGGCGGTCATTCCGAGGTCGTCGATCTCCTGCGGCGAGGCGTCGCCCAGGGCGTAGGCGGTGACCCAGCTCCGCAGCACGGGTTCGAGTTCGGCGCGCCGCCGCGGGGTCAACAGCTTGGAATCGGTGAGACCTTCGGGCGGTCGGCGCAGGCCGGTGATCGCCGCACACACGGTGACGGGTCCGGCCCACGCTCCGCGTCCGACCTCATCGACACCGGCGACGGTCCTGGCACCGGTGGTAGCGCGAATCGAGCGCTCGACGGTGTGCGTGGGTGGTTCGTACGGCATGGCGCCAGCCAGCGTACGCCGCGAGCCACGACAGCAACACCCCGGGGCACCGTCCGTACTGCGAATCAGCCATCGGGGGCGCACCCTCCGAGCGGCGCTGCCGCCCGGAAGGCGGTTGCTCAGTACGGGTCGTAGCCGTCGTCGTCCGGCTCGTAGCCGTCGCGGACTCCGTCCGTGCCCAGGCGGTAGCAGTCCCGGCCGTCGCCCTGCACCGGGCGCTTCTCCAGGATCTCCTTCGCCCGCGCCTCTCCCCAGCTGGTCGCGTACCAGGGGGTGTCGGTGTGGAGAACCTCGCGCTGGATGATGCGCAGCGCGCAGGAGCGTTCCGGTTCGGGGAGTCGGTCCAGGGCCGGTACGGCGTCGGCGGAGAGGTCCTTGACGTAATCGATGTCGATGCCGGCCGACTCCCGGGACTCGTAGCGCTGGACGTTCTGTTCGGCGATCAGTCCGTCCGGCGAGAGCAGCCCGAAGGCCAGGACCCCGGCCGCCGCGCTCACCGCGATGGCCCGGGGCAGGAACCGGGCCCCGAAGACCCCGGCAGCCAGGATCAGGACCAGCACCACCCCGAGCCAGAGTTCCATCGCGGCCACGGATATCCGGAGCCTCGTGAGGCCGTACTCGTCGACGTACAGGTCCATGCGGCGCAGCGCGGAGGCGACGACGACGAGGGTGAGCACGCAGAGGGTGCCGAGGACGGCGCGCACCAGCGTCCGGTCCCGGCTGCCGCCGCGCGGTGCCCAGCGCAGGGCCAGGGCGATGACGAGGAGGGTGAGCAGGGTCGCCCACAGCAGCTGCCAGAAGCCCTGGCGGGCGTACTCGGCGTGGTCGAGCCCGGTCTCCGCCCGCACCTTCTCGTAGCCACCGAGGAGGACGACGAGCTGGAGGGCGATGAACGCGGCGAAGAGCAGGTTGAGCACGATCAGCGGAAGGGCCCACTCGATCCGTCCCCGCGGCTTGCCGGGCGACACGGTGATCCCGTCCCAGCGCACCGGGGCCGCGGCGGCGTACGCGGCGGCGAGCGCACCGGCCAGACCGAGCGCGAACAGGAAGATCCTCCAGGGGCCCTCGCCGAGGGAGACGTCGGGCATGAGGTTGCCCAGCAGGTCGGCGAAGGCGGCGTCCGCGCTCGCGAAGAGCGTCCCGAAGACCACCAGCAGCACGACGGCCACCGCCGTGGTGCGCAGGCCCGCCCCCCAGCGCGCCCGGGAGCCGTCGGCGCGGGCGCGTATCCCCCGTACGCCCCAGATGATGCCGGGGACGACCGAGTCGAACAGGCCCAGCGAGCCGATCAGTACACCCAGCCAGCTGCGGCTGCCGTGCAGGGCCAGTGAGCCGAGCGCGAAGGCGGAGACCACGGCGAGGAACGTGGGCCAGCCCGCGTCCCGGAGCGCGGGCACGGCGAGCAGTGCGAGGCCCCCGACCGCCCACGTCGCGGTCCATGGCCGCAGCCGGCGGCCCGCCGACCGTGCGGCGTAGAACGCCGCCAGTGCGGCGGGCACCGCCACGATCAGCAGGTTCACCCCGAGGCCGTCGCCCAGGAGAAGCGCGCTCAGGACGGCGGTGGCGAGGACCGACCAGAGCACGGCGGGACGGATCAGGGGCGGAGCGGGTGGCCGGAGCCGGGCCGTCACGCCGTCAGCCGTGCTGTTCCTGGCTCCGGGTGCCCCCGCACCGTACTGCCACGGGTTGCCGGGTCCGGCTGCCGGTGTGCCGGCGCGCGACGGTGCGTCGGCGGTCGTGGTGGTCTTGACGGCCTGGTCGGGCGCGGCGGTCGCGGTGGGCGCCGGTGATTGCGGTTCCGGTTGTGGTGCCGGTTGTGGTTCCGGTTGTGGTTCCGGTTGTGGTTCCGGTTGTGGTTCCGGTTGCTGCTGCGTACCGGCTTCCGGTGACTTCTCCGCCGGTCTGGACGCCTCGGACGGCTGATCGGACATGGGACCCCTCCCCCACCGGTTCCGGGCGCGGCCCACAGCCGTACGCCCGGCCCGGTGTCTCATTCGGCGCGCGCCCTCAAGATCAACCAGGGGCGGCGTGGCCGAAAGAGTAGTCCCGAACTCTCGTTCGCAGACACGCAGAGTGATCCTGTGGCAGGACCGTGACAGAGGAGCGGAGGAGCGGGACGGTCAGCGCAGGGACGGGGTCAGCCACGCGGGTGGCTCCTCCGTCTGCGCCAGCCAGTCGGAGGGCGGCGCTCCGGTCTCGCCGGACGCGACGACACCGCCGACGATGGCGCACGTCGTGTCGACGTCGCCGCCCGCCTGGGCCGTCACCCAGAACGCCTCCTCGTAGTTCCCGAGGCTCCTGGCGGCCGACCAGAGCGCGAACGGCACGGTGTCGTGGGCGCTGGTCCGGCGGCCGTTGCCGAGGACCGCGGCAACCGTCCCCGCGTCCTGGTAGTCCAGCATGTCGCGGGCCCGGCGCAGTCCCGCGCCGACCGCGCTGCGGGGCACGAGCGCGATGACGCCGTCGAGGAGGTCCTCCGGGCTCGGCGGCCCGCCGGGGGCGGCGGCGAGCGACGCGGCGGCGGCCACGGCCATCGCGCCGACGACGGCCTCACGGTGCTGGTGGGTGGTGTACGACGAGATCTCCGCCTGGTGGGTCGCCTGCTCGGGGTCGTCCGCGTACCAGGCGCCGAGCGGGGCGATGCGCATCGCCGAACCGTTGCCCCAGGAGCCCTGGCCCTGGAACAGCGCCGAGGACAGTTCCCGCCAGTCGCCGCCCTCCCGTACGAGCCGGAGGAGCCGGTTGACGGCGGGGCCGTAGCCGCGGTCGAAGTCGTGGTGCTCGGCGAAGGAGCGGGCGAGGGTGTCCTGGTCGATACGGTCGTGCTCGGCGAGCACGGCCAGGACCGAGCAGGCCATCTCGGTGTCGTCGGTCCACTGCCAGGGTCCGGGCGGCAGGGCCCGCTGTTGCAGCAGGGGGTAGTTGGCCGGAACGAAGAACTGGGAGCCCAGGGCGTCTCCCACGGACAGCCCACGCAGGCTGGCCAGGGCGCGTTCGAAGCGCCGCGCGGAAGCAGAATCAGCGGTCATCGCACAGCCACTCTAACCGGTACGGCCGTACGGTTCAGGGGTCCGCCAGCGCTGAAAGGGCCGGTCGAGGGTGTAGCGGCCGTTCTCACCCAGCAGCAGGGTCCGCGTCTCGCCGTTGCCCGGATTGGACAGGGACTCGAACTCCGCGACCGACCAGTGGAACCAGCGCATGCAGAACAGCCGCATCGTCAGTCCGTGGGTGACCAGCAGCACGTTCTCCGGGTGGTCCGACTCCTCGAAGCTCCGGTGCAGGCTCTCCAGGAACGCCCCGACCCGGTCGTAGACGTCGGCGCCGGACTCGCCCTGGGCGAAGCGGTAGAAGAAGTGCCCGTAGGCGTCCCGGTAGGCCTTCTGCAGCCGTACATCGTCCCGGTCCTGCCAGTTGCCCCAGTCCTGCTCCCGGAGCCGGGGCTCCTCGCGGACCCGGACGCGGACCGGGTCGAGATCGAAGGCCCGGAACGTCTCGTGGGTGCGGCGGTAGGGCGAGATGTAGACGCTCACCCGCTCGTCGCCGAACTGCTCGCGCAGCTGTTCCCCGGTCTCCCGGGCCTGCCGCAGACCGGTGGCGGTGAGCCGGAGCGCGTGGTCGGGCTCCCGCTCGTACACCGTGTCGTCGGCGTTGCCCTCGGACTCGCCGTGCCGGACGAGGACGATGCGCTGCGGTCGTGCCATGTCCCGAGCCTAGAACGGATCGGACCCGCGCGACCGGTCGGGGCGGCAGGAGGGTGCCGCGCGGGTCACGCCGTCCAGGAGGGCCCCCGGAGCCACACCGTCCATGAGCGGGCCGCGCGAGTCACACCGTCCAGGACGGTTCCAGTTCCACGACGTCTCCCGTCAGCGCGATCACGTCCGTCTCGGTCTGCGCGCGGGCCGCCAGCCGCTCGGCCCCGGCCGCGCGGTACTTGCCCCGCTCGGCGCTCGACTTCCACAGGGACAGCGCCAGGAACTCGTTGCCCGGCGCCTCGCCGAACACACCGCGCAGCATGCCGGGCGACCCGGCCACGGCGGGATTCCATACCTGCTGCTGCATCAGCACGAAGTGCTCGGCGCGCTCCTCGTGCACCCGGCTGTGCGCGACCCTGGCGACGTCGGCCTCCGCGAAGTGGGGCTCGAAGCCCGTCTTCACGTCGAAGCGGCGCTCGAAGAGCGTGACCTGCATATCGCGGAACATGCCCGACTGCCCGGCCGCCAGCCGGTCGTGCCCGCGGGCCATGAAGGAGTCGTAGAAGACGCGGTTCTCCCAGAACGCGAAGACATGGGCGACATCGGGGCGCGTTCGGCTCCACCCGCCGCTCTGTCCTCTGAACCCCGGCTCGCCGAGCAGCCCCGCCCACTTCCGCTGCCCCCGCTCGAAACCATGACGGTCCACCACGGAACAGCGAATCCACTTCACCAGCACCGCGCCATCGTACGGCGCGGAACGTGGCACGCGTCACGGTCCCGGGGAGTGCACCCGAACCGGTCGTTCCGCTCCCACAATGATCACCATGACGACGCTGCACGCCCATCCCCTGTTCGACCGGCTCGCCTCCGCCCGGCGCATCCTCGTGGCGGGAGCGGGAGGGGGTTTCGACATCTACGCCGGGCTGCCTCTGGCGCTCTCGCTGATGCACCAGGGCAAGGAGGTCCAGCTCGCCAACCTCACCTTCAGCGCGGTCGAAGGCCTGCCGCTGGAGTCCTGGGCGGCCCCCGATCTGGCGCTGATCACCCCGGACACCTCCCCGCACCAGCCGTACTTCCCCGAGCGCGCCCTCGCCCGCTGGCTCACCCTGCACGGATACCCGGGCACGGTGCACGCGTTGGCCCGGGTCGGGGTCCAGCCGCTCCGCGCCGCGTACCGGGCGCTGATCGAGCGGTACGACATCGAGGCGGTCGTCCTCGTGGACGGCGGTACGGACATCCTGATGCGCGGGGACGAGTCGGGACTCGGCACCCCGGAGGAGGACCTCACCAGCGTCGCCGCGCTCGCCGGGATCGAAGGGCCCGAACGCCTCGTCGTGTCCATCGGGTTCGGGGTCGACGCCCACCACGGGGTCAGCCACGGTCTGGTCCTGGAGAACATCGCGGCACTGGAGCGGGCGGGCGCGTATCTGGGGGCGTTCTCCGTACCCCGTACGAGCCGGGAGGGCGCCCTGTTCCTCGACGCGGTCGCCCATGCCCAGGAACAGACTCCGGAACACCCCAGCATCGTCAACGGTTCCATAGCGGCAGCCGTACGAGGGGAGTTCGGGGACGTGCAGTTCACCTCGCGCACCCAAGGGAGCGAGCTTTTCGTCAACCCGCTGATGGCCCTCTACTTCGCCTTCGAACTCGACGGGCTGGCCGGCCAGTGCCTCTATCTGGACCGCATCGAGAACACGCACCTGATGCGTCAGGTCAGCAGTGCGATCGAGTTGTTCCGCGAGGAGGTCCGGCAGCGCCCGCCGCGCAGAATGCCCCACTGAGCATGCGGGCACGGCCGTCGGATGGCCCGAATCCGCCGTCCGATTCCGAGGCAGTTGGTTCGGCGGCCCGTTCCGTACATGATCGGGTCCATCGTGTATCGGGTGATGCGAACGGTCCGTGGGCCGTCAGCCGGGAGGGGAGTTTCTTGAGCACTCCGAACAAGGACATCGAGAAGGTCGAAGTGCGGGTCAAATGGGACCCCAGTCCGCACGGGGCGGCGGCCAACGACCTCGACATCATCGCGGCGACGTACCCGGCCGACGATCCGTACGGCGCCCCCGCCTACCTGGTCCACTTCGACAGCCGCTCCCCGGACGGCACCATCACCCTGAACCGGGACAGCCGGACCGGCCAGGGCTTCGGCTTCGACGAGGTCATGACCATCGAGCTGAACCGGCTGGCCGAGCGGTACGGGCGGGTGGTGGTCGGCGTCGCCATCCAGCAGCGCGACGGTCACAAGACCTTCGGCGCCATAGGGAGCACGGCGATGGAGATTGCCGAGGGCTACACGAAGCTGGCGGAGAACGACTTCTCCGACGTGGCCTGGGCGACCGCGGCGGTCGTCGGCGAGTTCACCCGGGACGGCTCGGGCCCCTGGGGCTTCCGCTCGGCCGTACGCGGGTACGACGGCGACCCCGACACGTTCGCCGCCGCGATGGGAAGCCGGGCCGCGGAGGGCTGACAACGGTCAGTTCCGGACAACCCGGGGGCACACCGAAGGGGACCGGCCGGTGGCCGGTCCCCTTCGTGAGCCGCGGGTCAGCTAAGACCTACGTGGTTCCGTTTCCGGTCAGCTGCAGCCGCTCGTCGAGCCGCAGCCCTCGCAGATGTAGCAGGAGCCGGCGCGCTGCATCTTCGTACCGCAGGAGAAGCAGAGCGGGGCGTCGGCGCTGATGCCGAGCTGCATCTCGACCAGTTCGGCCGAGGTGTGCGCGGTCTTCGGCGCCGCCTTCGCGGCGGACTCCGCGGGAGCCGGAACCGCCTTCAGGGGCTCGGCGTGGACCGGGGCCGACTGGGCCAGGCTGTCGGCGTCCAGGCCGTCCGCCTCGAACGACGGCTCGTAGCTGCCGGTGTCCAGGTGGCGCTGGCGCTCCTCGGCGGAGTGGATGCCGAGGGCCGAGCGGGTCTCGAAGGGCAGGAAGTCCAGCGCCAGGCGGCGGAAGATGTAGTCGACGATCGACTGCGCCATCCGCACGTCCGGGTCGTCCGTCATACCGGCCGGCTCGAAGCGCATGTTGGTGAACTTCGAGACGTACGTCTCCAGCGGGACGCCGTACTGCAGACCGACCGAGACGGCGATGGAGAAGGCGTCCATCATGCCCGCGAGGGTCGAGCCCTGCTTGGACATCTTCAGGAAGACCTCGCCGAGACCGTCGTCCGGGTAGGAGTTGGCGGTCATGTAGCCCTCGGCGCCGCCCACCGTGAAGGAGGTGGTGATGCCGGGACGGCCCTTGGGGAGACGCTTGCGGACCGGGCGGTACTCGACGACCTTCTCGACCGCCTCGCGGATGGTCTCCTCGGCCTTCGCGGTGACCTCTTCCTTCTCCTTCTCCTTGGTCTTGGCGGAGAGGGGCTGGCCGACCTTGCAGTTGTCGCGGTAGATCGCGAGCGCCTTGACGCCCATCTTCCACGCCTCGAAGTAGACCTCTTCGACGTCCTCGACGGTGGCGCTCTCGGGGAGGTTCACCGTCTTGGAGAGCGCGCCGGAGATCCACGGCTGGATGGCCGCCATCATCCGGACGTGGCCCATCGCGGAGATGGAGCGCTCGCCCATCGCGCAGTCGAAGACCTCGTAGTGCTCGGCCTTCAGGCCGGGGGCGTCGACCACGTTGCCGTGCTCGGCGATGTGGGCGACGATCGCCTCGATCTGCTCGGGCTGGTAGCCGAGGCGGCGCAGCGCCTGCGGCACCGTGCCGTTGACGATCTGCATCGAGCCGCCGCCGACCAGCTTCTTGAACTTGACCAGGGCGAGGTCGGGCTCCAGACCGGTGGTGTCGCAGGACATCGCGAGACCGATGGTGCCGGTGGGCGCGATGACCGAGGCCTGCGCGTTGCGGAAGCCGTTCTTGGCGCCGAGCCGGATCACGTCCTGCCAGGCCTCCGTCGCGGCGGCCCAGACCGGGGAGTCGAGGTCGTCCACGTGGACGGCCTTGGCGTTGGCGTCGGCGTGCTGCTTCATGACGCGCTGGTGCGGCTCGGCGTTGCGGGCGTAGCCGTCGTACGGGCCGACGACCGCGGCCAGTTCGGCGGAGCGCCTGTACGAGGTGCCGGTCATCAGCGAGGTGATGGCTCCGGCGAGCGCACGGCCGCCGTCGCTGTCGTACGCGTGGCCGGTCGCCATCAGGAGCGCGCCGAGGTTGGCGTAACCGATGCCCAGCTGGCGGAAGGCGCGGGTGTTCTCTCCGATCTTCTGCGTGGGGAAGTCGGCGAAGCAGATCGAGATGTCCATCGCGGTGATGACCAGCTCGACGACCTTGGAGAAGCGCTCGGACTCGAAGGACTGGTTGCCCAGGCCGTCGTCCTTGAGGAACTTCATCAGGTTCAGCGAGGCGAGGTTGCACGACGTGTTGTCCAGGTGCATGTACTCGCTGCACGGGTTCGAGCCGTTGATCCGGCCGGACTCCGGGCAGGTGTGCCAGGCGTTGATGGTGTCGTCGTACTGGATGCCCGGGTCGGCGCAGGCCCAGGCGGCCTCGGCCATCTTGCGGAAGAGGGACTTGGCCTCGACCTCTTCGATGACGTCGCCGGTCATCCGGGCGCGCAGCCCGAACTTGCCGCCCGACTCGACGGCCTTCATGAACTCGTCGTTCACCCGGACCGAGTTGTTGGCGTTCTGGTACTGGACGGACGTGATGTCGTCGCCGCCCAGGTCCATGTCGAAGCCCGCGTCACGCAGGGCGCGGATCTTCTCCTCCTCCTTGACCTTGGTCTCGATGAAGTTCTCGATGTCGGGGTGGTCGACGTCGAGGATGACCATCTTGGCCGCGCGGCGGGTGGCGCCGCCCGACTTGATCGTTCCGGCGGAGGCGTCGGCGCCGCGCATGAACGAGACCGGTCCCGAGGCGTTGCCGCCGGAGGAGAGGAGCTCCTTGGAGGAGCGGATACGGGAGAGGTTCAGGCCGGCGCCGGAGCCTCCCTTGAAGATCATGCCCTCTTCCTTGTACCAGTCGAGGATCGACTCCATGGAGTCGTCGACGGCCAGGATGAAGCAGGCGGAGACCTGCTGCGGCTGGGGCGTGCCGACGTTGAACCAGACCGGCGAGTTGAAGCTGAAGACCTGGTGCAGGAGGGCGTAGGCCAGCTCGTGCTCGAAGATCTCGGCGTCCGCGGGAGAGGCGAAGTAGCCGTTGTCCTCGCCGGCCTTCCGGTACGTCTTCACGATCCGGTCGATCAGCTGCTTGAGACCGGTCTCGCGCTGCGGCGTGCCGACGGCCCCGCGGAAGTACTTGCTGGTGACGATGTTGACCGCGTTCACCGACCAGAAGTCGGGGAACTCGACGCCACGCTGCTCGAAGTTGATCGAGCCGTCGCGCCAGTTGGTCATGACGACGTCACGGCGCTCCCACGTCACCTCGTCGTACGGATGCACGCCGGGGTTGGTGTGGATGCGCTCGATACGCAGACCCTTGCTCGCCTTGGCGCCCTTGGTGCGGGAACCTCGTGCCGGGCCGCTCGCCGTCTCTGTCATGCCGCCTCCCATATGTGGGCGAAAACGCCCTGAAGTGCCCAGATCTTCCCAGGCACAATGTGTGTCCGTTGCCCCGTGGGCCGCGCTCGGCCACGGGAACAGGTCTTCGTTCGCCCGGCCATCGGTCGGCGGAGGTGACTCCGGACCGTGACGGGCGGGGTACCGCTCAGTCGGCGGCAATGGCGGGCGCCGGGACCTCAAGGGTCTCGCCGCTCCCGCAGTCCTCCGCGGAAGGCCGCTGCGCACGCAGTTGCACGATGGCGGCCTCGAAGTCTTCCAGGGAATCGAACGCCCGGTACACGGACGCGAAGCGCAGGTACGCGACGAGGTCGAGTTCCTGCAGGGGGCCGAGGATGGCCAGTCCCACGTCGTGGGTGGTCAGTTCGGCGCTGCCGGTGGCGCGCACCGCCTCCTCGACCCGCTGGCCGAGTTTGGCGAGGGCGTCCTCCGTGACGGGCCGTCCCTGGCATGCCTTGCGGACGCCGGAGATGACCTTGGTGCGACTGAAGGGTTCGGTCACGCCGCTGCGCTTGACCACCATCAGCGAGCAGGTCTCCACCGTGGTGAAGCGGCGGGAGCAGTCGGGGCACTGGCGGCGGCGACGGATCGACGTCCCGTCGTCGGTGGTGCGACTGTCGACGACTCTGCTGTCGGGGTGCCGGCAGAAGGGGCAGTGCATGGCTCCCAACCCTCCTTCACACGCACGACTGAATAGCCTCTTCAGGGCCTTGTCCGGGCCCCTGGAAGCAGTCCCCAGCATAGGCGATGACCACGGCGCGCTTGAACCGAGACCACAACTTCTGGGCGACTGAGGCAATCCAACCACTAGATCTAGGGTCGGGTTGCGTTTTCGACCCCATCGCGTGTCGCGCGCCGGATCTCGCCGAGAGGCCGCCGCGAGGTCGCCCGGGGAGCGTGGGCCAGAGAAGAGGGTACGGGAAACGCGGGCCCGTCGAGCCGCCGGGGCTTCGGCGCCCGGACCCGGATGAAAGACTCTGCGCACAGGTCCGGATGAAAGACTTGGGCCGGTGCCGCGACAGGGCCGCCACGTAGGCCACGCGGCCTCCACGACGGCGCCCATACACCTGTCGACAGCACCGCGGCACCCCTCTATTCGTTTTTCACTCGAACGTGTGTTTGGCGCAACCTTTCGAAAGCTACTACCGTTGTCCAGCTAGGGAGAACATTCGAGAGGGGCCGACGTGACCACCACCGCAGACAGCGCCACCATCACCGCCCGGGACCACCGCTCCCAGAGCCGACTTGAGCCGGTGCATGCCATGAATGACTCAGTCACGAACACGGACGGGCCCGAGCCCGCACGCCCCGGACGTTCCATGCCCGGCAGGCCTCCCGGCATCCGGGCGGACAGCTCGGGGCTCACGGACCGCCAGCGGCGGGTCATCGAGGTCATCCGCGACTCCGTGCAGCGGCGGGGATACCCGCCCTCCATGCGGGAGATCGGTCAGGCGGTGGGCCTCTCCAGCACCTCGTCCGTCGCCCACCAGCTGATGGCCCTGGAGCGCAAGGGCTTCCTCCGCCGGGATCCGCACCGCCCCCGCGCGTACGAGGTGCGCGGATCGGACCAGCCCAGCACCCAGCCGACCGACACGACGGGCAAGCCCGCCGCGTCCTATGTGCCGCTGGTGGGCCGCATCGCCGCCGGTGGCCCGATCCTCGCCGAGGAGTCCGTCGAGGACGTCTTTCCCCTCCCCCGCCAGCTCGTCGGCGACGGTGAGCTGTTCGTCCTGAAGGTCGTCGGCGACTCGATGATCGAGGCCGCGATCTGTGACGGCGACTGGGTCACCGTCCGCCGCCAGCCCGTCGCGGAGAACGGGGACATCGTCGCCGCCATGCTCGACGGCGAGGCGACGGTCAAGCGCTTCCGCCGGGAGGACGGTCACGTATGGCTGCTGCCTCACAACGCCGCGTACCAGCCGATCCCCGGCGACGAGGCGACCATCCTGGGCAAGGTGGTGGCGGTGCTGCGCCGCGTCTGACGGCAGCGTCGGTCGGAGAGCCTGTCGGCCCCGGGACTCCCTAGGACGTCGATCATGACGTCGGTCCCGGGGCCTTGCCTTGCCCCGGGACGGCACAGTCGGCGAAAGGGCCTGTCTACGCCCCGTCCGCCTTGGCCTTGGCGTCGATGGCGGCCAGCGAGCGGCGCGCCTGGTTCCGGTCGGTGGTGTACCAGAAGTCCGGCAGCGAGGCGCGCAGATAGCTTCCGTACCGCGCGTTGGCGAGCCTGGGGTCCAGCACGGCGACGACCCCCTTGTCTCCCGTCGCCCGGACCAGCCGGCCCGCGCCCTGGGCCATCAGCAGAGCGGCGTGCGTCGCCGCCACGGCCATGAAGCCGTTGCCGCCCGCCTCCTCGACCGCCTTCTGCCGGGCGCTCATCAGCGGATCGTCGGGCCGGGGGAACGGAATCCGGTCCATGACCACCAGCTGACAGCTCGGCCCCGGGACGTCCACGCCCTGCCAGAGCGACAGCGTGCCGAAGAGGCAGGTCTCCGGGTCGGCCGCGAAGTTCTTGATCAGCTCGCCGAGCGTCTCCTCGCCCTGGAGCAGGATCGGCTTGTCCAGGCGCCCCCGCAGCTCCTCGGCCGCCGCCTTGGCTCCCCGCATGGAGGAGAAGAGCCCCAGCGTCCGGCCGCCGGCCGCCTCCACCAGCTCGGCGAGCTCGTCCAGCATGTCCGTACGCGATCCCTCGCGCCCCGGGGTGTTCAGATGCCGCGCGACATAGAGGATGCCCTGCTTCGGATAGTCGAAGGGGGAGCCGACGTCCAGCCCCTTCCACTGCGGGACGTCCTCGCCCGCCGTGCCCTCCGGGGCCAGCCCGAGGGACGCGCCCACGCCGTTGAAATCGCCGCCGAGCTTGAGGGTGGCCGAGGTCAGTACTACGGAACGCTCGGCGAACAGCTTCTCGCGCAGCAGCCCCGACACGGAGAGCGGGGCGACCCGGACGGAGGCGCCGAACCGGTCGTGCTGCTCGTACCAGACGACGTCGTACTCGGAGCCCTGGGTGATGCGCTCGGCGACGCCGTGGATCGACTCGACCGACGCCAGGGCCTGCTTGCGGACGGCGTTCTCGTCCTCGACCGACTTGTCCCGGGTGGCGCCGATCGCGGAGATCACCGTGCGCGCCGCGTCGCGCAGCGCCATCAGCGCGTATCCGAGGTCCTCGGGCACCTCTTCGAGCCGTCCGGGGAGCGCCAGCTCCATGACCCGCTCGAACCCCTCGGCCGCGGTCTGGAGGGCGTCGGCCGCCTTCTCGTTGACCAGCTTCGCCGCACGCCGGACCGCGCGGTTGACCTGGGCGGGGGTCAGCTCACCGGTGGCGACGCCGGTGACCCGGGAGACCAGCTCATGGGCCTCGTCGACGATCAGCACCTCGTGCGACGGCAGCACCGGCGCGCCCTCGATGGCGTCGATCGCGAGCAGCGCGTGGTTGGTGACGACGACGTCCGCGAGCTTGGCCCGCTCGCGGGCCGCCTCGGCGAAGCACTCCGCGCCGTACGCGCACTTCGTCGCGCCCAGGCACTCCCGCGAGGAGACCGAGACCTGGCCCCAGGCCCGGTCCGAGACACCGGGCGTGAGGTCGTCCCGGTCGCCCGTCTCCGTCTCGTCCGACCAGTCCCGCAGCCGCAGCAGGTCCTGCCCCAGCTTGCTGGACGGGGCCGCCGCCTCGAACTGGTCGAAGAGGCCCTCCTCCTCGTCCTGGGGCACCCCTTCGTGGAGCCGGTGCAGGCAGAGGTAGTTCGACCGGCCCTTGAGCATGGCGAACTGCGGGCGCCGGCGCAGCAGCGGATGCAGGGACTCGACCGTACGCGGAAGGTCGCGCTCCACGAGCTGTCGCTGGAGGGCGAGGGTGGCCGTGGCCACGACGACCCGCTCCCCGTGCGCCAGGGCCGGCACCAGATAGCCGAGCGACTTGCCCGTACCGGTACCGGCCTGGACGAGCAGGTGGGATTGATCGTCGACGGCCTCGGCGACGGCCTCGGCCATGGTGACCTGGCCGGGCCGTTCCGTACCGCCGACGGCGGTGACGGCGGCGTGCAGGAGCTCGGGGAGAGATGGCTTCGTCATAGCCCGCCCAGCCTACGGCGCACCGCTGACAACGGCGGTCACTCCCGGACGTGGGCGGAGGGGTGCAACGGGTTGGGAACGGTGCCGTGGATCGCCGCGTGCGGGCGGCTGGCCCGGTCCCGATAGCCGTCGACATGCAGGCGGTTGCGGTTGAGGCAGAGGCGTTCGATCTCGGGGGTGAGCATGTCGAACAGCTCGAACCGCTCCTTCAGCTCCGGGAAGCGGGCGTGGTGACGCACGATCTCCGCCCGGACGAGTGACCAGAAGGTGTCCTCGGAGACCCCGAGCTGCTCCTCGCACAGGGGTGACAGATAGCGGAAGACGCCGACGAAGAGGCCGGAGTGGATGAACTGGGTGAGGAAGGACGGCTCCTCGGTGAGGAGGACGGCACGCACCTCGTCGGGCATGGTGTCGTGTTCCGGCAGCGGGTGGGCGCTGACGTTGACGTCGTCGACGAAGTCCTTGATGGCGAGCCGTACGGGCACGTCGTTCTCGTCGAACACGACGATCGCGTTCTCGCCGTGGGGGGAGAACACGGTGCCGTAGCGGTAGAGGAAGTGCAGGAGGGGCGGCAGCAAGGCGGCGAAGAGCCGTTTCAGCCAGGTCTCCGGGGCGAGGCCGGAGCGCTCGACCAGCTCCGCGGTGAACGCGCGGCCCGTCGGATCCGTATGGAGGAGGGAAGCGAGCGTGCGGGCGCGCTCGCCCGGGGCGAGGCGGGGCGGCAGGGGCTCCCGCCAGATCGCGCCGAGCAGTTCCTTGTACTGGTAGGGCGCTTCGGGGAGGTGGTCGTACAGCGGATGCTCGACGGCGACGGAGGCGACCTCGCCGAGGAGGATGACCCGGCAGGTGTCGCGCAGGAAGGGGTCGCCCTCGCAGAGCCCCTGGACCCAGGCGGTGACGGCGGGGGCGGCGAGGGTCCGCGCGGTCGGCAGGCCGCGCCAGACCAGGGTGTTGAGGATGGAGAGCGGGAGCTTCACGGTGTGCCGCTCGGGCCGCTCCACATTGGCGAACGTGCGGATGGACTGCTGCGGGAGGCGGGCGTCGCCGTCGGTGTGCAGGGCCACGATGTCGCCGTCGGCGATGGCCGGGGCGAAGAGCGGCACGATCCACTCGTCCCACTGCCAGGGATGGACGGGGAGGTAGAAGTAGTCCCGCGGGTCGTGTCCCCGGGCCCGCAGCACGTCGGCGAAGGCGTCCCAGAGGTCCGGGTCGAGCTCTCCGGCGTACAGCCGGTCGGGGGTGGAGACGCGGCCGACGCCCCGGAACTGCGCGATACGGGTGCTGACCGCGATCCACGGCAGCCGGAGCGGGCTGCGGGTCTCGGGGGTGAAGCGGGCGGCGTCGGCGGCGGAGAACCCGAGCCTCCCCTTGCTCGCCACCAGCCAGGGGTGGCCGGTCTGGTGGCCCTCCAACTCCGCGTAGTCCAGGGCGGCGAGCCGGTCCGCGGTGAGCGCGGAGTGGTCGAGCCGGGCGTCTGCGGACAGCGTCAGGGTCAGCTCGCGGATGAGGTGGCCCAGCGTCGTCCCGTCGAGCCCGAGGAGATCACGGGCCCGGGTGAGGAAGGTCAGCGGGTCACGGAACGGGCGGGAGGCGGCGGACGAACCGTTGGACCGCGCGTCGGGCTGGGCGGCGGGCGAGCCATTGGCCGAGGTGACGGCCGAGCCGTCGGACGGGACGTCGGCCTGCGGGGCGGGCGGGCCTTCGGCACCGGCGGCCGAGGGCTGTGCGGTGATCTCGATCGACTCGGGGTCGACGCGCCAACTGCCGTAGACGCCGCGCCGGGCGGTGAAGGCGAGCGCTCCCCCGTCGTCGAGGGTCAGCCGGTGGCGCCCACCGGTCCCGGGCTCCGGAACCGGCTCGATGATCTTCTCGTAGGCGAACTCACCGAGCATCTTGGCGAGGAGCCTCGCTGCGGCCCGGTCCCAGATCTGCCGGTTCAGCTCCGGAGGGCTGAACAGCTGCGGGGACTCGGCTGCATCACGGCTCGTGGGAGATATCGGCACGGGGACTCCTCCGGAGGGAACCTATGAGGTTCGAGCGGTTTGGACGGTGCGGAGAGCAAGTCACAGCTGGGCTCGGTACGTTCGGTCGCGGATCATCAGCGCGGCACGTTTGTCGGGGAGATCCACTTCAGCGGAGAAGCGGAAGCCGGCGCTGAGGAACGCGGATACGGACGGGGTGTTGCGCAGGTCCGGTTCGGCGACGACCCGTCCGCAGCGCGGAAGGTTGTCCAGGACGAGGTCGGCGACGGCGCGGAGCAGCGTGGTGCCCACGCCCCGGCCCCGGTTCTTCACGCCCCCCAGGAGCAGGTGGACGCCGGTGTCATGGGGGCGGGCGGGGTAGTGGCGGGCCAGGGGGT
>NZ_QWFA01000143.1 GCF_003501885.1 Streptomyces globisporus
CGGGAGACCAGCACGACCGGCCGGGCAGGAGAGGCGGGGGTGGGCGGGGAGGCCACGTCGGGGCCCTTTCTCACGTGATGACCGCGTGGTGACGCAGGTGCGGCATGCTCTTTGTAGGGTCGTACGAATCAATCGCCTCGCCCGATACGGGGAACCCTACGAACGGGCCGACCGTCAGCAACGATACCGGC
Organism: Streptomyces globisporus; assembly: GCF_003501885.1. Taxonomy (GTDB): domain Bacteria; phylum Actinomycetota; class Actinomycetes; order Streptomycetales; family Streptomycetaceae; genus Streptomyces; species Streptomyces globisporus_D. The sequence goes on from NZ_QWFA01000143.1 coordinate 192, forward strand.
ACACCCGACGGCCCCCACGGGACGGGGGCGTGACCGGGAGGTAGCGTCAGGGGACAGCGAGCCGTCCACCGGGCGGACGAACCGTCCTTCGGGCGGACATGACGAGATGGGGAAGACGTTCACCACATGCCGGACCGACGCCGTCGCACCGCCTTCCGCTTCCCCCTTCCGCAGCGGTCCGCATCGCTGATGCGGGAACGCCAGTCCTCGTCACCGGACTCCGGGTCCGCCGGGAAACCGCAGGAGGACAACCCCTTCGCCGCGCCGCCCGCGGACCGGCCGGACCAGCCGTGGCAGCCGCGCCGTCCCTCCGGGTCCCAGGGCCAGGGATCGGACGAGCAGGACGACAACGGCTCCGGCTCCGGCGGGGACCGCCCGGCCTGGGGAAGCCAGTGGAGCGACCGGCAGCCCGGCCGGGAGGGCGGCGGCTTCGGCGGCCGCCCCGGCGGGAACGGCTCGGGCGGCCCGGGAGGCAAGGGCGGGAACGACCGCGGCGGCCCGGGCGGACTGCGCTGGGACCCCACGGACCCGGCGCAGCGGCGCGCCCGTTACGCGGTGCTCGGCGGCATGTGGGCCTTCTTCTTCGCCCTCTTCGACTTCCCGGAGATCGCCCTGCTGCTGGGCGCGCTCGCGACGTACTGGGCGATCAGCGCGCTCCGCACCCCGCCGAAGAACGCCTCCGCCACGGACCGTACGGCGGTGGACGGCGGCCCGGCGGGTACGCCCGCGAATCCGGCCGCACCCGCGAACCCCGCCGCCCCGGCGCCGCCGTCGAACGTCAGCAGCAGGCAGCAGACCACGGCGGCGGTCGGCGGCCTGGTGACCGCGCTGCTGGCGCTGCTCATCGTGGCGACGTCGTACACCGTGCAGCTGGTCTACCGCGACTACTACACGTGCGTGGACGACGCCCTGACCAAGTCCGCCTCGGTGGCCTGCAACGACAAGCTGCCGAAGCCGCTGGAGCCGTTCTTCGGCGTCAAGGAGTAGTTCCCGGCCCGTCCGGATCCGCCGCGCGGCGGTCCGGGACGGGGTCGGCGCGATCGGCCTGACCTGCGCGGTCGGCCGTGCGATCGGCGGGGAAGTCGGCCATCAGGCCGCCGGAGCCCCGTTTCAGGGAGGCCCAGCGGGCCTCCCTGGTCTCTTTTCCGTGCCAGGGGCCGTCCTTCTCGTGCCACGGGTCGGTCGGCAGGAAGTCGTACGGCTCGAAGCCGGAGGCCGCTTCGGGTGCCGGGCCCGGGGGCGGTACGGAGGAGGCGGCCCGTGACGCGGGACCACCCGGCTCCGCTTCGCCGTCCTCGCCCGCCGCCTCGCGCCGCCCCCGCCAGGGCGCCCACCACCGGCGCGTACGCCCGGCGCCGTCACCCTCGTCCTCGCCCTGCTTCTCTTCTTCCCCGTTCGCCTCGGCCACCGGGGGCTCGTCCACCTCCGGTACGTCCCTGCGCCAGGCCCAGCCCGGGGTACGCAGTCGCCACAGGCGCATCAGCAGGGCCGCCGGTACGCCGACGACGGCCGTCCACACCAGCGCCGCCGGGCCGGTCAGCCACCACACCGGGCCGAACGCGCTCAGCGCCCCGGTACCGATCGGCCCGCCGGCCACCGCCGTGAGCAGCGCCGTCCCCACGCCGCATCCGAGCGCGGCGAGCAGGGTCACCAGCACCGTCTCGCGCGGGCTCCAGGCCCGGGCGGGCGGCGCGTCGGCGGGCGCGGCCCTGCGTACGGCGAACCAGGCGACCGCCAGCGCTGCCGCCAACGGCACGGCGAGGGCCGCCCAGTTCGGCAGGCCGCCCGCGCTCTGGTCCGGGACGGCCGCCAGCAGGGGGAAGCGGGGCAGCGCGGGGGTTCCGTCGAGGCCCAGCGGGGTGGCGGTGGCTTCCGTGCCGAGCGAGAAGCCGGGCCCGAGCCCGTATGCCGCTCCCCACAGCGCGGCGTTCGGCACGAGCGCGGCGGCCAGCAGGAGGACCGCGATGCGCCCCGACCAGTCGCCCGCGAGCCCGAGGAACGCGTCCTGGGCCGCCGCGGCGTTCCGGCCGAGCGCCACCGCGACCAGCAGCGCACCGCCCCCGAGCAGCACCGTCAGGCCCGCCGCCGCCGACCGGAACGCCGCCTCGGCCCGTCGGCGGAAGAGCGACCGCGCGACCGCCTCCTGAACCGCCAGGGGCGACCAGGACGGCGCGGGCCCGAACGGCCGCCCGGCCGCCGTCCACACCCCGGCGGCCGCCGCACCGGCCACCACCAGCGCCACGGGGAACGCCAGGGTGTCCGGGTCCGCGTAGAGCGGGCCGCCCCGCGCATAGGCCGCCGCGCCCGCGACGACCAGCAGATATCCCGCGGTCACGGCGCAGAACGCGCCCGCGCGCGAGGGCCCGGCCGACCCGTCCCGCACCCCTTCGCGCGGCTCCTCCCGCAGCTCTTCCTGCGACTCCGCCGCATCGCGGGCCGCGCGGTGCGCCAGCCAGACCGGGCCCACCACGAGCAGCAACGGGACCAGGCCGACGGGCGCGGGAACGCCGCTCAGGGTGTCGGGCCGCACGAGCCCGGCGCCGTGCGCGAGCAGCCAGGCCCCGGCCGCCGCGCGCAGCGCCCCGCCCGGACCGCTGTCCGGGTGCGGGGAGCTGATCCACACCACCATGACGAGCACCGTCAGCGACCCGAGGCCGAGCCCGGCGGCGACGACGCCCTTCACCAGGGCGGAGACCAGGGCGAGGGTGCGGTTCCGTCGGACCGTCACCTTCGGGGTGCGTTGCGTCATTTGGGTCACGCGGCCCATGCTGCCAACGACACGCGCTTATTTCGCGTAACGCGCGAACAGCCGCTGTGTCGCTCAATATACGTTTATGTACTTTTTCACCCAGCGCGGTGCTGCCGGGGGTCGTCCATGACCCGGAGCACGACCGACGAGGCTGCCGTGCCGCCGCTGCCCTCCCCCAAGGAGCGCCGCAGACTGCGCGAGGCGAAATCGTTGAGCGAGGAGGAGGTGGCGGCGGCGGTCGGTGTCACGCGCGCCACCGTGCGCTCCTGGGAGACGGGGCGCACAAGCCCGCGCGGCCGCAAGCGCGCGCTGTACGCCGAGCTCATCGCGCCCGAACCGGCGGTGAAGCCGACCGTGCTGAAGCCCCCGGTGGTGATCGCGGAGGCGACAGCGGCAGGGGCGGGCCCGGCGGCGGCAGCAGCGGCGGGCCCGGCGACAGCGGCAGGGGCGGGCCCGGCGGTAGCCGCCCCGGCGGTGACCGACCTGCCCGAGGCCCCACCCCTGCCCGAGGCCGCACCCGCCGACCCGGCCCCGGCTCCGGCTCCGCCGGCGGAGGCGCCCGGCGAGCGGCGCGTCTCCCCCGCCGAGGCGTTCGACGAGCTGTACGCCCGCACCGCCCCCGGCCTCGTCCGGCAGACCTATCTGCTCACCGGACGCCGCGCCCTGGCCCGCGAGTCCGTCGAGCGCGCCTTCGAACTGGCCTGGCAGCGCTGGCCCGAGGTGGCCGTCGACCGGGACCCGGCCGGCTGGGTGCGCGCTGCGGCGTACGAGTACGCGATGTCACCCTGGCACCGGCTGCGCCGCACGCACCGGCACCCCGACGCCCCGCCCACGGAGCCGGGCAAGCGGGCGCTGTTCGACGCGCTGCTCGACCTGCCCCCGGCCTACCGGCGCACGCTGCTTCTGTACGACGGGGTCGGCCTGGACCTTCCGGAGACCGCGGCCGAGACGGAGGCCAGCACCCCGGCGGCGGCGGGCCGGCTGATGACCGCCCGGGCCGCCGTCGCCGAGCGGCTCCCCGAGCTGGCGAACGCCGGATCGCCCGCCGAGCAGTCGGCCCTGCTGCACGACCGGCTCGGCGGCCTGGCCCGCGCCGAACACGTACCCGTACCGCGGCCGGCCCGTGCCGTGCGCACCGGCAGCGAGAACCAGGCCAGGCTGTGGACCCGGGCCGCCGTCGCGGGCGTCGCGCTGCTCATCGCCGTGACCGGGCTGACCCTGCACACCGCGCCCACCCACTACGAGCCGCCGATCTCGCCCCCCGAACGGGTCGGGGGCGTACCGCCGCGCGGTGGTCCGCAGAAGCTCACCGCACAGGATCTGAAGCTGCAGAAGTCGCTGAGCGAACAGTTGGCGCACGGCCCGGAACGGCTGGTCCCGCAGCTGAAGTGAGCCGGACGGCCGTACGTACGCGAACGGCGCGGGCCCGCACCCCTGGTCGAAAAGGGGTGCGGGCCCGCGCCGTGTGCGTGTGTCCCTGCGGCCTGCGTCAGGCGCCGAGGATCTCGCGCGCCAGCTTGGCGGTCTCGGTCGGCGTCTTGCCGACCTTGACGCCGGCGGCCTCCAGGGCCTCCTTCTTCGCCTGGGCGGTGCCCGAGGAGCCGGAGACGATGGCGCCGGCGTGGCCCATGGTCTTGCCCTCCGGGGCGGTGAAGCCCGCGACGTAGCCGACGACCGGCTTGGTGACGTTCGCCCTGATGAAGTCGGCGGCACGCTCCTCGGCGTCGCCGCCGATCTCGCCGATCATCACGATCAGGTCGGTGTCGGGGTCGGCCTCGAACGCCGCGAGGGCGTCGATGTGCGTCGTACCGATGACCGGGTCGCCACCGATGCCGACGGCGGACGAGAAGCCGATGTCACGGAGCTCGTACATCATCTGGTAGGTCAGCGTGCCGGACTTGGACACGAGACCGATGCGGCCGGGCTTGGTGATGTCGCCCGGGATGATGCCGGCGTTGGACTGGCCCGGGGTGATGAGACCGGGGCAGTTCGGGCCGATGATCCGGGTCTTGTTGCCCTTCTCGTTCGCGTACGCCCAGAACGCGGCGGAGTCGTGAACGGCGATGCCCTCGGTGATGACGACCGCGAGCGGGATCTCGGCGTCGATCGCCTCGACGACGGCGGCCTTGGAGAAGGCCGGCGGGACGAAGAGGACGGACACGTTCGCGCCGGTCTTCTCCATCGCTTCCTTGACGGAGCCGAAGACCGGGACCTCGGTGCCGTCGAAGTCGACGGACGTACCGGCCTTGCGCGGGTTGACGCCACCGACGATGTTGGTGCCGTCACCCAGCATGAGCTTGGTGTGCTTCATGCCCGTGGCGCCGGTCATCCCCTGGACGATGACCTTGCTGTCCTTGGTGAGGAAGATAGCCATGGTGTTGGAGTCCCTCGTCCCTTACTTCGCAGCCGCGGCGAGCTCGGCGGCCTTGTCGGCCGCGCCGTCCATGGTGTCCACGCGCTGCACGAGCGGGTGGTTGGCGTCGGAGAGGATCTTGCGACCCAGCTCCGCGTTGTTGCCGTCGAGACGCACGACCAGCGGCTTCTCGACCTTCTCGCCCTTGGACTCGAGCAGCGCGAGCGCCTGCACGATGCCGTTGGCGACCTCGTCGCAGGCGGTGATGCCACCGAAGACGTTGACGAAGACGGACTTGACGTCCGGGTCGCCGAGGATGATCTCCAGGCCGTTCGCCATGACCTCGGCGGAGGCGCCGCCACCGATGTCGAGGAAGTTGGCGGGCTTCACGTCGCCGTGGTTCTCACCGGCGTACGCGACGACGTCCAGGGTCGACATGACCAGGCCGGCGCCGTTGCCGATGATGCCGACCTCGCCGTCGAGCTTGACGTAGTTGAGGTTCTTGGCCTTGGCGGCAGCCTCGAGCGGGTTGGCTGCGTCCTTGTCCTCCAGAGCCTCGTGCTCCGGCTGGCGGAAGTCGGCGTTCTCGTCGAGCGAGACCTTGCCGTCCAGCGCCAGGATGCGGCCGTCCTTGGTCTTCACCAGCGGGTTGACCTCGACGAGGAGCGCGTCCTCGGCGACGAAGGTCTCCCACAGGGTCACCAGGGCCTCGGCGACACCCTCGGCCACGTCGGCCGGGAACTTCGCCTGGGCCACGATCTCGCGGGCCTTGGCGATGTCCACGCCGGAGTTGGAGTCGACCGGGACCTTCGCGAGGGCCTCGGGGGTCTTCTCCGCGACCTCCTCGATGTCCATGCCACCCTGCACCGAGGCCATGGCCAGGAAGGTGCGGTTGGTGCGGTCGAGGAGGTACGAGACGTAGTACTCCGCCTCGATCTCCGGGGACAGCTCGGCGATCATCACCTTGTGGACCGTGTGGCCCTTGATGTCCATACCGAGAATGTCGGTCGCCCGGGCGACGGCCTCGTCGGCGTCGCCGGCCAGCTTGACGCCGCCGGCCTTGCCGCGGCCGCCGACCTTCACCTGCGCCTTGACGACAGACTTGCCGCCCAGCTTCTCGGTCGCCTCGCGGGCTGCCTCAGGCGTGTCGATGACTTCACCGGCCAGCACCGGTACACCGTGCTTGGCGAAGAGGTCCCTCGCCTGGTACTCGAACAGGTCCACGCGCGTCCGTCCCTTTTAGTGGTCTCGCGGTTCGTTCTTCTGCGTGGGCGTGCCGCGAAGGGCAACGTGACTGCGCTGTCACTAGGGAGGCATACACGGTGTCCGCGTACGCGGCATGTCCATCCGGCAGGTTATCCCCGCGCTCCGCGTGACCCTAAATCGCAGATCACACCTGAGCGGTGATAACGGTCACAGAGGGTGGCCCTTCCCGACCCCCGGACGGGGCTCGCCGGGGGTCGGGAAGGGCTGTGGGGGGGCACCGGAGCTCACGGCCCGGGTCCCCTGGGGCCGGGTACTCCGGTGCAGTGAATCGCCTACGGCGCGTGCGCCGTGTGCGCCCCGCTCGTCCGGTTACCGCCCGGGCACCGCGTCCGTGACGAAGGACGGGGTGACCGAGGTGAGGCCCTGGGCGCCGGCCGCCGCGTTGGCGACGGCGGGACGGGCGTCCTCGCGGACCGTGTCCGTCAGACCGCCGGCGAACGGCCGGGCCTGTGCCCCGACGCCCTCGGCCAGCGGCTGCACCCGGGTGGTGACCCCCTGGGCGAACGGCGCGACCGCGTCGCCGGTCAGCCCCTGCGCGAGCGGCCGCACCTCGGACGCGACGCCCTCGGCGAACGGCACGGCCGCACCCGTGACGCCGTGCGCCAGCGGCTGGACCTCGGTCGTGACGCCCTGCACGAAGGGGGCGGCGGCGTCGCCGACGACTCCCCGGGCGAACGGCCCGACCTCGCCGACGACGCCCTGCGCGAGCGTGCCGACGTCACCGACCGCCTGCCCGACGACCGGGACGGCTACGCCGACCGCGTCCGCGGCGAGCGGCGGCAGCACGGAGTCGGACGTCTGCTCGACGACGGGCCCGGCCTCGGCCAGCGTGCCCTGGACGGCGGTCGGCACCTGGCTCTGCGCGTAGCCGGGGATCTGCTCGATCGGCCCGAAGAGGTAGTCGATCTCGTCGACCGGCGCAACGGGGACCTGGGCGTCGGGGAACTGCGCGTCGGGGATCCGGGTGTCGGGGATGCCCGCTTCGGGGATGCCTGCGCCGGGGAGCTGCGTGTCCGGGAGGTGCGCGTCGGGGAGGTGGCCCGCTCCGGGCAGCTGCTGTACGTCACCGAGCTGCGGGACCTCGGCGGCCTCCGGGAACTCCGGGGCCTGCACCTGCGACGGGAGGCTGTCCCGCACATCGGCCGCGCCGACGGCCTTGGCCGCCTCGGTGGCCTTGTTCCCGGCCTTCTTCAGCGTGTCCTTGGCGTCGCCGGCACGGTCGACGGCCTCGGTGTCGGTGAGCGCCTTGGCGTCCTCGACCACCTTGGCGTCGGTGACGTCCGCGACGACGTCCGTCGCGTCGGGGGTCTCGGCCCCCAGGTCCGGGGTGGACAGCGGTACGGACACGGGCAGTTCGGCCGCGCTCGCCGCGGCGGTGCCGAGCGCCCACATTCCGGTGGCGGTGGCGGCGACGGCTATGGAGCGGCGCATGTTCTTGTGCATGGGTGTGTCAGATCCTTCGAAGATGTTCGGCTGTCCGGAGGATTCGTCCGGACGCGGGCAGACCTGTTCCGCCCCCGCGCGGCAGGTCGAGGCGGGGGAACGGCCTGCCCTAGCCGGGGAATTCGAGGATCTCGCCGGATCTGTCGGTGATCGGGGCGACGGTCGCGGGGAGCCCGGCTCCCCGGACGAGCGCGGCGTACGGGCCGCCCGGGACGGGGGTCGCGTGCAGGTCGCCACCGCGCGGGCCCTGCGCATCGGCCACCACCGTGCGCACGAGGTCGCCGCAGGGGGCGAACGGCGCGCGGTCCCGCGTGGGCGGGAGCGTCGGGGCGGGCGCGGAGATCCGCGCGTGCCCGGCGGCCGACGTGCCGGACCGGTCCGGCACGGCCGGGGCGAGGCGCTGCGCCCCGGTGCTCCGGTCATGGCCGGCCTCGCGCTCGGCCGAGGCGTCCGCGCCGGCGTCACCCGGCTCGGTGGAGCCCTCGGCACCACGGCCGGTGCCCGGAACGGGCGGTGCCGGTGCGCCCGGCGCACCTGGCGCGTCCGGCGCACCGATCGGCACGGGCAGCGCGGAGAGCAGCGGAGGGAGCCCCGGCAGGGACGCCACCAGCGGCCGCACCCCCTCGGCGATCCGGCCGACGGCGCCGCCCGCTCCCCCGACCACGGGGGCCACGGAGTCGACGGGTTCCGTGGCCGGTTCCGCGGAGAGCGCCGCGGCCGCCTTCCGTACGGTCTCGGGCTGCGCGGGGCGGTGCTGTGTCGGCCTGTGCTGCGCGGGCTGGTGCTGTGCGGGCCGGTCCTGCGCGGCCTGGTCGGTGACCGGCTCGACAGGCGGTGCTCCCACCGGCTCCACGAGCTGATCGGCGACCGGGTCCACGACCTGGTCCGCGAGCGGCTCCATTCCCTTGTCGGCGACCCGGCGAACCGGAGGCTCGACTGCCGTGCGGGCGAGGTCCTCGGGAACCGCACCCTCTCGAACCGCGCCCTCCCGAACCGCTTCCTGCGGCACGGCTTCAGCCAAGGAGGCGGTGAGACCCACCGGGTCCGGACGCTCCTGCGCCTCCGCGCGGCCGCCCGCGAGGAGGCCGAGGGCCAGCAGCCCGCCGAGGAACAGCACCACCTGCACCGCGCGACGCCCCGCCGTCCCGCGCGCCGGGCGCGGATCGACGGCTGCGCGGGCAGCGGCGGTTGCGGTCACTCGGGTGGGCTCCTGGTACGCAGGCGGGTGGAGGCGGAGGGCGGCGGAATGCACCCCTCCGCGAACGACGGTGTCGATGCTTGCACGAGCCCGTGGGGGTCACGCAAGTCCCTGGCTACGGTTGATGCTCCTTGTCCGGTATGGGCAGTGGTCTCTTCTCGATCGCCGCCGCCATGACGTCCGGGAAGAGATCCGGCGTACAGGCGAACGCGGGGGCTCCCAGCGCTCCGAGCGCCGCCGCGTGCTCGTGGTCGTACGCCGGTGCACCCTCGTCGGAGAGGGCGAGCAGCGTCACGAACTGCACGCCGGTCGCCTTCATCGCGGCGACCCGCTTGAGCATCTCGTCGCGTATGCCGCCCTCGTAGAGGTCGCTGATGAGGACGACGACGGTGTCCGCGGGGCGGGTGATCCTCGACTGGCAGTAGGCGAGCGCCCGGTTGATGTCGGTGCCGCCGCCGAGCTGGGTGCCGAAGAGGACGTCGACCGGGTCGTCGAGCTGGTCCGTGAGGTCGACGACCGCGGTGTCGAAGACGACGAGCCGGGTCGAGAGGGTGCGCATGGAGGCGAGCACCGCCCCGAAGACGGAGGCGTGGACGACGGACGCGGCCATCGAGCCCGACTGGTCGACGCACAGGACGATGTCCTTCTTGGCGGACCGGGAGGAGCGGCCGTAGCCGATGAGGCGTTCCGGCACGACCGTGCCCGTCGTCGTCGCGGCGTCCGGTCCTGGGAGCGTCAGGTAGTTCTTGAGGTTGGCCCGGATCGTGCGGTCCCAGTCGATGTCCCGGTGGCGCGGCCGGCTGATCCGCGCCGAACGGTCCAGGGCCCCGGTCAGGGTGGCCCTCGTAGGGCTCTCCAGCCTCCTCTCCAGGTCCTCGACGACCTTGCGGACGACGGCGCGTGCGGTCTCCTTCGTCGTCTCGGGCATCGCCTTGTTGAGGGAGAGCAGGGTGCCGACGAGATGGACGTCCGGCTCGACCGCCTCCAGCATCTCCGGCTCCAGGAGGAGGGCCGACAGGCCGAGCCGGTCGATCGCGTCGCGCTGCATGACCTGGACCACGGAGCTGGGGAAGTAGGTCCGGATGTCGCCGAGCCAGCGGGCGACGGAGGGCGCCGACGCGCCGAGCCCGGCCGAACGGCCGCCGGTGCCCCGGCTGTTGGGCTTTTTCTCGGCGCCTCCGCCGTACAGCGCGTTCAACGCACCGTCCATCGCCGCGTCCTGGCCGGTGAGGGTGCATCCCGTGCTGTCGGCACTGTCGGCCCCGAGCACCATCCGCCAGCGCCGCAGCCGTTCGGCGTCGGGCGGGGTGGGCGAGCCCGTCGCCGTCCGTTCGGTGGTCCGTTCCGTGGTCTCCCCCGGTGTCCGCCTCATCGGGTCCGTCCTCGTGGTCGTCCTGGTCGTCGTCATACGGCCGCCTCCACGGGCTCGGGCGGGCGGCCCAGCAGCAGCCGCAGCACCGGTTCGACGGCGGCAGCCCTGGCCGGGTCGAGACCGGGTCCGAAGCCTCCGGTCGCCGGGGCTCCGTCGTCACGGCGGGTGCCCTCGGAGGCGGGGCCGCGCCGGACCAGCTCGCCGAGGGTGCGCCGCACGCCCGGTTCGTACGCGGAGAACGTGCGGCGCAGCAGCGGCAGCACATCGGTGAACAGGTCGGCGGGGACACCGGTCAGCCAGGCGTCGACGAGGCCGAGCAGCCGCTCGTCGTGGACCAGCAGCATGCCGCCGCCCGACGCGCCGCCGACGAACCCCTCGATCCAGGCGGCGGCGTCGGCGGGCGCAGTGCCGGGCGAGAGGGCCAGGCCCATGAGCCGGGCCGCCTCGTCCTCCGCCAGCCGCCCTTCGTCCAGCAGCAGCCGGGCGGCCCGGCCTCGGATGATCCCGGCGACCGCGTCCCGGGCCGCCAGCTTGTGCAGGACGGCTCCCCAGCGCTCCCGCAGCCCCGGGCCGGGCTCCGCCCCGGTGTCCAGCAGGCCGATCGCGCCGTGCACCGCCTCCACCTGACCGCGCAGTGCCTCGGCGCCGTCCGGGTCGAGGCCGGTGCAGGCGGGCGGCAGGCCGACGCAGATCCGCTCGGCGAGTCCGGCGGCGACCTCCGCGAGCGCCGCCGTGTCCGTGGAGCGCACGTCCCCGTACCGCAGGGAGCGGGCCAGGGCGGGCAGCGCGTCCGCGAGGTGGCCGACGTCCGCGTCGAGAGCGGCCCGGTCGGCGAGGGCCCTCATCACGACGGGCAGCGCGTCGGGCAGTTCGGCCAGGAGGCAGTGTTCGGCGAGTGCGGTGACATCGGCCAGCGCTCTCGCCGCCACGGCCTGCGACGCGGCCTTCGCGGTGGCGGCGGTGAGCACGGTCGTGCCCCACACCCCGGCCTCCGCGACCCGCACGTGCAGTTCCGGTTCCCAGCGGAGCCGCCAGCTCTCCCGGAAGGTGCCGGTGCTGCCGCGCCCCGCGACCGGGTCGCCCCAGCCGACGTCGAGGAGGCGCAGCCGGTGCAGGAGGCGGCTGCGGGCGGCGTCGGTCTCCTTGCGCAGGTCGAGGTCCAGCTCGCGTTCCGACGCCTCCGGCTTGAGCCGGAGGGTGCGCTGGCTGCGGGCCAGGTCCCGTTGCAGCGGGACGGCCGGGGCGGTGTCGGGCACCTCGCCGAGGCTCTCGCCGACGACCAGCCGGTCCCGGACGAGGGCGAGCGGAACGTCGGACCCCTCGCACATGACGGCCCGCACGGCGTCGGTCGTCTCGCCCAGGCCGGCCAGCGGGCGGCCCCGGAGGGCCGCGAGAGTTTCGGCGAGCCGGACGGCCTCGATGACATGGGCGGTGGAGACGAACCGGTCCTCGCCGCGCAGCAGTCCGGCGACCTTGGTCATCCAGCGCTCGATCGGCCGGTCGGCCGCCTCGAAGAGATGCCCGTACCAACCGGGCGAGTCGATCCCGGCCCCGTATCCGCTCTGCCGGGCGAGCCGGCGGTGGGTCCACGGCACCCAGGTCAGATCCGTTTTGACCTTCGGGAGGCCCTTGAGCAGGGCGCGGTCGGCGGCGAGGGTGGTGCGCGCGGCGAGAGCGGGGACGTGCCAGGCCCCGCAGACGACGGCGACGTCGTCCCCGAACTCCCTGCGCGCGGTGCGCAGTTGGATCCGCATGTACGCCTCACGCACCGCGTCGCGGGGCTGCCCGCCGTCCCCGTACGCCTCGCGCAGCGCGCCCATGGCCTCGGCCAGCGCGCCGAACGGGGCGAGGGCGTCACCGGGCGTGCGCTCGGGGAGCATGCCTTCGGGGGGCGTGCCACCGCCGTCGGTCTCTCCCGTATCTGCCCTCCCGGTGGGCGAGCGGTGTTCGACGACGTCCTCCCACCAGCGCTCGGGGTCGTCGTATCCGGCGGTCTCGGCGAGCACCCGGATCGGATCGACGACCGGCGTGACCTCCTCCTCTTCCTCCGCCTCTGCGCGCTCCGGCCGCCGCACCGGCTCCTTGAGCGCGGGTTCCTTGAGCGCGAGGGAGTGGGCGGCGGGCAGGTCGATGAAGCGGACCGGGACGTCGTGGTCGAGGGCCCAGCGGAGGGCCACCCACTCGGGCGAGAACGCGGCCATCGGCCAGAAGGAGGCCCGCCCCGGATCTTCCACGGCGTGCGCGAGCAGCGCGACGGGCGGACGCATCCCCGGGTCGGCGGCCAGGGGCACCAGCGCGTCCCCCTCGGGCGGCCCCTCGATGAGGACGGCGGCCGGGCGGGCCGCCCGGAGCGCGGCGAGGACCGCGCGGGCCGACCCGGGCCCGTGATGCCGCACGCCCAGCAGCCAGGGCCCATCGGCCGGCCCGGTCGCGGCGCGGCCCGGCGTCACGGCGGCGGCCGCCGCCGTGACGCTCATGCGGATACCTCGCGGCAGGCGCGGTAGAAGTCCTTCCAGCCGTCCCGCTCGCGGACCACGGTCTCCAGATACTCCTGCCAGACAACCCGGTCCGCCGCGGGGTCCCGGACGACCGCGCCGAGGATGCCGGCCGCGACGTCGCCGGGGCGCAGGACGCCGTCGCCGAAGTGGGCGGCGAGCGCGAGGCCGCCGGTGACGACGGAGATCGCCTCGGCGGTGGAGAGCGTGCCGGAGGGGGACTTGAGCTTGGTGCGCCCGTCGGTGGTCACCCCGTCGCGCAGTTCGCGGAAGACCGTCACCACGCGCCGGATCTCGGTCAGGCCTTCCGGGGACGCGGGCAGGTCGAGCGAGCGGCCGATCTGGTCGACGCGCCGGGACACGATGTCGACCTCGGCGTCCGGGGTCTCGGGCAGGGGCAGCACCACGGTGTTGAACCGGCGGCGCAGGGCGCTGGACAGCTCGTTGACGCCGCGGTCCCGGTCGTTGGCCGTGGCGATGAGGTTGAACCCGCGGACGGCCTGGACCTCCTGGCCCAGCTCGGGGACGGGGAGCGTCTTCTCGGACAGGATCGTGATGAGCGAGTCCTGCACATCGGCGGGGATGCGGGTCAGCTCCTCGACCCGGGCGGTCATGCCCTCGGACATGGCCCGCATCAGCGGACTGGGCACCAGGGCGTCGCGGCTGGGGCCGTGGGCCAGCAGCTGGGCGTAGTTCCACCCGTAGCGGACGGCTTCCTCGGGCGTGCCCGCGGTGCCCTGCACGAGCAACGTCGAGTCGCCGCTGACGGCGGCGGCGAGGTGCTCGGACACCCAGGTCTTGGCCGTGCCGGGGACGCCGAGCAGGAGCAGCGCCCGGTCGGTGGCGAGCGTGGTCACGGCCACCTCGACCAGGCGGCGCGGGCCCACGTACTTCGGGGTGATCACCGTCCCGTCCGGCAGGGTCCCGCCCTGCAGATAGGTGGCGACGGCCCACGGCGACAGCCGCCAACGGGCGGGCCTGGGACGGTCGTCGGCGGCGGCGAGCGCCTTCAGCTCCCCGGCGAACGCGTCTTCCGCGTGCGGGCGCAGCGCCCGGGCGCCGGCCTCCGGCTCGACGGCCTCGGTGGTGTTGGACACGGTCATGGCTCCCCCTCCAGATCGGTCGACCCGATGTGGATACCACCGTGCACCATGCCACTGACAACGGGCCCTGACCGCAGGTCAGAGCCCGTTGACGAGCGCTTGGCCCCCTCCCCCGAGGTCCGTCGGCCCGGTCGGGCGACCGGGGCGGATCGGCCCGGTCAGCCCACGATCGGCGACACGGCGACGCAGCCACCCGCCGTGAGCATGCCCTCGCCCTTCGCCTCCTTGATGACCTTGCCCTTGTAGGTGATGGAGCAGGTGATGTCGGCGCCTCCCGCCTCCAGGGCGACCGGCGTGACGGCGGGCGGCATGATCCCGCGCAGTTCGACGGTCTTCTTCCACGGCAGGGCCGGCTTGGTGACGGTCTCCAGCTCGGGCTCCATGGCCTCGCCGCCGCCCCCGTGGTACATGATCTCGTCGACGCCCGTGCCGGTGACCTCGTACGTGACCTCGTAGGTCTCGTCCACGGTCGTGTCGACCGCCTTGCCGACCGCCTCGTCCACGGACTCGGCCGAGCAGGCCCCGAGTCCGAGCACGAGGACGGCGACCGCGAGGGCGCGGGTGGTGCGGGTGGTGCGGTTCATCTGGGATCCCCCCTGGATCGGCCCGGGCACGGATTCGTTCCGTACGCGGAGACCGCAGAGAAACGCAAAGGCAGGGCAAAGTCAAATCTCCCCTCGGCCCGCCCTCGGACCGCTGCTTGGCAGGTCGGAGCAGGTCGGGAGGGGATTGTCAGTGGCGCCCCCTACCGTCGGAGACATGCAGCTATCTCACGGGGGAGAGCCCTCGCCCACCGGTGCCCCGGTGGCGCGCTGGTCGGTGGAACAGGTGCTGGCACTGGCTCCTGACGCGGCGTCACGCAAGGCGGGCACGCGCCTCGGCGCGGCCGGTCCGTGGTCCGGCACGGGGTCCGACGCGACGGGTGCGGTGTGGGGCCTGTGCAAGGGCAGTGGAAGCACGCCGTATCGGACGGTGGTCGACACCGCGGGGCCCGCCTGCGCGTGCAGTTGCCCGAGCCGGAAGTTCCCGTGCAAGCACGCGCTGGGGCTGTTGTTGCTCCGGGCGTCGGACGACGGCGCGTTCCCGCCCGCCGAGCCCGCCGACTGGGCCGAGGAGTGGCTCGCGGGCCGGCGCGTACGCGCGGCGCAGAAGAGCGGTCCCGCGGCGGGCGGTGACACCGCGCGGGGCACCGCCGACCCGGTCGCTGCCAGAAAGCGGGCGGAGCGCCGCGCGGAGCGGGTCACGGGCGGTGCCCAGGAGCTGGAACAGCGCCTGGCCGACCTGCTGCGCGGCGGACTGGCCGCGACCGACCGCTCGGGGTACGGCCTGTGGGAGGAGACCGCGGCCCGGATGGTCGACGCCCAGGCCCCCGGTCTCGCCGCCCGGGTGCGGGAGTTGGGCGCGATCACCGGGTCAGGGCCGGGCCGGCCGGTCCGGTTGCTGGAGGAGTGCGGCCTGCTCCATCTGCTGGACACGGCCTGGCTCGGCCGGGACCGGCTGCCGGATCCGCTGGCCGCGACCGTGCGGACGAGAGTCGGGCTGCCCGTGTCCGCCGAAGGCCCCCCGCTCCGCGACCGGTGGCTGGTCCTCGCGCAGTACGACACCCCGGACGGCAAGATCGTCGCCCGCCGGATCTGGCTGTACGGGCGGGGATCGGGCCGCACCGCTCTGCTGCTCTCGTTCGGTGCGGCGGGCCGGTCCCCGGCGCAGGCGCTGCCGGTGGGGGCGACGATCGACGCCGAGCTGACGCCGTACCCGGGCGGCGCGCAGCTCCGGGCGGAGCTGGGCGAGCAGTTCGGGGCCACGGCCGCGGCCGGTCCCCCGCCGGGGATCGCCGCAGCGGCCGCACCGGCCGTCTACGGGAACGCCCTGCGGGACGACCCCTGGCTGGACGCCTGGCCGGTCACCCTGCGCGATGTCATACCCGTGCCGTCCAAGGACGGCTGGCAGCTGGCCGACGCCCACGCGGACGCTCACCCGGACGCCCAGGCGCGTTCCGGATCCGCGCTGCCGATCGCCCCCGCCGCGCTGTCCCGGCCGGGCCTGTGGAAGCTCGTCGCCCTGTCCGGCGGCGCCCCGGTCACGGTGTTCGGCGAGATCGGCCACCGCGGCTTCGATCCGTTCGCGGCCTGGGACCCGGGCGAGGGGGAGGAAGGCGGGGGCACCACGGGCGGGTCGGTCGTCCAAGCTGACTTGACTGTATGACCGTAGTAGCCTGAACCTCGC